>NZ_LMSN01000015.1:0-476450 GCF_001428425.1 Nocardioides sp. Soil777
TGCCGCACCTCAACCCGGGTGTCATGTCGTGGGAGGAGATGACGCGCCTCAAGCCGGTCTCGCCGTCGATGGGGATGATGCTCGAGACGACCTCGCGGCGGCTCTTCGAGACGAAGGGGCTGGCGCACTTCGGGTCGCCCGACAAGGACCCSGACGTCCGGTTGCGGGTGCTGGAGGACGCGGGCCGGTTGTCGGTCCCGTTCACGTCCGGCCTGCTGGTCGGGATCGGCGAGACGCTGGCCGAGCGCGCGGAGACGGTGTTCGCGCTGCGCGCGGTGGGGCGCCGGTACGGCGGCCTGCAGGAGGTCATCGTGCAGAACTTCCGGGCCAAGCCGGACACCGCGATGCGSCACGYCGACGACCTCGGGCTCGACGAGTACCGCGCCGCGATCGCGGTCACCCGGATCGTGCTCGGCCCCAAGACGCACATCCAGGCGCCGCCCAACCTGACCGACACCACCGAGTGCCGGCTGCTCCTCGACGCCGGCATCGACGACTGGGGCGGGGTGTCACCGCTGACGCCGGACCACGTCAACCCCGAGCGTCCGTGGCCCTCGTTGGAGCGGTTGCGGGCGCTGACCGCGGAGGCCGGTCTGGAGCTGCGGCCGAGGCTGACGGTGCACCCGGAGTACGTCCTGGCCGGGGAGCCGTGGCTCGACCCGCGCGTCGCGTCCCACGTGGCGGCGCTGGCCGGGCCCGACGGCCTGGCCMGGGACGGCGTACGCCCTGCTGGTCTGCCGTGGCAGGCACCCGACGGTGGCCTGGAGTCCCACGGTGGCGGTCGKGGTCGTGTCGACCTGCACGCGAGCATCGACACCGACGGTCGGACCGAGGACCGGCGGGCCGACTTCGACAGCGTGTACGGCGACTGGGACGAGCTGCGCGAAGAGGTCGGTGGTGGGGTAGTTGGGGACACTCTGGTCGGTTCAGGAGCCGGAGACCGACCGTCCGGTCCCCAACTAGCCGCCGAGGGGCGGGCGGCCCTGGCGGCGGCGGAGAAGGATCCCGCCGGCCTGAATGATGAGCAGGCGTTGGCCCTGATGACCGCGGAGGGCGACCTCCTCGAGCAGGTGTGCCGCCTCGCCGATGACCTGCGCCGCGACACCGTGGGCGAGGAGGTGACCTACGTCGTCAACCGCAACATCAACTTCACCAACGTCTGCTACGTCGGGTGCCGGTTCTGCGCCTTCGCGCAGCGGCGTACGGACGCGGACGCCTACTCGCTCTCGCTGGACCAGGTCGCCGACCGCGCACAGGAGGCGTGGGAGCTGGGCGCGACCGAGGTCTGCATGCAGGGCGGCATCGACCCCGAGCTGCCGGGCACGGCGTACTTCGACCTCGCCGCCGCGGTCAAGGAGCGGGTGCCGGGCATGCACGTGCACGCCTTCTCGCCGATGGAGATCGTCAACGGCGCGACCCGCACCGGCCTGTCGGTCGAGGACTTCCTGATCCGGGCGAAGGAGTCGGGCCTCGGCTCGATCCCCGGCACCGCGGCGGAGATCCTCGACGACGAGGTCCGCTGGATCCTCACCAAGGGCAAGCTCCCGACCCGCACCTGGATCGACGTGGTCAGCACCGCGCACCGCGTGGGCCTGCCGTCGAGCTCGACGATGATGTACGGCCACGTCGACAACCCGCGCCACTGGGTGGCGCACCTGCGGGTGCTGCGCCGCATCCAGGACGAGACGGGCGGGTTCACCGAGTTCGTGCCGCTGCCGTTCGTGCACACCTCGTCGCCGATCTACCTGGCGGGCGTCGCCCGCCCGGGCCCGACGATGCGTGACAACCTCGCGGTCCACGCGATGGGTCGGATCATGCTGCACGGCTCGATCCGCCACATCCAGACGAGCTGGGTCAAGCTGGGTGTCGACGGCACCCGGGCGATGCTCCGTGCNGTTGTCACGCATCGTCGACGATGCGTGACAACCTCGCGGTCCACGCGATGGGTCGGATCATGCTGCACGGCTCGATCCGCCACATCCAGACGAGCTGGGTCAAGCTGGGTGTCGACGGCACCCGGGCGATGCTCCGTGCMGGTGCCGACGACGTGGGCGGGACGCTCATGGAGGAGACCATCTCGCGGATGGCCGGCTCSGAGCACGGCTCGGCCAAGACCATCGCCGACCTCCACGAGATCGGGGAGGGCATCGGGCGCCCGATGCGCGAGCGCACCACGACGTACGGCGTCCCGGTCCGCGCCGCGGTCTGACCCCCACGCCGCGCCCGTGCGGTTGGATGTCCCCATGTCGGTCCCGCCGCCTGACCTCACCGAGCTCCTGGGAGCCCTCCCGCCCCACCGCCGCGATCTCTTCGGGGCCCGCGTCGAGCGCTGGTGGCCGGACCTCCTCGACGGCCTGTCGGTGTACGCCGACCCGGCCGCGGTGGGCGAGCGGGTCGTCGCCCTCGCGGCGCGCGCCTTCGCGGAGCGTGACGACGAGCTGCACGCCCTCGACCTGCGTCGCACCCTGGCCCCGGACTGGTTCCAGCGACCGGAGGCCGTCGGCTACGCGGCGTACGTCGACCGCTTCGCCGGCGACCTGCGCGGGGTGGTCGACAAGGTCGGCCACCTCCAGCGCCTCGGCGTCACCTACCTCCACCTGCTGCCGCTGCTCAAGCCGCGGCCGGGCGACAACGACGGCGGCTATGCGGTCATGGACTACCGGAGCATCCGCGAGGACCTCGGCACCATGGAGGACCTGCGTGACCTGACCGACACCCTGCGCGGCGAGGGGATCTCGCTGTGCCTCGACCTGGTGCTCAACCACGTCGCCGCGGAGCACGAGTGGGCCGTGCGGGCCCGGGCGGGGGAGCAGCGCTACCGCGACTACTTCCACGTCGAGGCGGACCGGGCGGCCGTGGACGCCTGGGAGGAGACGCTGCCGGAGGTGTTCCCGGACTTCGCGCCGGGCAGCTTCACCTGGGACGACGACCTCGAGGCCTGGGTCTGGACGACCTTCAACAGCTGGCAGTGGGACGTCAACTGGGCCAACCCGGACGTCTTCTGCGAGTACGCCGACATCGTGCTCCACCTGGCCAACCACGGTGTGGAGGCGATCCGGCTCGACGCCATCGCGTTCACGTGGAAGCGCCTCGGCACCGCCTGCCAGAACCAGCCCGAGGTGCACGCCCTCACCCAGGCCCTGCGCACCGTCACCCGCCTGGCCGCCCCCGCCACCATCTTCAAGGCGGAGGCGATCGTCGGGCCGCGCGACCTCGTGCAGTACCTCGGGAAGGGCCGCCACCACGGCAAGGTCAGCGACCTCGCCTACCACAACGGGCTCATGGTGCAGGTCTGGTCGATGCTCGCCGCCGGCGACGTCCGGCTGGCCACCGAGGCGCTCCAGCGGCTCGACCCGATCCCGGCCTCGACGGCATGGATCACCTACGCCCGCTGCCACGATGACATCGGCTGGGCCATCGACGACGGCGACGCCGCGGCGGTCGGGCTGCACGGGTGGAGCCACCGCTCGTTCCTCGCGGACTTCTACAGCGGCGACTTCCCCGGGTCGTGGGCCCGTGGGCTGGTCTTCCAGCACAACCCCGCCACCGGCGACCGACGCATCTCGGGCACGCTGGCCAGCCTCGCCGGGCTGGAGTGCGGCGACCCCCTGGCGTTGGACCGGATCCTGCTGGCCCACGCGGTCGTGCTGGGCTGGGGCGGACTGCCCGTGCTCTGGATGGGCGACGAGGTGGGGCTGCTCAACGACCCCGACTGGGCCGACGAGCCCGGGCACGAGGGCGACAACAGGTGGGCGCACCGGCCGCGGATGCCCTGGCCCGTCGACGAGGACGGCGCGCTCCTCCAGCGCGTACGACGCCTGGTCCGGGCCCGCGCGGCGACCCCGCACCTGCACGCCTCGACCGGCACCACGGTGCTCGACCCCCACGACACCGGCGTCCTGCTGACCCTGCGCGAGCACCCGCTGGGCCCGATGGTCAGCGCCTACAACGTCACCGCGACCGAGCGCTGGGTCTGGGGCGACCGGCTGCGCGAGCTCGGCCTCGACCCCGACAGCTGCGTCGACCGGGTCAGCGGCGAGCCGCCCCACCTGGCCGGACCGGGCGACGTGCGCCTGCGTCCGTACCAAGCCGTGTGGCTGACCGCGCCCTGACTAGCGCGCGGACCGAGCAGGAGTGAGCACGACGTAGGCAGTTGGTGGACGGCAGCTCTCGGCCCCGCGTGGCGATGTCGATCGGCCCGCGAACTGCCTTCGTTGTGCGCGTTCTGGGGCGGAGAAGTACCGAACCGGTCAGCGGAGGGACAGCCGGAACTCGTTGCCGTCGGGGTCCGCCAGCACCGCGGCGCCGTCGCCGCGATCGCGCACCGTCGCACCGAGCGAGACGAGCCGCTCGACCTCCGCAGCGAGGTCGCCGGCGGTGACGAGGTCGAAGAACATCCGGTTCGGCCCGTGCTTCTCGTTGAGCGGCGGCCCGCCCCACGCGATCTTGGGTCCGCCGTGGGGCGACCGGATCCCGGTCTCCCCGTCCTGCTCCCAGACCAGCGGCCAGTCGAGGGCCGCGGCCCAGAAGTGGCCGACCTCCGGGGTGCCGTCGCAGGCGACCTCGCCGAGGAACCCGCATCCTTCGAGCCAGCCGTTGCCGGCCTCGATCACGCAGAACTCGTTGCCGTCGGGATCGGCCAGCACGACGTGGTCCTCCTCCGGCAGCTGGCCGACGTCGAGGTGCCGGGCTCCGAGGTCGAGGGCCCGCTGCACGGTGAGCCCCTGGTCCTGCGGCTCCGCGCTGGTGAGGTGGAGGTGCACCTGGTTGAGGCCCACCCGAGGCTCCGAGGTCACGTCGAAACGCAGCCCGAACCCCGTGTCGTCGGTGGGCAGCAGGTCGGTCGTCGAGGCCGGGGACACCTCCCAGCCGAGGAGGTCGACCCAGAAGCGGGCCAGCCGCTCGGGGTCGGTGGCGCGGATCGTCAGGGCCTCGAGTCGTGCGGTCACCGGGTCTCCTCCGAGCAGGACGGCATCACCCTCGGAGGCTAGGCGTCGTACCGCGCGCACGCGAGCGACTTTGTCCGGACGCACCGGAGCCCCCGCACCCACGAGGGGTGCGAGGGCTCCGGGGAGCGACGACGAAGGACGGCTCAGAAGGTCTTCGCGTCGATGACGAACCGGTAGCGGACGTCGGAGGCGAGCACTCGCTCGTACGCCTCGTTGATCTGGTCGGCCTCGATGACCTCGACCTCGGAGACGATCCCGTGCTCGGCGCAGAAGTCGAGCATCTCCTGCGTCTCGGCGATGCCACCGATCATCGAGCCGGAGTAGGACCGACGGTTGGTGAGCAGCGCGAAGACGTTGAGGCTCAGCGGCTCGGCCGGGGCGCCCACGTTGACGAGGGAGCCGTTGACGTCGAGGAGGCCGAGGTAGGCGCTCACGTCGATCTTGGCGCTGACCGTGTTGATGATCAGGTCGAACGAGCCGGCGAGCGCCTCGAAGGTGTCGGGGTCGCTGGTCGCGTAGTAGTGGTCGGCGCCCAGGCGGAGGCCGTCCTCCTGCTTCTTCAGCGACTGCGAGAGCACGGTGACCTCGGCGCCCATCGCGTGGGCGATCTTGACGGCCATGTGGCCCAGCCCGCCGAGGCCGACGACCGCGACGCGCTTGCCGGGGCCGGCCTGCCAGTGCTTGAGGGGGGAGTACGTCGTGATGCCGGCGCACAGCAGCGGCGCGGCGGCGGCGGGGTCCAGGCCCTCGGGGACGGACAGCACGTACTCGTCGTTCACGACGACGTGGGTGGAGTAGCCACCCTGGGTGATGGTGCCGTCGCGGTCCTCGGCGCCGTAGGTGCCGACCATGCCCTCGACGCAGTACTGCTCGTCGCCGCGCTGGCAGTTGGCGCACTCGCCGCACGAGTTGACCATGCAACCGACGCCGACGGTGTCGCCGACGGCGTGGCGGGTGACCTCGGGGCCGACCTCGGTGACGGTGCCGACGATCTCGTGGCCGGGCGCCAGCGGGTAGGACTGCGGACCCCAGTCACCGCGGACGGTGTGGATGTCGGAGTGGCAGATGCCGGCATGGGTGATCTCGATCAGGACGTCATGGGCGCCGACGTCGCGGCGGGTGATCTGGGTACGGGCGAGGGCCTCGCCCTCGGCGGGGGCAGCGAATGCTGTGACCTGCATGGGTGCTCCTTGGGGTGTGACGACATGGTGGTGTGACGGGTTCCGTCCGGTGCCAACGACGGATGACCGTGATCCATGCCCGATCTGGGGGGTTCGGCTGATCGGGGTACTGTCAGTACCCCCCAGGGATGCCACCCGGGCCATGGAACTTCGAGAAGCGGGGTACGGCGCAGACATGGATCCCATCCCCGAGACCGCGGCGGCGATCGAGGAGTTCGGCCCGTTCGCCGAGGCCGACCTGCTCGAGCAGCTCTCCCACCGGAGCGACCAGGTGAAGGCGCTCGTCCCGGACTGCGTCGGTCTCAGCCTCGCCTCCTCGCGACACGACGTGACCTTCACGATGGTGGCCACCAGCGCGGAGATCGCGGTGCTCGACGCCGTGCAGTACCTCTCCGGCGGGCCGTGCGTCGACGCGGTGCAGGCCGACAGGGTGGTCACCTTCGACCACGACGACGTGCTGGACGAGCAGGCCTGGCAGCTCTTCGCGCAGGCCACGGCCGCCTCGCACGTGCTCTCCACGGTGACCCTCCCGGTGCTGGCCGGCGGCGCGGTCGTGGGCAGCATCAACCTGTACGCCGCGTCGGCCGACGCCTTCGTGGGGCACCACGAGGCGATCGCCCGGATCTTCGACGCCTGGGCGCCGGGGACGGTGACCAACGCAGACCTCTCGTTCAGCACCCGCGCGGTCGCCGAGCAGGCACCGCACAAGCTCAAGCAGGACGTGGACATCCAGGTGGCCGTCGGGATCCTGGCCGCCGCCCGCGGCACCGACGTCGACGAGGCACTGGACGAGCTGCGGGGGGCCGCGCGACGAGCCGGTGTCACCGAGGCCGAGCTGGCCGCCACCCTGATCGAGGTCGAGCGCCACGAGGGGCGCGCCTGAGGTCGGATGGTGGCGGGGTCAGGAGGTGCGTGACACGACGGACTCCGTGGCGAGGCCCTCCTGCGAGGCCGCCCACGAGGCGAGCAGGCGCAGGGCGTCGGCCGAGGGCGTGCCGGCCGGGGCGGTGTAGACGTTGAGGTAGAGCCCGGGCGCCGAGGCGAGCTCCATCGACTCGAAGTCGAGGTCCAGCTGCCCGACGACTGGGTGGCGCAGCCGCTTGCGACCGCTCCGGTGGAACTGCACGTCGTGCGACGCCCGGCGCTGGCGGAAGAGCTCCGAGCTCGTCGAGAGCCGGCCGACCAGCTCGATCAGCGCCTTGTCGTGCGGGTTCTTGCCCGCCTCGAGCCGGAGCATCGCGGCGGCGTCGTTGGCGATCTTGTCGTAGTCGACGAAGAACTCCTCGGCGGCCTCGCGTTGCAGGTAGACGAACCGCGTGGTGTTGGCCGGGCGTTCGGGATCGGCGAGCACCGGGCTGTAGAGGGCGCGCGCCAGCTGGTTCATCGCGACGATGTCGTGGCGACCGTTGCGCACCCACGCCGGGGCGTCGGTCATGGCGTCCAGCACCTGCTGGATCGCCGGTCGGACGGTGACGGGCGCGGGCCGGCGGCGACGGTTCGTACCGGCTCCGCACTCCTTGGCCAGGGCGAGGAGGTGGGTGCGCTCCGCCTCGTCGAGCTGCAGGGCCTGGGCGAGGGCCTCCAGGACCCCCTCGGAGGCGCCAGCCAGGTTGCCGCGTTCCATGCGGACGTAGTAGTCGACCGAGACGCCGGCGAGCATGGCGACCTCCTCGCGACGCAGGCCCTTGACCCGTCGGTTGCCGCCGTGCGCCGGGAGGCCGGCCTGCTCGGGCGTGATCCGGGCGCGACGGGTGCTGAGGAAGTCGCGGATCTGCGCGCGGAGGTCGGTCGTGGCCATGGGTCCACGGTAGGCCTCAGCTGCTGAGCGCCTCCTCGCCCGCCTCGGTGGCGAGCGCGGTGGCGGTCAGGCTGTGGTCGATGTGGCTGCGCATGAGTGCGGCCGCCTGCTCGGCGCCCCCGGCCACGACGAGCTCGACGAGGCGTCCGTGCTCCTCGAAGTCGCGGGTCCGCGGCTCGGCGCCGGGCGGCAGCTCGAGGCCCGCGCGGCGGTAGCGGTCGGATCGGTCCCAGAGCCCGTCGAGCAGGTCGACCAGCACCGTGTTGTGCGACGCGACGTACAACGCGCGGTGGATGTCGCGGTGCGCGACGAGCGCGGCCTCGCCCCACTGCTGGGTCACCGGCAGCAGCCGGCCCAGGGCCTCCTGCATGCGCTCGATGTCGGCATCCGTACGCCGCACGGCCGCGAGCGCGACCGCCTCCGACTCGAGGGCGCGCCGGGTCTCGAAGAGCTCGCGTGCCTCGTCGGCGTCCATGGGGGCGACGCGCGCGTTGCGGTGGGCGTCGAGGTCGACCAACCCCTCGCCGCTCAGGCGGCGGATGGCCTCGCGCAGCGGGGTGATGCTGATGCCCAGCTCGTCGGCCAGGACGTACTGCATCAGCTTGGATCCGGCCTCCAGGCGACCGTCGAGGATGCGGGCGCGGACCTCGGCGTACGCGACGTCGCTCTTGCTGGAGTACACGTTGTCGACCACGGGACGATCTTATAAGACCGACTTGCGGATGGGCCCGGCGGCGGTCTACGGTCTTTCTCACATCTTATAAGATCTGCGAGAAGGGTAGTCCGATGAAGATCGTCTCCGTCCACGAGGGCGTCATCCCCATCAGCTCGTCGATGAGCAACGCGTTCATCGACTTCAGCACGATGGACTGCTCCATCGTCGCCCTCGTCTCCGACGTGGTCGTCGACGGTGAGCCGCTCGTGGGCTACGGGTTCAGCTCCAACGGCCGCTACAACGCGGGCGACATCCTGCGCCGACGGATCCTGCCGCGCCTCACCGACGCCCCGGCCGACAGCCTTCTCGACGACGGCGGCGAGCTCTCGCCGACGCTGGCCTGGGACGTGATGATGCGCAACGAGAAGCCGGGCGGCCACGGTGAGCGCTCGGTCGCCGTCGGTGTCGTCGACATGGCGCTGCACGACCTGGCCGCCAAGGCTGCCAGGGTCCCGCTCTACCGCTGGATCTCCGACCACTACGGCGACGGCGAGACCGACGACTCGGTCTTCGTCTACGCCGCCGGCGGCTACTACGCACCAGGCAAGACCGACCGCGACCTCCAGGACGAGATGCGGCGCTTCCTCGACGCCGGCTACGAGGTCGTCAAGATGAAGATCGGTGGGGCCGACCTCGCCGAGGACCTGCGTCGCATCGAGGCCGTCATCGAGGTGCTCGACGGCGACGGCTCGCGTCTCGCGGTGGACGTCAACGGCCGCTTCGACCTCGACACCGCGCTGGCCTACGGGCGGGCCCTCGAGCCCTACGGCCTGTTCTGGTACGAGGAGGTCGGCGACCCGCTCGACTACGGGCTCAACGCCACCCTGTCGGAGCACTACCGCCACCCGATCGCCACCGGGGAGAACCTCTTCTCCCTCCAGGACGCCCGCAACCTCGTCCGCTACGGCGGGATGCGGCCCGACCGGGACTGGATCCAGGTCGACCCGGCGCTGAGCTACGGCCTCGTCGAGTACGTCCGGATCCAGGACATGCTGCGCCAGCACGGCTGGTCCTCGCGGCGGTGCATCCCGCACGGCGGTCACCAGTTCTCCCTGCACATCGCGGCCGCCCTCAAGCTCGGTGGCAACGAGTCCTACCCCGGGGAGTTCCAGCCCACGGGTGGCTTCGCGGACGACGCGGTCGTCGAGGGCGGCCGGGTGTCGCCGGGGGAGCGCCCGGGCATCGGCCTGGAGGGCAAGGCCGTCTTCCACGAGGTCCTGCGCGGCCTGCACGCCTGACCCGGGTCCCGGCCCCGACGACGCGCGACGTCGGGGCCGGGACGGGCGCGTCAGGCGATGACGGCGTCGATCGTCTTCTTGAGGGCGCTCGGCTGGGACGGCCGGGTCGGGGCCTTCTCGCGGGCCGCGAGCAGCTCCTCGCCGATCTCCTGGAGCGCCTTGCGGCCGAGTCCTTCGCGCACCTTGGGGAACCAGTCCTGCTCCTCCTCGTCCATGTGGTGCGTGACGTTCTCGATGAGCACCGTGGTCTTGGCGTCGAAGCGCTCGTCGCCCGGCTTCAGGGCGGCGAGCTCGACGACGAGCACGTCGGCGACGTGGTGCTCCTCGTAGGACTCGAGGACGTCGTCCTCGAGCTCGGGCAGCAGCTCGCGGACGCGGGGGTACATGACCTCGTTCTCGATGTAGGTGTGCACGGTGAGCAGCTCGATGATCCGGTCGACGAGCTCGCCCTTGCGGACATGGGCGTTCTCGCCTGCCTGCTGGAACTGGCGGAAGACCTTGCGGATCTCCTGGTGGTCCTTCTTGAGCTGGACGATGGCGTCGCTGGACATCTGTGCCTCCTGGGTGGGGGACGGGGCTCCTCCACCGTGCTCGTACCCGATGGCCGGCGTCCATACCCGCCACGGGGGGTCCTGTGTGCGGGGTCACCTCTGGCGGGACGACCACCGAGGTGCCAAGGTCGTCCCGTGCAGAGCGAGGGTGCCGGACCGGCCAACGGCGGAGTGTCCTTCTGGTGGAGCCAGGTCGGTACGCCGACGCCGCGGCCGCCGCTGCCCGGCTCCACCGACGCCGACGTGTGCATCGTCGGAGCCGGCTACACCGGGCTCTGGACGGCGTACTACCTGAAGCGGGCTCAACCGGACCTGCGGGTCGTCGTGCTGGAGGCACGGTTCGCCGGGTACGGCGCGTCCGGTCGCAACGGCGGCTGGCTCACCAACAGCGTCACCGGCGGTCGCGAGCAGTACGTCCGTGCCGGCGACCGCGGCCCGGCGATCGTGCAGCAGAAGGCGCTCAACGAGTCGGTGACCGAGGTCATCCAGGTCGCGGAGCGCGAGGGGATCGACGCCCACATCGTCCGCGGCGGCGAGCTCGAGGTGGCCCGCAACGCGGCGCAACTGGCGCGGCTGCGCGCGAAGGCCGCCTCCGAGGCGACGTGGCCGCACACGGACACCGAGCTGCTCGACGCCGCCGCGACGTCCGCGCGCGTCGCGGTGGCCGGGGCGGTCGGCGGCCTCTGGCACCCGCACTGCGCCACCCTCCACCCGGCGCGACTCGTCGCGGGTCTCGCCGACGCGGTCGAGCGGCTCGGCGTGACGATCCACGAGGACACGGCCGTCACCGCGATCGAGGAGGGCCGGGCGCGGACCGGACGCGGCGACGTCCGGGCCCGTCACGTCATCCGGGCCACCGAGGGCTTCACGCCGGGGCTGGCCGGCGAGCGGCGCACCCTGCTGCCGATGAACTCCAGCCTCGTGGTCACCGAGCCGCTCCCGGCCGACGTCTGGGAGAGCATCGGCTGGCACGGCCGCGAGGCGCTGGGCGACTTCGCGCACGCCTACATCTACGCCCAGCGGACCGCCGACGACCGGATCGCCTTCGGCGGCCGCGGCGTCCCCTACCGCTACGGCTCGCGCACGGACACCGACGGCGCGACCCACCCGGAGACGATCGACACGCTGACGGGCCTGCTGCGCACCTTCTTTCCCGCCGCCCGCGACGCGGCGATCGACCACGCCTGGTGCGGCGTCCTGGGCGTCCCGCGCGACTGGTCGGCCTCCGTCGGCCACGACCCCCGCACCGGTCTGGGCTGGGCCGGCGGGTACGTCGGCACGGGCGTGACCGCCACCAACCTCGCCGGCCGCACCCTGGCCGACCTGGTCCTCGGGCACGACACGGAGATCACCCGGCTGCCGTGGGTGGGGCACCGGGCGCGTCGCTGGGAGCCCGAGCCGTTGCGGTGGCTGGGCGTGCAGGCCCTCTACCGCGCCTACCACGCCGCCGACCGCCAGGAGGCGTCCGGCCGGCCCACCACCTCGCCCCTCGCCCGGGCCGCCGACGTCGTCGCCGGCCGCTGACGGACCCTTGCCCGACCTGCCTGCCGAGACCCCACGATCGGAACTTCCATGGACCGCACCGACCGCACCGACACCCGCCTCGGCGACCTGCTCCTGCGAGACGCACCGCTCTACCGCGACGGACGCTGGGACGGCGACTGCCTCGTCGTACGCGACGGTCTCATCGCCGGTCTCGGCAGCCACGACGACGTCGCCCACCTCGTCGGCCCGGACACCCGGGTCGAGAGCCTCGTCGGGCGCTGGCTGCTGCCGGCCTTCCACGACGCCCACGTGCACCCGGTGCAGGCGGGCACCGAGATGAACCTCTGCAACCTCACCGACCTCGGCACCATCGAGCAGTACGTCGAGCGGATCGCGTCGTACGTCGCCGCGCACCCCGACCGCCCGTGGGTCACCGGCGGCGGCTGGTCGATGGATTCCTTCCCCGGCGGGGTCCCCACCGCCGACCTGCTGGACCGGGCGTGCCCGGACCGCCCGGCCTTCCTGCCCAACCGCGACCACCACTCCGCGTGGGTCAACACCCGCGCGCTCGAGCTGGCCGGCATCGACGAGCACACGCCGGACCCGGCGGACGGCCGGATCGAGCGCGGCCCGGACGGGCGACCGACCGGTGCCCTGCACGAGGGCGCGATGGACCTCGTCGCCGCCCACGCGCCGAAGGCGACGCAGGAGGAGCTGATGGCCGGGCTGATGACCGCGCAGCAGCACCTCCACTCGATCGGGATCGTCGGTTGGCAGGACGCCCTGGTCGGTGCCGGCCTCGGCATGCTCGACACCCTGGACACCTACCTCGACGCGCACCGCTCCGGGCGACTGACCGCCAAGGTGGTGCTGGCGCTGTGGTGGGACCGCGAGCGCGGCCTCGAGCAGGTGCCCGAGCTCGTCGAGAAGCGCCGCCGGGCGGCCGAGGTCGGCGTGCGCGCGACCAGCGTCAAGATCATGCAGGACGGCGTGTGCGAGACCCACACGGCCGCGATGCTCGACCCCTACCTCGACGCGCACGGGCACACCACCGACAACCGCGGCCTCTCCTTCATCGCCGCCGACGACCTCGAGGTGTACGTCGCGGCGCTGGACGCCGAGGACTTCCAGGTGCACGTCCACGCCCTCGGCGACCGTGCCGTCCGCGACAGCCTGGCGGCCGTCGAGCACGCCCGGACGGTCAACGGCCCGCGCGGCAACCGCCACCACTTCGCGCACCTCCAGGTCATCGACCCCGCCGACGTGGCCCGCTTCGCCGCCCTCGACGTCACCGCCAACGCGCAGCCGCTGTGGGCGTGCCGCGACCAGGCGGTCGAGGAGCTCACGCTGCCCTTCGTGTCCGAGACGGCACGCCAGCAGCAGTACGTCTTCGGGTCGCTGCTGCGCGCCGGCGCCCGGCTCGCCTGCGGCAGCGACTGGCCGGTCTCCGAGGCCGAGCCACTCCACGGGATGCACGTGGCGGTCAACCGCCGGGCGCCCGACATGGGCCCCGACGACGAGCCCCTGCTCCCCGACGAGGCGCTCACCGTCGTCGAGGCGCTGGCCGGCTACACCACCGGCTCGACCTACCTCAACGGCCTGGAGGACGTCTCCGGCCGCCTCGAGGTCGGGTACGCCGCGGACCTGGTCGCCGTCGACGCCGACGTCCTCGGCGGGGACCCGATGGCCCTGGCGCAGACCCGGGTCACGCACACCTGGGCGGACGGCAGTCCGGTGTTCGAGGCGTGATCGAGCCACTGTTTCGGGGGTGAATCGTGCCGATTGCTGCGCATTCCATGGGTCGAAGAATCTCGAAGCGACGAAATCGGTGGTCTGAGGCTAGGCTGACGCCATGACCCACCACATCCCCGAGCACGACACCTCCGCCGCGGAGGCCGTCGACGTCGACGTGGTGGTCATCGGCGCCGGCGTCACCGGGCTCACCGCCGCCCGCCGGCTGCGAGCGGCCGGTCGGAGCGTGCTCGTCGTCGAGGCCCGGGACCGGGTCGGCGGCCGGCTGCTGACGGACGACGTGGACGGTGTCCGCCTCGAGGTCGGCGGCCAGTGGGTCTCGCCGGACCAGACGGCCCTGCTCGCCGTGCTCGACGAGCTCGACCTCGCGACGTACCCCCGCCACCGCGAGGGCGAGTCGGTCTACGTCGGTCGCGACGGCGTCCGCCGCACCTTCACCGGCGACGCGTTCCCGGTCCCGGCGGAGACCGCCGCGGAGGTCGACCGCATCACCGCGGAGCTGGACCGGCTGGCCGCCGGGATGGATCCGCTGTCGCCCTGGGAGCACCCCGACGCCGAGGAGCTCGACCGCGTCACGTTCGCCGAGTGGCTGGTGCGCCAGACCGACGACGTCGAGGCGCGCGACAACATCGCGCTCTACGTCGGGCCGGCGATGCTGACCAAGCCGACCCACGCCTTCTCCGTGCTCACCGCGGTGCTGATGGCCGCCAGTGCCGGAGGCTTCAGCAACCTCGTCGACGCCGACTTCATCCTCGACCGCCGCGTCGTCGGCGGGCTGCAGGAGGTGCCGCTGCGCCTCGCCGAGGGGCTGGGTGACGCCGTCCGCGTCTCCACCCCGGTGACCGCGACCGGCTGGGACGACGACGGTGTCACGGTCACCGCCCCCGACCTCACGGTCACCGCCCGGCACGCGCTGCTCGCCGTCCCGCCCACCCTGGTGGGCCGCATCGCCTTCACGCCCGCCCTGCCCGCCGGTCACCAGCAGATGCGGCAGCACCAGTCCTTCGGGCTGGTCATCAAGCTGCACATCACCTACGAGACGCCGTTCTGGCGCGACGCCGGCCTGTCCGGCACTGCATTCAGCCCCTACGCGCTGGTGCACGAGGCCTACGACAACACCAACGAGGACGTCCCCGGCGAGACCCGCGGCACCCTGGTCGGCTTCGTGTCCGACGAGCGGGCCGACGCGCTGCTCGCGCTCCCGGCCGACGAGCGCCGCCGTCGCGTCCTGGAGTCGCTGGCCGGCTACTACGGCGACGGGGCCCTGCGCCCGGTCGGCTACTACGAGAGCCCGTGGATGCACGAGGAGTGGACGGCCGGCGCCTACGCCACCAGCTTCGCGACCGGCTCGCTCACCCGCTTCGGCCCGCTGACCCGCGAGGACGTCGGCCCGCTGTCCTTCGCCAGCAGCGACATCGCCGGCCTCGGCTTCCAGCACGTCGACGGCGGCATCCGCATGGGGGAGGCCGCGGCCGAGCGGATCCTCGCCGTCCCGTCCCCGCTCCGTCCCGTCGCAGACCCCGAGAGGTAGACCCATGACCAGCACCGAGAGCCGCCCCGCCACCGCCCCCGTCGCCGGGTCGCGTCGCCTCGTCACCGAGCTCCCCGGCCCGCGCTCGCGCGAGCTCGCCGCCCGCAAGTCCGCCGCGGTCGCCTCTGGGGTCGGCACGATGATGCCCGTGTACGCCGTGCGCGCGCACGGCGGCGTCGTCGAGGACGTCGACGGCAACGTGCTGATCGACCTCGGCTCGGGCATCGCGGTCACCACGGTCGGCTCGAGCGCCCCGCGGGTCGTCGCGGCGGTGCAGGAGCAGGTCGCGGCCTTCACCCACACCTGCTTCATGATCACGCCCTACGAGGGCTACGTCGCGGTGGCCGAGCGTCTCAACGCGCTGACCCCCGGCGACCACGACAAGCGCACCGTGCTCTTCAACTCCGGCGCCGAGGCCGTCGAGAACGCCGTCAAGATCGCCCGCACGCACACCGGCCGGCAGGCGGTGGTGGCGTTCGACCACGCCTACCACGGCCGCACCAACCTCACGATGGCGATGACGGCCAAGTCGATGCCCTACAAGCACGGCTTCGGCCCGTTCGCGTCCGAGGTCTACCGGGCGCCGCTGTCCTACCCCTTCCGCGACGGCGGGCTGTCCGGTGCCGAGGCGGCGGCCCGAGCCATCGACCTCATCGACAAGCAGGTCGGCGCCGACAACCTGGCCGCGGTCGTCATCGAGCCGATCCAGGGCGAGGGCGGCTTCATCGTGCCGGCGCCCGGCTTCCTCCGGGCGCTCGCCGAGTGGTGCCGCGACAACGGCGTCGTCTTCGTGGCCGACGAGGTCCAGACCGGCTTCGCCCGCACGGGCGCGATGTTCGCCTCCGAGCACGAGGGCGTCGTGCCCGACCTCATCGTCACCGCCAAGGGCATCGCGGGCGGGCTGCCGCTCTCGGCCGTGACGGGTCGCACGGAGATGATGGACTCCGTCCACGCCGGCGGTCTCGGCGGCACGTACGGCGGCAACCCGCTCGCCTGCGCCGCCGCGCTGGCCGTGATGGACACGATCGTCGAGGAGGGCCTCGTCGAGCGGGCCGGCCAGGTCGAGCGCATCCTCACCGAGCGGCTCGAGCGGATCCGTGCCGCCGACCCGCGCGTCGGCGACATCCGCGGGCGCGGCGCCATGATGGCCGTCGAGCTCGTCGAGGCCGGCACCACCACCCCGGACCCCGCCACGGCGAAGGCCGTCGCCGCCGAGGCGCACCGGCAGGGCGTCGTGGTGCTCACCTGCGGCACCTACGGCAACGTCCTGCGCTTCCTGCCGCCGCTGGCCATCTCCGACGACCAGCTCCACGAGGCCTTCGACGTGCTCGACGCGGCATTCGCCACGACGGCCAGCTGAGCGTCGTACGACGCCGGCGGCGCTCCGCTCCTCCGCCGGACCGTCACGCGGTCAGCGCACGCCCCACGAGTAGGTCTGCTTGCGCAGGCTGAGGTACATGAATGTCTCGGTGGCCACCACGCCGTCGACCGTGCGGATGCGCGTGGAGATCAGGTCGAGCAGGTGGTCGTCGCTCTCGCAGACCACCTCGACCAGGAGGTCGAAGGACCCGGCGGTGATGACGACGTAGTCGACCTCGTCGAGGGCGGTGAGCGCGTCGGCGACCGGCTCCAGCGGGCCCTGGACCCGGACGCCGACCATGGCCTGGCGGGCGAAGCCGAGCTCCAGCGGGTCGGTGACGGCCACGACCTGCATGACGCCGCCGTCGATGAGGCGCTGGACCCGCTGTCGGACCGCGGCCTCGGAGAGGCCCACGACCTTGCCGATGGCGGCGTACGAACGACGGCCGTCCTGCTGGAGCTGCTCGATGATCGCCTTCGACACGTCGTCGAGGTGCACCGGTGGCTTCTCCTGGTTCCGAGTCATGGGCCGAACTCTGGCAGGACGAGAGCCCCAGAGCAAAGGAATCGCGCCACAAAACAAGCGATTTCGTTGCGGGGAGGTTTCGTTTCGACTGGATCCCTTGTGGAGGCGGGGTTCCTTTGACACGATCCACTTCGAATCACCGGACCACGAGGAGTGCGCATGCCCACTGACCAGCCGTCCTTCGACGCGATGCTGCGAGCCGCTCGCAGCAACGTCGCCGGCCGCCCACTCGGTCGCCGCAACGTTCTGCGGGGCGCCTCGCTGGCCGCACTCGCGCTCGGGGCGCCCAGCCTCGTCTCCGCCTGCGGCACCGACTCCCAGGTGCAGAGCGCGGACACGTGCGAGAGCACGGACATCTCCGCGGAGGAGAAGGAGCTGGTCTTCTCCAACTGGCCCGAGTACATCGACCGCAAGGGCAAGGCGATGCCCACGCTCGAGCAGTTCCAGTCGGAGTCCGGGATCTCGGTCACCTACAACACCGACGTCAACGACAACAACGACTTCTTCGGCAAGGTCAAGGACCAGCTCGGCGCCTGCGAGCCCATCGGCCGCGACATCATCACCCTCACCGACTGGATGGCCGCCCGGATGATCGGCCTGGGCTGGATCCAGGAGCTCGACAAGGCCAACATGCCCAACGTCGAGGCCAACCTCGCCCCCGACCTGCGGTCGCCCTCGTGGGACTCCGACCGCACCCGCAGCGTGCCGTGGCAGTCCGGGGTCACCGGGATCGCCTACAACGCGAAGTACACCGGTGAGGTCGGCTCCTTCGAGGAGCTGATGACCCGCGGTGACCTCAAGGGCAAGATCAGCCTGCTGTCCGAGATGGGCGACACCATGACCTTCATGCTGCTGCTCGAGGGCTCCGACCCGGAGAACTTCGACTCCGAGGAGTGGTCGGCGGCGATCGCCCGCCTCGAGGGCTACGTCAGTGCCGGCCAGGTCCGCCGCTTCACGGGCAACGACTACATCCGCGACCTCAACGCGGGCAACATCGTGGCCTGCGAGGCATGGTCCGGCGACGTGATCGCCATGCAGTACGACAACCCCGACATCAAGTGGGTCGTCCCCGAGGAGGGCCTCTCGCTCTGGTCCGACAACATGCTGGTGCCCAACAAGGCCGACCACAAGGCCAACGCCGAGGCCCTGATGAACCACTACTACGACCCCGAGGTGGCAGCGACGCTGGCCGCGTGGGTCAACTACATCTGTCCGGTCGCCGGTGCCCAGGAGGCGATGGAGAAGATCGACCCGTCGCTCGTGGACAACCCGCTGATCTTCCCGGACGAGGAGTTCCTCGCCAACGCGTACGGCTTCATGGAGCTCGACGAGAAGACGCGCCAGCAGTACGACAAGGACTTCGCGAAGGTGATCGGGGCCTGATGGGCACCGACCTGCAGCTGACGTCGGTCACCAAGCGCTTCGGCGCCTTCACAGCCGTCGACGACCTCGACCTCACCGTCCCCCAGGGCTCGTTCTTCGCGTTGCTGGGCCCGTCGGGCTGCGGCAAGACCACGACCCTGCGGATGGTCGCCGGTCTCGAGGAGCCCACCACCGGCACGATCATGCTGGGCGAGGACGACATCACCCGCCTCAAGCCCTACAAGCGGCCGGTCAACACGGTCTTCCAGAGCTATGCGTTGTTCCCGCACCTCACCATCGGCGACAACGTCGCCTTCGGGCTCAAGCGCCAGGGCCGCAAGGACGTCGACGCCAAGGTCAGCGAGATGCTCGCGCTGGTCGAGCTCGAGCACCTCGCCAAGCGTCGTCCCGGCCAGCTCTCCGGTGGCCAGCAGCAGCGGGTGGCGCTGGCGCGGGCCCTGATCAACCAGCCGCAGGTGCTGCTGCTCGACGAGCCCCTCGGCGCCCTCGACCTCAAGCTGCGCCGGCAGATGCAGCTGGAGCTCAAGTCGATCCAGACCGAGGTCGGGCTGACCTTCGTCCACGTCACCCACGACCAGGAGGAGGCCATGACCATGGCCGACACGGTCGCGGTGATGAACGAGGGCCGCATCGAGCAGCTCGGCCCGCCCGAGGAGCTGTACGAGGCTCCCGCCACGACCTTCGTGGCCAACTTCCTCGGCCAGTCCAACCTGGTCGCCGGGTCGGTCGCCGGGGCCCGCGGTGACGTCATCGACCTCGACGTCCAGGGCACCCGGGTCGTGGCCGACAAGGCCCGCGCGCGGGTGACGAGCGGCGAGGTCTGGGCCGGCGTACGTCCCGAGAAGGTCTACCTCAGCACCGCCGGCGACGACGACGGCTCGGGGGTCAACACCCTCTCCGACGGCGTGGTGAGCGACGTCAGCTTCGTGGGCGTCAGCACGCAGTACCTCGTGCGGATGGCCTGGGGCCAGGAGCTCACCGTCTTCGAGCAGAACACCGGCGCCCGCGAGCGGTTCCGCGCCGGCGACAAGGTCGACCTGCACTGGCGCCCGGAGCACACGTTCCTCCTCGACGCCTCCCAGGACGCCTCGGCAGGGGTCGAGCGGGAGGACGCGTGAGCGCCGCCGGGCACATCTCCTCCCTGGGTCCCGCGGAGGCCCAGCTCGACGGGCCTCCCGATCCGGAGGGGCAGAAGCGCGGCTGGGCCGGCTACTTCCTGCTGCTGCCCGGCGGGCTGTGGCTGCTGCTGTTCTTCGTGGTGCCCACCGTCACCCTCGTCGCGACCAGCCTCTACGACCCCGCGGGCTCGCTGCAGCTGGGCTACCAGATGACGTGGCACTGGCAGAACTACGTGGACGCGCTGCAGGACTACGGGCCGCAGTTCGTGCGCTCGCTGATCTACGCCGGCATCGCCACCATCGCGTGCATCCTGCTGGGCTTCCCGCTGGCCTACGCCATCGCCTTCAAGGCCGGCCGCTTCAAGAACCTCATGCTGGTCGCGGTGATCGCGCCGTTCTTCACCAGCTTCCTGATCCGCACGCTGTCGTGGCAGTACATCCTCGGCGACAACGAGCCGCTGGTCTCGCTGCTCCGCACCCTGCACATCCTCGGTCCCGACGGCTACCTGCTGGCGACGCCCTTCGCCGTGGTCACCGGGCTGACCTACAACTTCCTGCCCTTCATGGTCCTGCCGCTCTACGCCTCGCTGGAGAAGATCGACCCGCGGCTCATCGAGGCCGGGGCCGACCTCTACGCCTCGCCGATCACCACGTTCCGCACGGTCACCCTGCGCCTGGCCATGCCGGGCCTGGTCGCGGGCACCCTGCTCACCTTCATCCCGGCGGCCGGCGACTACATCAACTCCGAGCTGCTGGGCAACCCGCAGACCCGGATGGTCGGCAACGAGATCCAGGACCTGTTCGGGGCCGGTGACTACCCGACGGCGGCCGCCCTCTCGGTGACGCTGATGTCGGCGATCGTGCTGCTCGTCTTCCTCTACGTACGCCGCGCCGGCACCGAGGAGCTCGTGTGAACACCTTCTCCCGCTGGCTCGGCGACCGGCTCGTGCTCATCCTGGGCCTGCTCGTGCTGCTCTACATGTTCGTGCCGATCTTCGTCGTGATCCTGATGAGCTTCAACGCGCCGGGCGCACGCAACAGCTACACCTTCAACGGCTTCACGCTCGACAACTGGCTCAACGTCTGCGAGCCCTTCCAGCTCTGCTCCTCGTTGCGCACCAGCATCGAGATCGGGCTCCTGGCCACCCTCGGCGCGACGATCCTCGGCACGCTGATGGCCTTCGCGATGGTCCGGCACCGCTTCCGTGGGCGGTCGTCGGCCAACCTCTTCGTCTTCCTGCCGATGGCGACGCCGGAGATCGTGATGGGCTCCTCGCTGCTGGCGCTCTTCGTCAACGCCGGCTTCGCCGGGGCGCTGGGCTTCGGGACCATCCTGATCTCGCACATCCTGTTCTGCCTGTCGTTCGTCGTGGTGACGGTCAAGGCCCGGCTCTCCGGTCTCGACCCGCGCCTCGAGCAGGCCGCGGCCGACCTCTACGCCAACGAGTGGCAGACGTTCTGGCGGGTGAGCTTCCCGCTGGTCTTCCCGGGCATCCTCGCCGCCGCGCTGCTGTCCTTCTCGCTGTCCTTCGACGACTTCATCATCACCAACCTCAACGCCGGGCAGGAGGTCACCTTCCCGATGTTCGTGTGGGGGGCCAACCAGCGCGGCATCCCACCGCAGATCAACGTGATCGGCACGATCATGTTCTTCATCGCGCTGCTCGTCGTGGTGCTGGGGGAGATGGCGAGCAGGCGGCGCGCGGGCCGCTGATCTCCGCCCCGTCAGTCGGGTCGGCACGCGTGCGGTCGTGCGCGTCGTACACACGCGGACACAAGCCCTGCGGCGTACGACGCCCGAGCGCGCGGCGGCGCCCGTCACCGCAGTTGTGTCCGCGTGTCTACGCGGGCTCGCCTCCGGTGCTCGCGTACCGGTCCAGGCTGGCGGCCCACATCCGGGCGATGATCCGCCCCATCGGTCCGTGGTGGAGCACGAAGACCAGCGGCTTCTGCATGCGTCGGGCGTCCGTGTTGTCGTACTCGACGTCCAGCCGGCTGCCACCGTCCGCTCGAGGGCTGATCCTGATCAGGCCGGTGCCGCCGCCCCCGTAGCTGCTCTCCTCGACCGTCCACCGGACTGTCAGGGGCTCCGACCAGTCGTAGCGGGCGACGACCCAGAAGGGCGAGCCGGGTGAGCTCTCGCGGGCCACGGCCCACGTGACTCCCTGCTCGCGCAGCTCGTAGGTCTTCGGGTCGAGCGTCCGGCTCCACGTCTCCAGCCGACGCGGCGAGAAGTCGGTCAGCGCGCGCGTCACCTGTCCCGGAGAGGCCACGGTCTCGACGTGGAAGCGCACCCCACCAGTGCAGCACCGCGTCGGGGTCACGTCCACCCACGTCAGGCCACGCTGGAACATCCGACGGCGGTGGGGCGTCGGATCTTCCACGTTGACCGGCATGCCGAGGTCGTCAGAGCCAGCCGCAGTCGGCCTCGATGCGACGGACGGTGTCGTCCAGCGTGCACTCGGGGCCGACAGGCTCCTCGTCCAGCCCGGGGATGCGCGCGGCGCCGTACCACCACTCGCGCATCTCGGCCTCGCCGAACTCCGACGCCTTGTCCTTGGTCGCGTGCCGCCGCAGGGTCTCTTGGAAGGGGAGGTCCCAGAAGTAGGCCCGGGTGGAGCCGCGGTGGTCGCGCGCCAGCTGGAGCAGCATCTCGGCGTACCGGTCCGGGTGCAGGATGCCCTCGACGACCACCGAGAAGCCGGCGTCGAGCGAGTGCCGCGTCATCAGGTCCATCAGCGCGATCGCCGGGTTGCCCGCACGGTCGTGGGTCCAGAGCACCTCGCGGCGGACGACGTCCTGCGACACCACCGCGAGGTGGCCGCGACCACGGCGCCGCTGCAGCGCACGGGCGACGGAGGACTTGCCCGACCCGCTGTTGCCTCGCAGGATCACCAGGCGGGTCTCCGGGCTGCCGATCACCCGCGGATGCTCCCACGGCGCGCGGCAGACGGCCCGGCAGCCCCCCGGCCCCCGGGCCGTCCCGCCCGCGAGAAGCTCAGAGCATCGAGTAGGCCTTGTCGAGGACGACGCGGAGGATCTGCTCCATCTCCTCGAAGTGCTCGGGCCCGCAGATGAGCGGCGGGGCGAGCTGGACGACCGGGTCGCCGCGGTCGTCGGCACGGCAGTAGAGGCCCTCGGCGTACAGCTGCTTGGACACGAAGCCGTAGAGGATGCGCTCACACTCCTCGTCGCTGAAGGACTCCTTGGTCGCCTTGTCCTTGACCAGCTCGATCCCGTAGAAGAAGCCGTCGCCACGGACGTCGCCGACGATCGGCAGGTCCAGCAGCCGCTCCAGGATGGCCCGGCAGCGGGGCTCGTTCTCCCGGACGTGCTCGAGGACCTTCTCCTCCTCGAAGAGCTGCAGGTTGCGCAGGCCGACCGCGGTCGAGACGGGGTGGCCGCCGAACGTGTAGCCGTGCGCGAACGACGCCTTGTCGGCCAGGAAGGGCTCGATGAGGCGCTCGGTGGCGATCATCGCGCCGAGCGGCGCGTAGCCGGAGGTCAGGCCCTTGGCGCAGGTGATCATGTCGGGCATGTAGTCGTAGCGCTCGGCACCGAACATGTGGCCGAGCCGACCGAAGGCGCAGATCACCTCGTCGGAGACGAGCAGGACGTCGTACTCGTCGCAGATCTCGCGCACCCGCTGGAAGTAGCCGGGCGGGGGCGGGAAGCAGCCGCCGGCGTTCTGCACCGGCTCGAGGAAGACGGCGGCGACGGTGTCGGGGCCCTCGTTCTCGATGGCGATGGCGATCTGGTCGGCGGCCCAGCGGCCGAAGGCCTCGGGGTCGCTGCCGTCGTGGTGGCCCGAGGTGATCTCGGATGCCCGGTAGGCGTTGGTGTTGGGCACCCGGAACGTCGAGGGCACCAGCGGCTCGAACTGCTGCTTGAGCAACGGCAGCCCGGTGATGGACAGCGCGCCCTGGGTGGTGCCGTGGTAGGCGATGGCCCGGCTGATGACCTTGTGCTTCATCGGCTTGCCGACCATCTTGAAGTAGTTCTTGGCCAGCTTCCACGCCGTCTCCACCGCCTCGCCACCGCCGGAGGTGAAGAAGACCCGGTTGAGGTCGCCGGGCGCGTACGACGCGATCTTCTCGGCGAGCTCGATGGCCGGCGGGTGCGCGTAGGACCACAGCGGCATGAAGGCCAGCTCGCGGGCCTGGGCGGCCGCGGCGTCGGCGAGCTCGGTGCGGCCGTGTCCCAGCTGGGAGACGAAGAGGCCGGCCAGGCCGTCGAGATACCTCTTGCCCTTCGCGTCCCACAGGTAGGCGCCCTCACCCCGGACCATCACGGGCACGTCCATGTCGGCGTACTGCCCCTGCCGGGTGAAGTGCAGCCACAGGTGGTCCTTGGCGGCCTGCTGGAGGTGGTCGTAGTCCGGGTGGCGAGCGTCAGTCATGGCCTTATCGTGCTCGTCCATACCGCTCTCGTGCAAGCGATCCGTGCGTTCTGTGTCCATTTGGCGACGAAATCCGTCGCCGGATCTCCCGATTTGCTGCGGGAATCACTACGCTCGCCCCCATGGCCCAGCAGACTGAGCACCAGACCTTCCGCAACCTCGTCGACGGTGAGGCCGTCGACTCCGTGTCCGGCGAGACCTACGAGGTGGTGGATCCGAGCACCGGGGAGGTGTACGCCCGTGCGCCGCTCTCCGGCGCCGAGGACGTGGACCGCGCCTATGCCGCGGCCCAGCGCGCCTTCGGCTCCTGGGGTCGTACGACGCCGCAGGAGCGCTCCTTGGCACTGCTCCGGATCGCGGACGCCCTGGAGTCCCGCGCGGAGGAGTTCGTGGCGGCCGAGTGCCGCGACACCGGCAAGCCGCTCGGCCTGACCGCCAGCGAGGAGATGCCCCCGACCGTCGACCACTTCCGCTTCTTCGCCGGCGCGGCCCGGGTCCTCGAGGGCAAGTCGGCCGGGGAGTACATGGAGGACCACACGTCCTTCATCCGCCGAGAGCCCATCGGTGTCGTCGGTCAGGTGACCCCGTGGAACTACCCGCTGCCGATGATGGTCTGGAAGATCGCTCCCGCGCTGGCCGCGGGCAACACCGTCGTCCTCAAGCCCTCGGACACCACGCCCGCCACCTCGACGATGATGGCCGAGCTGGCCGCGGAGTTCCTGCCGCCGGGCGTGCTCAACGTCGTGTGCGGGGACCGCGACACCGGCCGCACGCTGGTGCAGCACCCCACCCCGCAGATGGTCGCGATCACCGGCTCGGTGCGCGCGGGCATGGAGGTCGCCGGCGCGGCCGCGACGCAGCTCAAGCGCGTCCACCTCGAGCTGGGCGGCAAGGCGCCGGTCATCG
The DNA here is from genome assembly GCF_001428425.1 of Nocardioides sp. Soil777. Lineage (NCBI taxonomy): Bacteria > Bacillati > Actinomycetota > Actinomycetes > Propionibacteriales > Nocardioidaceae > Nocardioides > Nocardioides sp. Soil777. Next base: position 24,892 of record NZ_LMSN01000015.1, read on the forward strand.
TCTTCGACGACGCCGACGTGGAGAAGGCCGCCCAGGGCATCGCCGAGGCGGGCTACTTCAATGCCGGCCAGGACTGCACCGCCGCTACCCGCGTGCTCGTCGGCCCCGGCATCCACGACGACTTCGTCGCCGCCCTCACCGAGCAGGCCAAGGCCACCCGCACCGGCATGCCCGACGACGAGGACATCCTGTACGGCGCCCTCAACAACGCCGACCAGCTCGCCCGGGTCACCGGGATGGTCGACCGCCTCCCCGACCACGCCGAGCTGCGCGCCGGCGGTCGGCGTCAGGGCTCCACCGGCTACTTCTACGAGCCGACGGTCCTGTCCGGCCTGAAGCAGGACGACGAGCAGGTGCAGGACGAGATCTTCGGCCCGGTCATCACCGTCCAGCGCTTCACCGACGAGGCCCAGGCGCTCGAGTGGGCCAACGGCGTGAAGTACGGCCTGGCCTCGAGCGTCTGGACCCGCGACCACGGCACCGCGATGCGGATGTCGCGCGGGCTCGACTTCGGCGTGGTGTGGATCAACACCCACATCCCCTACGTCTCCGAGATGCCGCACGGCGGCTTCAAGCACTCGGGCTACGGCAAGGACCTGTCCATGTACGGCCTCGAGGACTACACGCGCGTCAAGCACGTCATGTCCTACATCGGAGAGTGAGCATGCGGATCCTCCTTGCCGGCGCCGGTGGCGTCGGCGGCGCGTTCGCGGCCATCGCGGCCCGACGCGACTTCTACGAGCAGATCGTGATCGCCGACTACGACCAGGCGAAGGCGGAGCGTGCGGCCGAGGCCGACGACCGGTTCGTCGGGGCTCGGATCGACGCGTCCGACGCGGCGGCGGTCGAGCGGCTGTGCCGCGAGCACGGCATCACCCACGTGATGAACGCGGTCGACCCGGTCTTCAACATGCCGCTGTTCAACGGGGCCTTCGCGGCCGGCGCCGACTACGTCGACATGGCGATGTCGCTGTCGCAGCCGCACCCCGAGGCGCCGTACGAGAAGACCGGCGTCAAGCTCGGCGACGAGCAGTTCGCCGTGGCCCACGAGTGGGAGGGCGCCGGCCGGCTGGCGGTGGTCGGGATGGGCGTCGAGCCCGGCCTGTCCGACGTCTTCGCGCGGTACGCCGCCGACCACCTCTTCAGCGAGATCGACGAGCTCGGCACCCGCGACGGCGCCAACCTGGTCGTCACCGACGACGACGGCAACGAGGTCTTCGCGCCGTCGTTCTCCATGTGGACGACGATCGAGGAGTGCCTCAACCCGCCGGTGATCTGGGAGGACGGCGCCTGGCACACGACCGCGCCCTTCTCCGAGCCGGAGGTCTTCGACTTCCCGGAGGGCATCGGTCCGGTGGAGTGCGTCAACGTCGAGCACGAGGAGGTCCTCCTCATGCCGCGCTGGATCGACTGCAAGCGGGCGACCTTCAAGTACGGCCTCGGCGACGAGTTCATCACCATCCTCAAGGTGCTGCACACGCTGGGCCTCGACCGCACCGACAAGATCACGGTCAAGGGCGTCGAGGTCAGCCCGCGCGACGTGGTCGCGGCCGTGCTGCCCGACCCCGCGACCGTCGGTCCGCGGATGTCGGGCAAGACGTGTGCCGGACTGTGGGTGACCGGGAAGGGCAAGGACGGCGAGCCGCGCTCGACGTACCTCTACCACGTGGTCGACAACGAGTGGACGATGCGCGAGTACGGCCACCAGTGCGTGGTCTGGCAGACCGCGATCAACCCGGTGATCGCACTCGAGCTGCTGGCCCACGGCCGGTGGTCCGGGGTCGGGGTGCTGGGCCCGGAGGCCTTCGACGCCGCGCCGTTCCTGCAGCTGCTGGAGGACTACGGCAGTCCCTGGGGCATGCGGGAGCAGGCGCTCCCCGAGCAGGCCCTCCGGACGAGCTGACGAGAGAGAAGGACGACATGACCACGAAGCACATCGGCCACTGGGCCGGCGGCGAGGCCTTCGCCGGCACGAGCGAGCGGACCGCCGACGTCACCAACCCCGCGACCGGCGAGGTGACCGGCCGGCTCGCGCTGGCGTCCCGCGCCGACGCGGACGCCGTCATCGCGGCCGCCGCCGCGGCCGCACCGGCCTGGGGGCGTACGTCGCTCGCGGCGCGCACGCAGGTGATGTTCGCGTTCCGCGAGCTGCTCAACTCCCGCAAGGGCGAGCTCGCCGCGCTCATCACCGCCGAGCACGGCAAGGTGCTGTCCGACGCGATGGGCGAGATCGCCCGCGGCCAGGAGGTCGTCGAGTTCGCGTGCGGGATCTCCCACCTGCTGAAGGGCGGCCACTCCGAGGGCGTCTCGACGGGCGTGGACGTGCACTCCAAGCGCGACCCGCTGGGCGTCGTCGGGATCATCTCGCCCTTCAACTTCCCGGCCATGGTGCCGATGTGGTTCTTCCCGGTCGCCATCGCGGCGGGCAACACCGTCGTGCTCAAGCCCAGCGAGAAGGACCCCTCGGCCGCGGTCTGGCTCGCCGAGCTGTGGAAGGAGGCCGGTCTCCCCGACGGTGTCTTCAACGTCCTCCAGGGCGACAAGGAGGCCGTCGACGCCCTGCTGGAGAGCCCGCAGGTCCAGTCGATCAGCTTCGTCGGCTCGACCCCGATCGCTGAGTACGTCTACGAGACCGCGTCGCGGCACGGCAAGCGCGTGCAGGCCCTGGGCGGGGCCAAGAACCACATGGTCGTGCTGCCCGACGCCGACCTCGACCTTGCCGCCGACTCGGCCGTCAACGCCGGCTACGGCAGCGCCGGCGAGCGCTGCATGGCCATCAGCGTGCTCGTCGCGGTCGGCTCGGTCGCCGACGAGCTCGTCGCCCGGATCGCGGACCGCACCCGCACGCTGGTCATCGGCGACGGCGGTGCGCGCGACGAGGACGGTGGCGAGGTGGACATGGGTCCGCTCGTCACGAAGGCCCACCGCGACAAGGTCGCGTCGTTCATCGACTCCGGCGAGCACCAGGGCGCCAAGGTCGTCGTCGACGGCCGCGACGTGCAGGCACGCGGTGCCGCCGACGGCTTCTGGCTCGGCCCGACGCTCTTCGACCACGTCACCCCCGACATGGACGTCTACACCGAGGAGATCTTCGGGCCGGTGCTGTCCGTCGTCCGCGTGGAGACCTACGAGGAGGCGGTGGCGCTCGTCAACGCCAACCAGTACGGCAACGGCACGGCCGTCTTCACCAACGACGGGGGAGCGGCCCGCCGCTTCGAGGCCGACGTCCACGTCGGGATGATCGGCGTCAACGTGCCGGTCCCGGTGCCGGTCGCCTACTACTCCTTCGGCGGGTGGAAGCGCTCGCTCTTCGGCGACACCCACGCCCACGGTGCCGAGGGCGTGCACTTCTTCACCCGCGGCAAGGTGGTCACCACCCGGTGGGTCGACCCGGCCAACCGGCCGCAGGGCGGCCTGGAGCTGGGGTTCCCGCGCAATGTCTGACACCGCGACCACTGACACCGCCATGTCCGAGCTGCTCACCACCTCGCCGGACTTCGTCGACATCGGCGCCGAGCGCACCCACGAGCTGGACCGACGCCACGTCTTCCACTCCTGGTCGGCCCAGGCGTCCCTCGACCCGATGGTCATCACCCGGGCCGAGGGGTCGCACATCTGGGACGGCGCTGGCAACCGGCTGCTCGACTTCACCTCGCAGCTCGTCTTCACCAACCTGGGCCACCAGCACCCGCGGATCGTGGCAGCGATCCAGGAGCAGGCCGCGCACCTGTGCACGGTGGCTCCCCAGCACGCCAACGCCGCCCGGTCCGAGGCCGCGCGCCTGATCTCCACCCACACGCCGGGCGACCTCGACCGGGTGTTCTTCACCAACGGCGGCGCCGACGCCAACGAGCACGCCGTCCGGATGGCCAGGCTGCACACCGGCCGACCCAAGGTGCTGTCGACGTACCGGTCGTACCACGGGGGCACCCAGCTCGCGATCAACATGACCGGCGACCCGCGGCGGTGGGCCAACGACCAGGGGTCGACCGGCACGGTCCACTTCTTCGGGCCGTTCCTCTACCGCAGCCCCTTCCACGCCACCACGAGCGAGGAGGAGTGCGAGCGGGCGCTGGAGCACCTCGCCCAGGTCATCGCCCTCGAGGGTCCCTCGACGATCGCGGCGGTCGTGCTCGAGTCCATCCCCGGCACCGCCGGGATCATGGTCCCGCCCGCCGGCTACCTCTCCGGGGTGCGCGAGCTGTGCGACCGGCACGGCATCATGCTGGTCGCCGACGAGGTGATGTCCGGCTTCGGTCGCGCGGGCCGGTGGTTCGCCTGCGAGCTCGACGGGGTCGTGCCCGACCTGCTGACCTTCGCCAAGGGGGTCAACTCCGGCTACGTCCCGCTCGGGGGCGTCGCGATGAGCGAGGCCGTGGCCGCGACCTTCGCCGACCGTGCCTACCCCGGCGGGCTCACCTACTCGGGCCACCCGCTGGCCTGCGCCGCAGCCGTCGCCACGATCCGCACCATGGAGGACGACCGGGTCGTCGAGCACGCGGCGGCCCTGGGCGATGAGGTGTTCCGTCCCGGGCTCGAGGCACTGCTCGAGGACCACGCCTGGATCGGCGAGGTCCGCGGCACCGGGGCCTTCTGGGCGATCGAGCTGGTCAGCGACCGCGAGACCCGCGAGCCGCTCGCGCCGTACGGCGGCAGCAGCCCGCAGATGGCCGCGATCATCGCCGGGTGCAAACGCCGCGGGATGCTGCCCTTCGCCAACTTCAACCGCATCCACCTGGTGCCGCCGCTGACCACCTCGGCCGACGAGGTGCGCGAGGCCATCGCCGTCCTCGGCGAGGCCCTCGCCGAGGCAGCAGCTGCCTCGTGATCCGCACCTCCCGACGGTCCAGGTCCCACGAGCGGCACGACGAGTGGCCCGCCGGCTCGTTCGACGACTCCGTGCTGGCGCCGCTGTGGCTGGACACCCCCGACCGTCCCGCCCCGCGGCCCGCCGCCTCGGGGGTGGTGCACGCCGACCTGCTCGTCGTGGGCGGCGGCTTCACCGGGCTGTGGACGGCGCTGCGCGCGGTCGAGCGGGACCCGGGAATGTCGGTGGTGCTGGTCGAGGGCGACCGGATCGCCGAGCACGCGACCGGTCGCAACGGCGGCTTCTGCGAGGCCAGCCTGACCCACGGCGAGTCCAACGGGCGCACCCGCTGGCCCGACGAGTACGACCGGCTGCACGAGCTCGGCCTGCGCAACCTCGACGCCATCGAGGAGACGGTCGAGCGCTACGAGATCGACTGCGGCTTCGCCCGCGGCGGCACCCTCGCGGTGGCCACCCGGGCCCACGAGGTGGGACACCTCGACCCGGAGGAGCCCGGCTTCCTCGACGCCGCGGCCGTGCGCGCCCTCGTCGACTCCCCGACGTACCTCGCCGGACGCCTCGAGCCGGACGGCACGGCCGTCGTCGACCCCGCGCGCCTGGCGTGGGGACTGGCGGACGCCGCGGAGGAGCTCGGCGTCCGGCTGCACGAGCACAGCCGCGTGGTCTCGGCCCGGCGCCGCGGCGCCGGGGTCGAGGTGCGGACGGACCGGGCGGTCATCCGGGCCACCCGCGTCGTCCTGGCCACCAACGTCTTCCGCAACCTGCTCCGCCGCCCGCGCTGGTCGGTGGTCCCGGTCTACGACTACGTGCTGGCGACCGAGCCGCTGACCGAGGAGCAGCTCGCCGCGCTGCGGTGGGACCCCAGCATCGGCATCTCCGACTCCGGCAACCAGTTCCACTACTACCGCGTGACGCCGGACCGGCGGATCCTGTGGGGCGGGTACGACGCGATCTACCACTACGGGCGCTCGATCTCCGACGAGCACGCGGACCGGCGGGAGACCTTCGAGGTCCTCGCCCGCAACTTTGCGCAGACCTTCCCCCAGCTGCGGGGGGTCCGCTTCACGCACCGCTGGTCCGGGGTCATCGACACCTCCACCCGCTTCTGCGCCCTCTTCGGGACCGCCCACCGCGGCCGGACGGCGTACGCCACCGGTTTCACCGGCCTCGGCGTCGGGGCCTCCCGCTTCGCCGCCGACGTGATGCTCGACCTGCTCGACGGGCAGGCGACCGAGCGCACCCGCCTGGAGATGGTCCGCCGGCGGCCGTTGCCCTTCCCGCCCGAGCCGTTCGCCTGGCTGGGGATCCAGGCCACCCGCTGGTCGCTGGCCCGTGAGGACGCCACGGGTCGCCGAAACGTGTGGCTGCGGCTGCTGGACCGCCTCGGGCTGGGCTTCGACTCCTGAGCGCACCCGGACGGTCACGTCGTACGCCGGTGTGTGGCCGCCACGTGGCCACTCCGGGTGCCATTTAGGTGGCACTCAGGGTCGTTCCGTACCGTCGGGACGGATGACTCACGTGAAGCGCACCCGCACCGTCCTCGGCCTCACCATGGCCGCCGCCATGATCGCCCTGACCGCCTGCGGCGGTGGCGACGACAGCTCCGCAGCCGGGGGAGACACCTCCGAGTCGACCTCGCAGGAGGCCTCGGCGCCCGAGCTCGAGGGGATCCCCGACGTCGTGGCCGAGGTCAACGGCGAGGAGGTGACGAAGGACGAGTTCGCGCCGATCTACCAGGCGCAGCTCGAGCAGGCGACGACCCAGGCCGAGCAGATGGGCGGCGAGGCGCCCGACGAGGCCGCCCTCCAGAAGCAGACGGCCGACAACCTCGTCGACACCGAACTGCTGGCCCAGGAGGCCGAGTCGCGGGGCCTCGAGGTCTCTGACGAGGACGTCGACGCCGAGCTCACGGCACTCGCCGAGCAGAACCAGCTCGGCTCCGCCGAGGAGCTCCTGGCCGCGCTGGAGCAGCAGGGCACCACCGAGGAGCAGGCCCGAGCCCAGCTCGAGACCCAGGTCATGGTCGAGCAGCTCGTCGACGACGAGGCCGGACCGGCCGAGGTCACCGACAAGGAGCTGCGCACTCTCTACCGCCAGGCCGTGCAGCAGCAGGAGCAGATGGCCCAGCAGGGCGGCCAGCAGCAGGAGATCCCGCCGTTCGCCGACGTCAAGCCGCAGCTCGTGGAGCAGGCCGAGTCCCAGCGGGTGGGCACGGTTGCCCAGACGCTCGTCGAGCAGCTCCGCAAGGACGCGGACATCACGATCAACCTCTGACCCACCGGGCCGGCCCGGTGGTCCTCGACGCGTCTGGCGGAACCCCGGGGGATGGGTGCATCGCCAGACGCGTCTTGATACACGATAGGGCCCGCTCGGGGCGGCAGACAGTCCCACGATGGGGTAATCGCACGAGCCTGCACCCTCGCGATCGGCCCGGAAGACCCGCGCCGGCGCCACGTCGACGGGGGGTCGACGGTTCGCCGGCGCGGCAGGTCCGGCGTCGCCTGGTCATGGGGGGGGTGGCGGGCCGGACCCGGCCCTCATCGGGCGTCGCGATGCTAGGCCAGCGCGGCCGCCTGCGGGGGGAATTCAGGCGTGTTGGCGCAAACCCGACCGGGTAGGCGCACCCACCCGTGCGGCATGCTGGCCGCGCCGACCCGACGACGAGAGGTGCTCCATGGGTTCCGTGCTCGACTGGGTCGTCGAGGTGATGCGCACGCTGGGCGCGCCCGGCGTCGGCCTCGCCACCGCGCTGGAGACGGTCTTCCCGCCGGTCCCGAGCGAGGTCGTCCTCCCGCTCGCCGGCTACACGGCCAGCCAGGGCCACTACGGCCTTGTCGCCGCCATCATCTGGGCGACTGTCGGCTCGCTGGTGGGAGCCTTGGTCCTCTACTGGCTCGGCGCGCTCTGGGGCGCCGAGCGCCTCGAGGCGATGGCCGAGCGCATCCCGCTCCTCCACGCCCGCGACGTCGAGCGGGCCATCGCGTGGTTCGGCCGCAACGGCCGGTCGGCGATCTTCCTGGGCCGCCTGGTGCCGGGCGTGCGCAGCTTCATCTCCATCCCCGCCGGCATCGACCGGATGCCGCTGCTCCGGTTCGCGCTCTACACGACGGCCGGCAGCCTGCTGTGGAACAGCGCCCTCATCGTCGCCGGCTACGAGCTCGGCGCCCAGTGGCACCGGGTCGAGGCGTACGTCGGCGAGGCGTCGGTGGTCATCTACGCGGTCCTCGGCGTGGCCGTGCTCTGGTTCGTCGTCCGACGCCTGGTGCGGCGCTCGCAGCAGACGGCCGCCGAGCGCTAGCCCGCGTCGTACCCCTGCGGGTCTGACCGGGTCACCGGGCACGACCTACGTTCGAGGCATGGAGTATCCCCTCACCAAGGCCCTGGCCGTCGTGACCCTGGGCTACAGCGCCTGGGTGGTCACCAGCAGCGACACCCTGCGGACCCAGCTCGACGACCCGGCGGACTGGCACAAGCCCGCGTCGCGGCTCGCCTTCACCTACGCCGGGCGGGACGTGCCGATCTCGACCCTGGCGCTGCTCGGCGGGGCCGGGGGCGCCCGCACCGCGGCCCTCCTGCGCATCGCCGGCGACGTCACGGACGCGGTCACGCTCGGGACGACCGCCTCCTCGGCCTCCGCGCGCAAGAAGGCCGTCGCCGTCGCGGCCGGCTACGGCGTGCTCAACGCGCTCGCCCTGGTGGTCGACGAGCGGCGCCGTCGGGCGTGACCCTCGCTGGCTGAGTGCGGATGATGAGCGTCCGGTGAGTACCGTCGGGGACAGCACCCCGGGCACGGGCCCGGGGCCGGGCGGACAGGGGAGGCCATGACCGCTGACGTCTCTCCCGGTCGCGCGCCCGCCACCTCGCGGATGACCGGACTGGTGGCCGCCGCTCACGCCGGCCCCACCCTCGCGGTCACCGTCCTCGCCGTGCTGCTCGCCGTCGCCGCGGACCTGGGCCCCGGCCGCGTGCTCCTCGTCGCCGCGGCCGTGCTCACCGGCCAGCTGTCGATCGGCTGGAGCAACGACCTGCTCGACCTCCAGCGCGACCGTCGCAGCGGGCGCACCGACAAGCCGCTCGTCAGTGGCGCCGTCCCCGTGGGGCTGGTCCGGGCGGCGTGCCTCCTGGCCCTGGCCGCCTGCCTGGTGCTGTCGTTCGCCTGCGGCGTCGCCGCCGGGGCAGTGCACCTCGTCTGTGTCGCGGCGGGCTGGGCCTACAACCTCGGGCTCAAGTCGACGGCCTGGTCGTGGGTGCCGTACGCCGTGGCGTTCGGCTGCCTGCCCGTCTTCGTCGCCCTCGCCGGGTCCACGACGCCCCCGTGGTGGTGGCCCGTCGGCGGCGCGCTGCTCGGGGTCGGCGCGCACCTCCTCAACGTGCTGCCCGACCTCGAGGACGACGCCGGCACCGGGGTCCGCGGCCTCCCGCACCGGCTCGGGGAGCGCTGGATCGCCCCCGTCGCGACCGTCGTGCTCGTCGCCGCGACCGCCGTGGTGGTGGTCGGCTCGTCGCCACCGGTGGCGCTCGCGGTGGCTGTCGGAGTCGTCGTCGGTGGGCTCGCGATCCTGGTGGTCGGCGGCCGGGGCCGGCTGCCGTTCTTCGCCGCGATCGGCATCGCCCTCGTCGACGCCACGCTCCTGGTCGTCGCCCGATGACCCGCCCGATGACCCGTTCGTCCACCCGCTCGTCCATCCGTCCAGATCTCCGGAGGCTGTCATGAGGATCCTGTCCGCACGTGGTGCGCTGCCGCAGCACTCCTACCCGCAGGAGGAGATCACCGAGGCGTTCGGCGAGGTCATCTCGCAGCGCAGCCTCGACCGCGCCCTGCTGCGCCGGTTCCACCGCAACGCCGGGGTCGAGCGGCGGTACACCGTGCTGCCGCTGGAGGAGTACGCCGGGGTACGCGACTTCGGGCACGCCAACGACCTGTTCATCGAGCACGCAGTCGAGCTGGGTGCCCAGGCGCTCGTCGACGCCCTCAAGGCCGCCGATCTCACCCCCTCCGACGTCGACCTCATCGTCTCGGCCACCGTCACCGGCCTCGCGATCCCGTCGCTGGACGCCCGCATCGCCTCCGTGGTCGGCCTCCGCGAGGACGTCCGCCGGATGCCCCTCGTCGGCCTCGGCTGCGTGGCGGGCGCGGCCGGCATCGCCCGCCTGCACGACTACTTCCTCGGCCACCCGGACCACACCGCGGTCCTCGTCGCCGTCGAGCTGTGCTCGCTCACCCTCCAGCGCGACGACGTGTCGGTGCCCAACCTGGTCGCCAGCGGGCTCTTCGGCGACGGCGCCTCCGCCGTCGTGGCGGTCGGCTCGCAGGGCCCGGACGGACCCGTCGAGGTGCTGGCGTCGCGCAGCCGGCTCTACCCCGACAGCGAGCGCACGATGGGCTTCGACGTCACCGGCGGGGGCCTGCGGATCGTCCTCGACGCCGAGGTGCCGGCGATCGTCGAACGCCACCTGCGCGGCGACGTCGACGGGTTCCTCGCCGAGCACGGGCTCACCCGCGCCGACATCGGGTGGTGGGTCTGCCACCCGGGTGGTCCCAAGGTGATCGAGGCCCTCCAGGCCGCGCTCGAGGTGCCGCGCGACGCGGTCCAGCTCACGTGGGACTCGCTGGCGCGGGTCGGCAACCTGTCCTCCGCGTCGGTCCTCCACGTCCTCGAGGACACCCTCCGCGAGCGACCGCCCGCGCCCGGCAGCCACGGGGTGCTGCTCGCGATGGGCCCGGGCTTCTGCTCCGAGCTGGTCCTGCTGCGAGCCACCGCATGACCACGCTCCTCGCCTTCACCGTCCTCGTCGCGCTGGTCGGCCTCGAGCGGATCGCCGAGCTCGTGGTCTCGACCCGCAACGCCGCGTGGAGCATGGAGCACGGCGGGGTCGAGTCGGGTCGCGGGCACTACCCGTTCATGGTCGTCCTGCACGCGGGCCTCCTGGTCGGCGCGCTCGCCGAGGCCTGGCTGCGCCGACCCGACGTGCCCTCCGCGCTGGCCTGGTCGATGCTGGCGCTGGTCGTCGCCTCCCAGGCACTGCGCTGGTGGTGCATCACCACCCTGGGCCGGCGCTGGAACACCCGGGTGATCATCGTCCCCGGCCTGCCCCCGGTGCGCTCGGGCCCCTACCGGTTGTTCCGGCACCCCAACTACGTCGCCGTCGTGGTCGAGGGCGTGGCCCTGCCGATGGTGCACGCCGCGTGGATCACCGCGCTGGTCTTCACGGTCCTCAACGCCGCCCTCCTGACCGTGCGGATCCGCGCCGAGGACGCCGCGCTCGCGACCCTGCCCGAGCGCGAGGCCAGCGATGCGTGACCTCGTCGTCGCCGGCGGCGGCCCGGTCGGCTTGGCTGTCGCGTTGTACGCCGCCCGCGCCGGGCTCGACGTCGTCGTGCGCGAGCCGCGCACCGGCCCCGTCGACAAGGCGTGCGGCGAGGGGCTGATGCCCGGAGCCGTGGCGGACCTCGCGGCCCTCGGGGTCCACCCGGACGGGCATCCCCTGTCCGGCATCCGCTACGTCGACGGCTCCGGCGCGGCCGCGGAGGCCGTCTTCGGGGCCGGTCCCGGGCGCGGCGTACGACGCACCACCCTCCACGCCGCCCTGAGCGACGCGCTCGACCGGGCGGGCGTCGAGGTCGAGCCCGAGCCGGTCCGCTCGGTCCGCGACGCCGGCGACCACGTGCTCGTCGACGACGAGCCGGCCCGCCACCTCGTCGCCGCCGACGGCCTGCACTCGCCCGTCCGGCGCCTGCTCGGCCTCGAGGTCGCCGCGCGCGGCCCACGCCGCTTCGGCCTGCGCTGCCACGTCCGGCAGGCGCCGTGGACCCCCTTCGTGGAGGTGCACTGGTCGCCGGGTGCGGAGGCCTACGTGACACCCGTCGCCGACGACCTCGTCGGGGTCGCCGTGCTCACCGACAGCGGCGCGCCCTTCGACGAGGTGCTCCTCGGTTTCCCTGCCCTCCGCGAGCGGCTCACCGGGGAGCGCACCAAGGTGATGGGCGCCGGTCCGCTGCGGCAGCGGTCCCGGCGTCGGGTGGCCGGCCGGACGATGCTGGTCGGCGACGCCGGCGGCTACGTCGACGCCCTCACCGGTGAGGGCATCGCGCTGGGGCTCGCCCACGCACGGGCGGCCGTGGCCTGTGCGGTCGCGGACGACCCGGCCCGCTTCGAGGCGGTGGCCCGGAGGCTCAGCCGTCGCCACGAGCTGCTCACCCACGCCCTGCTCCGCGCGACCGCGCACCGGCCGCTGCGCCGGCACCTGGTGCCGGCCGCGGCCCGCGCCCCCTGGCTCTTCTCCGCCGCCGTCAACCAGCTCGCCCGACCGATCGAGGTGCCCGCATGACGTCCGTCCCCCTGTCCCCGGCCGAGTCGGTGGTCCTGCTCGACGAGGAGGGCCGCGCCATCGGCACCGCGGACAAGCGCGGCGTGCACCACACGGCCACGCCCCTGCACCTCGCGTTCTCCTGCTACCTCTTCGACGGTGCCGGCTCCGTCCTGGTCACCCAACGCGCCCTGCACAAGCCCACCTGGCCGGGGATCTGGACCAACAGCTGCTGCGGCCACCCGGCGCCCGGCGAGGACCTGGAGGACGCCGTACGACGTCGCGTCGGGCAGGAGCTCGGCGTGCGCGTCGAGGGGCTGCGGCTGCTGATGCCGCGCTTCCGCTACCGCGCGGTGATGGACGACGGCATGGTCGAGCACGAGATGTGCCCGGTCTTCGCGGCCACCACCACCGACGAGGTCCGCCCCGACCCGGCCGAGGTCGAGGAGGCGCGGTGGGAGCCGTGGGACGCGTTCCGCGCCGGCGTGCTCGACGGCAGCCGGGACATCTCCCCGTGGTGCCGCGAGCAGGTCGCCGAGCTCCCGGACGACCCGCTCGCCGCGCCCGCGGCGTCGTACGACGACCTGCCACCGGCCGCGCGCGGCCAGGCACCGACCGCCTAGGCACGGAGCGCTAGGCCTCGAGCACGAACCACACCGTGGTGCCGACCGCGTCGAGCTCCGAGCCCCACCGGGGCGCGAGGGCGTCGACGAGCTGAAGCCCGCGGCCGTGGACGCGCAGCGGGTCGTCGGGCTCCTTGACCGCCGAGCCCGACTGCACGCCGTTGTCGCGCACCGCGGTCGTGATGACGCCGGGCTCGCGCAGGATGCGGACCACGCACCCGTCGTGGGCGTGGACGACGGCGTTGGTGACCAGCTCGGACAGGCAGAGCGTGGCCACGTCGGTCGTGTCCTCGTCGACACCCCAGTCGCTGAAGGTGCGTCGCAGGAAGTGTCGGGCCCCGGCGACGGCCGCCGGGTCGCCCGGCACGTCGTGGACCGCGACGTCGGCCCCGGGCGGCGCCGGCTCGGAGGACCAGTGGTCGCGACGACGCAGGTCGCCCCGCTGTGCGCGGCGCAGTCCCCGCCCCAGCTCGACGCCCAGCCTGGCCAGCATCTCGCGCTGCCCGACGCTGAAGTCCTGCGCCTGGTCGTACATCAGGACGTAGCCGCCGAGGACCTGGCCCGCCACGGTCATCGGCACCGCCGCGACGCAGACCGTCGCCGTGTCGCGCTGCCGCTCGACGAAGTCGGGGAACGTGGGTGCCAGGTCCGCGAGGGCGCCCAGCACCGCCTGCCCGGAGCGGACCACGGTGGTGAGGGGGACGTCGTCGTACGCGTCGACGTGGCACCACTCCACGGCCGCGCTGTCGTCGCCGACGTCGCCCCGGTCGCTGGCGGTGAAGCGCAGGCGACGGCCGCCGCCCTCCACGAGACCGACGCCCGCACGACGTACGCCGGGCAGCTCGCTCAGCGAGATCAGGGCTGCACGAGCCCACTCAGGGACGTCCGCGTCCCTGCGCTGGCCCCGGCCCCGCGCACTCTGCACGCAATGAGACTAGTCCCGCTGGGCGGCCGTGGTCAGTCTCCGAGGTGGGTACGCCGGGACGCCGGCCTCAGCCGGGCGGCGTGCTGGCCTCGCGCGTCGAGGCCTTGCGCCAGGGCAGCGTCCCCTCCAGCTCGACCTCGAGGGAGAAGCTGAGGAACGTCCGCACCAGCACGATCAGCCCCAGCGCGAGCGCGCTCTCCAGCGTCGGGTCCACCGTGATGGTGAGCACGATGTCGGCGATGATCAGGAACTCCAGGCCCAGCAGGATGGCCCGGCCCACGTTGCGACGGGCCGACTCGTAGGCCTGCTGCCCGCCCACCGTGCGGTAGGACCAGGCGGCGTGCAGGCAGGCGGCCAGGGAGCCCACGACGAGGATCGCGACCCCGCCGATCTCGAAGCCGTGCACGACGAGCTCCATCACCTCGTCGAAGGTCAGCGTGTCCATCCTGCGAGGATGACAGCACCGGGGGGTCGAGCGCCTCCCCCTACCTGCGGGGGAGCGGGTTCGGCGCCCGGGGCGGTCGGTCAGTACGGTCGGTCGGTGGTCAAGCGCGTGGTGCCCGTCATCGTCGTGGTCCTGGCGGTCGCCGCCGGTGGTGCGTGGCTCTGGCGCGCCCACCAGCAGGGCGAGGCGTGCGAGATCATCCGTGCCGGCGTCGAGCGCCGGCCCGACGAGGCGGTCGGGACCGGGCCGCGCAAGGTCGTGGTGATGGGCGACTCCTACGCCCAGGGCTTCGGCCTCGGCGACCAGACCGAGTCCTGGCCCACCGCCTTCGCCCGTGAGGCGGACGTCACCGTGCGGGTCGACGGCTTCGCCGGCTCCGGCTTCACCGGATCAGCGTTCTGTGACGGGGAGGAGTTCGGCACCCGGGCCAAGGGCCTCGCCCGCGGCGACGACGAGGTGCTGGTGATCCAGGGCGGCCTCAACGACGTCAACGCGGACCCGGGGTTGATCGAGTCCGCCGCGGTCGCGGTGATCGAGACCTCGGACGCCGAGGCGGTCATCGGTCCGCCCCCGGCGCCGCAGCGTGACCTCGAGTCGACCGGGGAGGTGGACGCCGCGCTGGCCCGGGCCGCCGACGAGACGGGCATCGTCTACGTCTCGACGCTGGCCTGGGACGACCTGGGCTACCTCCCCGACCGCCTGCACCTGACCCCGGAGAGCCACGTGGTGTTCGGGACCCGGGTGGCCGACGAGCTCCTCGAGGCCGACGTGCTGCGCTGAGCCGGGTCAGTGCCCCGAGCCGCGCGGCAGCGAGATGCCGTACTGCCCGAGCTTGCGGTAGAGCGTCGCGCGCCCCATCCCCAGCCGCTCCGCGGCCTCCTTCATGGTGGTCCCGGGCTCGGTGAGCGTGCGCACGATCTCGTCCCGCTCGAAGGACTCGATCCGGGTCAGCCGGTGCGTCGGCGAGGACAGCACCTCCGGCGGCAGGTGGCGTACGTCGATCACGTCGGCCCGCCGGGCGGCCTGCTGCACGAGCCGCAGGAGCTGCTCCACGTTGCCCGGCCAGGCGTGGTCGCGCAGCACGTGCTCGGCCGCCGGGGTGAGGTCGATGTCGCGACCGCGGGCCCGCCGCGCGGCGTGCCGGGCCAGGGGCATGACGTCGTCCGGGCGCTCCCGCAGCGGCGGGACCGGGACGATGACCTCGACGAGGGTCGCCAGCGGTGCCGGGATGTCCTCGAAGCGCTCCGCGGTCACCGAGAAGGGCAGCGGCGCGTCGGCGGCGGCGTGGAGCTCGGCCCGGGCCCGGACCACCAGGTCCCGCAGCCGCTCGGCCACCCAGGTCGGCATCGCGTCGACGTCGCGCACGACGACCGCGGTGTGCGGCTTGCCGAGCTCCGGGGTCCACAGCGCGAGCCACGCCTCGACGTCCTGCGGGGCCGGGGTGCTCGCGGCGAGGATCCGCTCGTGGCGCCGGATGCGGCGCTCCGCCTGGGCGAGCAGCGTCGTACGACCCGACCCGGGCTCGCCCACGGCCGCGACCACCCGGCCCTCGGCCAGCCCCGCGTGCGCGGCGTCGACCGCCTGGGTCCACGCGCTCGACAGGTCGTCGTGGAGGCTGCCCGAGCCCGGCTCGAGGCGCGACGTCTCGACACGGAACACCTCGCCGCGGGCGGCCGGACGGGGTCGGCGCCCCTGGGAGCGGGCCAGCATCAGCGCGGCGGTGTTGCTCGCCGCCGACTCCGCGAGCGCGAGCAGGAGGCCGCTGGACGACCTGGACCAGGTGGTGAGGTTGACGCTGCCCTCGAGGCGCCCGGTGACGGGGTCGATGACCGGCACGGCGGCGCAGGTGTAGGTGCACAGCGACAGGGAGTAGTGCTCCTCGGCGCGCACCAGGGTCGGGACGCGGTCGGCCAGGGCCAGCCCGAGCCCGTTGGTGCCGGCCTCGCGCTCGGAGTAGGCGAAGCCGGGCGCGAGGTGCACGGCGTCGAGGGCGCGCATGAGGCTGTGGTCGCCGCACAACCGGTTGAGCACGAGGCCGTCGGAGTCGGTGAGCATCAGGCTGATCGGCTCGGCGGTGAGAGTGCGGTGCAGGTCGGTCAGCACCTCCTTGCCGCACTCGAAGAACAGCGACTCCTGGTCGAGGGTCCCGGTGAAGGCCGGGGCGACCTCCTCAAGCGACACGCCGTACTCCTGGCTGCGCTGCCACGACGCACGCAGCCGCTGGGGGAGCCGTGTCGCGGGGACCGTCGCACCGGCGCCGGGGACGATGCGGTCCAGGGTGTCGTGGATCCGCGCGCGCTCGAGGTCGTCGTCTGACACGCCTCACCTCCGAGCCCGCTCGTGTGACGGACGTTACACACACGGGCGCCGGATGAACCCGGGTCGGCGTCTCAGATTGAGACACCTCCCGGTCTCAGATTGAGACAGGCGAGGGGCTTCCCGGACCGCTCCCGTTGCCTACGTTCTCCGACATCCCGTGACGCCCGTCACGGTGGACGGAGGTCACCTGCATGTACACCAAGGACGGCGAGAGCTACTTCATCGTCGACGCGCACATCGCCCTGTGGGACGGACGCCCGGAGAACCAGCGCAACGTCCACGGCAAGCAGTTCATCGACTGCTTCTACGACTACCACGCCAACCTCAGCCCCGAGTCGGAGACGTGGACCTACGAGGACTACCTCTACCAGGGCGGCGAGCGGTTGATGAAGGACCTGTTCGAGGACGGGTACGTCGACCACGCGATCTTCCAGCCGGCGGCCCTGACCGAGTTCTACGTCAACGGCTTCGGGCAGACCGAGGAGGCGTCCGCGCTGGCGGCCGCGCACCCCGACAAGCTCACCTACAACCACAACTGGGACCCCCGCAACGGTGAGGCCGGGCTCGACCAGCTCCGGGCGGACGCCGAGCGCTTCGGCCTCACGGGCGTCAAGCTCTACACCGCCGAGTGGCACGGCGACTCCCGCGGGTGGCGCCTCGACGACCCGTGGGCCTACCGCTACTTCGAGCTCTGCCGCGAGCTCGGGATCACCAACATCCACGTCCACAAGGGCCCGACCATCCGGCCCCTGGACCGTGACGCGTTCGACGTCGCCGACGTGGACCACGTGGCCACCGACTTCACCGACCTCAACTTCGTCGTCGAGCACTGCGGCCTGCCGCGCCTCGAGGACTTCTGCTGGATCGCCACCCAGGAGCCCAACGTGCACGCGGGACTGGCGGTCGCGATGCCGTTCATCCACACCCGGCCGCGGTACTTCGCGCAGATCATCGGCGAGCTCCTCTACTGGGTGGGCGAGGACCGGATCCAGTTCTCCTCCGACTACGCCCTGTGGACCCCGAAGTGGCTCGTCGAGTCGTTCGTCGACTTCCAGATCCCCGAGGACCTGACCGAGTACGCCCCGATCACGACCGCGCAGAAGAAGAAGGTCCTCGGCCTCAACGCCGCGAAGATGTACGACATCGAGGTGCCCGCCGAGCTGCGCCTGCCCGACGCCGACGAGCCGGCCACCGGCCCGCGCGGCGCCGACGACACGGCAGCCCGTGCCGACGACCCGCACCTCGTGAGGGCCTGACATGAGCGTCCTCACCGACTCCCCGCCGCGGGCCGCGGCGCTCGAGCGGGCGGCGTACGACGCACTGCACGCGGTGCTCGACCCCGAGCTCGACGAACCGATCACCGACCTCGGCTTCGTGCGCTCGCTCGTCGTGGTCGACACCGGTGTCGAGGTGCACCTGCGCCTGCCGACGTCGTTCTGCTCGCCCAACTTCGCCTACCTCATGGCGTCGGACACCAAGGACGTGCTGGCAGCGCTGCCGTGGACGGGGGACGTGCTCGTCGAGCTCGACGACCACCACGACTCCGACCTCATCAACGCCGGGCTCGCCGCCGACGCCGGCTACGTCGGTACCTTCGGGCACGAGGCGGAGTCGAGCCTGGACGGGCTGCGCCTGACGTTCCGACGCAAGGCGCACACGGCCGCCATGGAGCGCTGCCTGACCGCGCTGCTGAGGGCCGAGCCGGGCCGCGACGTGGAGGGCCTCGGCGAGGTCACCCTCGGCGAGCTCGGCGCCGGCCGCGAGGTCGAGGCCCTGCTGCGGCGCCGGGAGGCGCTCGGCCTGCCGACCGCGCCCGACGCGCTCGCCATGGTGGACCACACCGGGGCGTCGTACGACGACGTGCCGATGGCCCTGCGTCGCGCCCGGTCGACCCGGATCTCGATCGACGGCAACGCGCACTTCTGCCGCGGCCTGCTCCGCACCCGCTACGCCGGGGCGGAGCAGGAGCAGGCCCACCGTCCGGAGGGCGCGGAGCCCGCGGACGCGACGTACGACCCGACGTTCGTCCCCGTCACCGCACTCACGATCCCCGCACCCACGAAGGAGCCCTGACATGAGCACCATGCGAGCCGTCCAGGTGGTCGGCTACCACCAGGACCTGAAGATGACCGAGGTCCCGGTCCCCGAGCCCGTCGGGCCGTTCGACGTCGTCGTCCGCATCGGCGGTGCCGGCGTCTGCCGCACCGACCTCCACATCCTGGAGGGCCAGTGGGCCGAGAAGTCCGGGGTCGCGCTGCCCTACACGATCGGCCACGAGAACGCCGGCTGGGTGCACGCCGTGGGGGCGGCCGTGACCAACGTCGCCGAGGGGGACAAGGTCATCGTCCACCCCCTCATCACCTGCGGGCTGTGCCGCGCCTGTCGGTCGGGGGACGACGTGCACTGTGAGACCAGCGCGTTCCCGGGCATCGACACCCACGGTGGCTACGCGGAGTACCTGCGGACCTCGGCGCGCAGCGTCGTGCGCATCGACGACTCGCTGGAGCCGTCGGACGTGGCAGCCTTGGCCGACGCCGGGCTCACGGCCTACCACGCGGCCGCCAAGGCGGCCCGCCGGTTGACCCCGCGCGACCGGTGCGTCGTGATCGGCGCCGGTGGACTCGGCCACATCGGGATCCAGGTGCTCAAGGCGCTCAGCCCGGCCGAGCTGATCGTGGTCGACCGCAACGCCGACGCGGTCAAGCTCGCCGTGTCGATCGGGGCCGACCACGGGGTCGTCGCGGAGGGCAAGCACGTCGAGGAGGTGCTCGACCTCACCGGCGGGTTCGGCGCGGAGGTGGTCGTCGACTTCGTCGGCGAGGGCGGCTCGACGGCCGAGGGGCTGGCGATGACGCGTCAGGCGGGGGACTACCACGTGGTGGGCTACGGCGAGAACGTCGACGTCCCGACCATCGACCTGATCTCGGCCGAGAAGAACATCATCGGCAACCTGGTCGGCTCCTACAACGACCTCCAGGACCTGATGGCTCTCGCGGCCCGCGGTGCCGTCACCCTGCACACCGTGAAGTACACCCTCGACGACTTCCAGTCCGCCATCTCCGACCTCGATGCCGGTCGCGTCCGCGGCCGAGCGATCCTCGTCCCCTGAAAGGCACTGCCATGAAGAACTTCCTCGGAGTGGGGATCTCGGTCGGCCTGCTGGCCGGCATCTGGACCCAGGTGAGCATCGAGCTCGCCCTGATCACGTGGGTGGCCTTCGTCGCCTGGGCCTGCTACTTCGCCGCCGGGGGTGGGCGCAGCGGCTTCGTGCACGGGCTCGCCGCCAACGTCGCGGGTGCCCTCTGGGGGTACGCCGCCAGCCTGGTGCTCGAGCGGGCGACCTTCACCGGGGCGGTGGCGCTGGCCGTCACCGCGGTCGCCTTCATCCTCTGCGTGCAGGCGGCGGTGGACCTGCTGTCGTTCATCCCGGGGGCCTTCGCCGGCACGGCGGTGTTCTTCGGGACGTCGTTCGACCTCACCGGGACGCTGGTCGCGCTGGTCGTCGGCGCCTGCCTCGGCTGGCTCTCGGACGTCGCTGCCCAGCGGATCCAGCACGCCGTCGACGGGCCGCGGGCGTCCGCGGCGGAGTCGTCGGCCTGACCACCTCGACAGACGCGTCTCCCGGCCTGCCACGATCGGCGTCGGGAGGAGCGTCTCCCCGGTCCACCACCCATCACCGCAGCACCACAGCGAACGGAGAGATCCTTGATCTTCATCACCGCCAAGTTCCAGGTCCGCCCCGAGTCCGCCGAGCAGTGGCCAGAGATCAGCCGGGCCTTCACCGAGGCGACCCGCGCCGAGCCGGGCTGTCTCTGGTACGAGTGGTCCCGCAGCCTCGACGACAGCTGTGAGTACGTCCTCGTGGAGGCCTTCGCCGACGACGCGGCGGGCGCCGCCCACGTCGGGTCCGACCACTTCAAGGCAGCGCAGCACGACCTGCCGCCGCACCTCGCTGCGACGCCGAAGATCATCAACACCACGATCGAGGGCTCGGGCTGGTCCGAGCTCGGCGAGCTGGCTGTCGAGGCCTGAGCCACCTGCGGTGACGCTCCACCCGCGACAGCGGCCCGTGCGATCCACCCGGTGGACTGCACGGGCCGCAGTCCTGTTGCGGTGGACCGCCGTACGGCGGGCGTGCAGCCCAGGGATCGGTGGGTCGTGACCGGCGCGCCGCGTGGGGTGGAGGTGTGCCCGGGGAGGGACCCGGGAACCAGATCGGCGTTCTCGTGATCAGCTGAGCCGATCCCCTTTCCCCAGCCATCTGACCGGGGAACCAGGTCCGCGCCGGGCCGTCACCGTAGGCTCGTCGCGTTCCCCAGCAGCCGGCGCGACAGGAGGCTGGCCGCCGACCAGGGCCGACCGGCGTACGACGGGCGGGTCAGCCCAGCGTCGAGCGCCGGGCGACCAGCTCGGGCTCGAAGACGACCTGCTCGTGAACGTGGGCCGGGTCGTCGGCCTCGGCGAGCAGCAGGCGGGCGGCGGTGCTGCCGAGCTCGGCGCGTGGCTGGCGCACCGAGGTGAGCGGGACGGCCGCGGCGGCGGCGAAGTCGATGTCGTCGAAGCCCACGATCGCCAGGTCGTCCGGGACCCGGACCCCCGCGGAGGTGGCCTGCTGGAGCAGCCCGAGGGCGACCAGGTCGTTGGCGCAGAAGACGGCGGTGGGGCGACGCCGGGCCGGGAGCCCGGCGAGCCGCTCGCCGGCGGCGCGACCCTCGGCGACCGAGAGCGCGGTGGTGGGCACGACGACGAGGTCGGCCTCGGGCAGCCCGGCCTCGCGCCACGCCTGGCGGGCGCCCTCGAGGCGCTCGCGCACCTGGCCGAGCGAGTCGGGGCCGCCGACGAAGGCGATGCGACGGTGCCCCCGGTCGACGAGGTGGTCGACCGCGAGCCGCCCGCCGAGCACGTCGTCCACCGACACCGTGCAGAAGGCAGCCCCGGGACGGGTCCGGTCGACGATCACCAGGGGGGTGCCGCGCCCGGCCAGGTCGGCCAGGGTGGGGGAGTCCGGGTCGACCGGCGTGACCAGGATGCCCTGCACCCGCTGCTCCTGCAGGTGCCCGAGGTGCGCGGCCTCGCGGCTGGCGCGGTTGTCGCTGTTGCAGAGGAAGAGCGAGAGGTCGCGGTCCTCGGCGACGTGCTCCATCCCCTGGGCGACGTCGGTGAAGAACGGGTTGGTCGCGTCGAGCATCACGTAGCCGATGGTCCGGCTGCGTCCGGCCCGGAGCTGGCGGGCCGACTCGTTGCGCACGAAGCCGAGGTCGGCCATCGCCTTCTCCACCCGGGTGCGGGTGTCGGCGCTCACCCGCTCGGGTCGGTTGAGCACGTTGGAGACGGTGCCCAGGGAGACCCCGGCGCGCTGCGCCACGTCCTTGACGGATGCGCTGCGCCCCGAGCCGTCGCGTGAGTGCGGCACGACGACGCCTCCTTCCGAGAAGTTGAAACGATCGAACGCTGATGGGGTGCGAGTCCGCCATCCGCGTGAGCCGCACTCTAGCCGGAAATGGTCCAGAAGGGCCTTGACGACTGTGACTGCCATCACTTAACGTCTCAGCCATCGGATTGAAACCTTTCAATCGATGACGAGGAGGACCCGTGACCGGCAGCAGCACCCCCGTGCTCGAGCTCCGCGACGTCTCGAAGTCGTTCGGCCCGGTCGTCGCCCTGCGCGCCGGCAGCCTGCGCGTCGAGGCCGGCTCGATCCACGCCCTGGTGGGGGAGAACGGCGCCGGCAAGTCGACGCTGGTCAAGGTCGTCGCCGGCGTGCACCGCCGCGACGGCGGTGACTTCCTGCTCGGTGGCGACAGCGTCGACTTCGGCTCGACGTCCGACTCCAAGGACGCGGGCGTCGCCGTGATCTACCAGGAGCCGACGCTCTTCCCCGACCTCTCGGTCATGGAGAACATCTTCATGGGCCGCCAGATCGTCGGCCGCGGCCGACGCATCGACCGGCCGGCGATGTACGCCGAGGCGGAGGGCCTCTTCGGCCGGCTGGGCGTCGACCTCGACCCGCGCCGGCCGGCCCGCGGCCTCTCCATCGCCGACCAGCAGATCATCGAGATCGCCAAGGCGATCTCCCTCGACGCGCGCCTCCTGATCATGGACGAGCCGACCGCCGCCCTCAGCGGGGTCGAGGTCGAGCGCCTCTTCGCCGTGGCCCGCAGCCTGCGCGACGAGGGCCGCGCCCTCGTCTTCATCTCGCACCGCTTCGACGAGGTCTTCGACCTGTGCGACACGATCACGGTGATGCGCGACGGCTCCTACGTCGCCACGCACCGCACCGAGGACACGTCCTCCCCGGCCATCGTCGCGGAGATGGTGGGCCGCGAGGTCGCCGACCTGTTCCCCAAGACACCCGCCGAGATCGGTGAGCCGGTCCTCGAGGTCGAGGGGCTCCAGTCGCGCGGCGTCTTCCACGACGTCTCGTTCACCGTGCGCCGCGGAGAGATCGTCGGCCTGGCCGGACTCGTCGGCGCCGGCCGCAGCGAGATCGCCCGCGCCGTCTTCGGCGTGGACGGCTACGACGCCGGCCGCGTCCGGCTCAACGGTCGTGATATCCGCCGGCGCAGCCCCCGCGCCGCCATCGACGCGGGCATGGCCTTCGTGCCGGAGGACCGGCGCGCCCAGGGCCTCGTCACCGAGGCGTCCGTGGCCCGCAACGTGGCCTCGGTGATCCGGGGCGGGCTCGCCCGGGCCGGGCTCCTCACCACCGGAGCCGAGAACCGGGCCGCGGGTCCGTGGGCCGGCCGGCTCGAGGTCAAGACCAACGCCCTGGACATGAGCGCGCGCACCATGAGCGGCGGCAACCAGCAGAAGGTCGTCATCGCCAAGTGGCTCGCCACCGAGCCCGACCTGCTGATCATCGACGAGCCCACGCGCGGCATCGACGTCGGCACCAAGTCCGAGGTGCACCGCCTGCTGTCCGAGCTCGCGGGGCAGGGCATGGCGATCCTGATGATCTCCAGCGAGCTGCCCGAGGTGCTCGGCATGGCCGACCGCGTCCTGGTCGTCTGCGAGGGCCGGATCACCGCCGACCTGCCGCGTGCGGACGCCACCCCCGAGGCCGTGATGCACGCGGCCACCCGCCAGCTGGAGGTTGCCGGATGACACCCCACGCCGAGATCAGGCACCCGGACGGCACCGAGGCCTCCACGAGCGAGGTGCTCCTGGTCGAGCCGAGCACCCTGTCGCCCGCGCGACGCATGGCCACCACGGTCCTGCGGTCCCGCGAGCTGTCGATCTTCCTGGTGCTCGTCGCCGTCACGGTCGTCGCCACCCTCAAGAACGAGAGCTTCCTCTTCAGCGCCGACGGCTGGCGCAACTTCTGGGTCAACCCGTCGCTCCTGCTGCTCCTCGCGGTCGGTCAGGCGGTGGTGGTGATCACCCGCAACGTCGACCTGTCGGTCGGATCGGTGATGGCGCTGACGGCCTACCTCACCGGGCGGCTCTTCATCGACCAGCCGGGCCTGCCCATCGTGGCGGTCTTCGCCATCTGCATCCTCGCCGGCGCCCTGCTCGGCCTGGTCAACGGCATGCTGGTCGCCTACTTCAACGTGCCCTCGCTGGTGATCACGCTGGGCACCCTCTACATCTACCGCGGCATCGTCCTCTCGTGGGCCGGGAGCGACCGGATCAACGCCGGTGACCTGCCGAGCGGCTTCCTCGCGCTGGGCAACAAGGCGATCCTGACCATCCCGGTGCTGACGATCATCGCCATGGCGGTGCTGGCCGCGGTCGGCTACTACCTCTACACAGCACGCGGCGGTCGCGAGTTCTACGCCATCGGCTCGGACCCCGACGCGGCCGTCCTCTACGGACTGGACGTACGCCGCCGGGTGCTCGCCGCCTTCGTGCTGAGCGGAGCCCTGGCCGGCCTGGTCGGCGTCCTCTACACCGCGCGGTACGGCACGGTCAGCTCCGGCGTGGGCTCGGGCATCGAGCTGCAGGCGGTGGCGGCCGTGGTGGTCGGCGGCGTGGCCATCTTCGGTGGCAGCGGCACGGTGTGGGGAGCGGCCATCGGGGCCTTCCTCCTCGTCACCATCAACCGCGCCCTGCCCAGCCTGGGCATCGAGGACTTCTGGCAGCGCGCCGTGGTCGGCGTGCTCATCCTCGGCGCCATCGTGCTCGACCGTCTCCTGGCCAACCGCCAGGCGCGCAAGCTCGCCGAAGCAAGGGAGATGACGACATGACGTCGCCGCGTACCTACTCCGACTTCTCCCAGCCGCTGTGGAGGCGGGTGCTGCTGACCCGCGAGATGGCGGTGATCGTCCTGACGGTCGCGGTGGTGCTCTACTCGCTGGCCAACGTGCCCAACTTCGACGGTCCGCTGACGGTCCAGTTCCTGCTGCAGGACATCGCCCCCATCCTGCTCATCGCCCTGCCGATGACCCTGATCATCATCACCGGGGAGATCGACCTGTCGGTGGCCAGCATCGTGGGCCTGAGCAGCGTCATGCTCGGGGTGCTCCACGACAACGGCCTCTCCGTGCCGGTCGCCGCCGTGCTGGCGCTGCTCCTCGGCGCGGCCTGCGGAGCGCTCAACGGCTTCCTGATCGCCTACGTCGGCCTGCCGTCACTGGCCGTCACCATCGGCACCCTCGCCCTCTTCCGAGGGATCGCGGTGGGCCTGCTCGGGACGAAGGCGGTCACCGAGTTCACCGAGCGCTGGACCGACCTGGCGACCGACACGCTCGGCTCCAGCAACATCCCCGTCGTGATGGTCCCGTTCGTCGTCCTCGCGATCGGGTTCTCCCTGCTGCTGCACTTCTCGACCTTCGGCCGCGGCGTCTACGACATCGGGCTCAACGACGAGGCCGCCCACTTCACCGGCGTCAACGTGGCGCGCACCAAGTGGATCCTGTTCGTGCTCTCGGGCGTGGTCTCGGCCTTCGCCGGCGTCTACTACACCCTCCGCTTCGGCAGCGCCCGCGGTGACAACGCGACCGGCATGGAGCTCCAGGTGATCGCGGCGGTGCTGCTCGGCGGGGTCTCGATCTTCGGCGGCCGCGGCCGCCTCCACGGCGTGATCGCCGGCGTCGTGCTCATCGGCGTGATCGCCAGCGCGCTCCGCCTCGAGGGCGTGACCGTCAACGTCACCAACATCATCATCGGGCTGCTGCTCATCGCCTCGGTGATCTCCACCCCCCTGTTGTCGTGGGTCGCCACCCGGCTCCCACGCAAGGCTCCTCCGTCCGAGGAGCCGACCACTCCGAAGCAGGCCACACCGGCCGGCGTCTGAAACCAAGAGAAAGGTTGGATGGAATGAACCTCCATTCGAACCGGGCGACCGCGCTGGCAGCGTTGGTGCTCAGCTTGTCCCTCCTGACCGCGTGCGGCTCCGAGGACTCCGGGAGCGACTCCGGCAGCGAGTCCGACGGCGGCGGAGACGTGTCGCTGACGATGCTCCCCAAGAACCTCGGCAACCCCTACTTCGACACCAGCACCGAGGGTGCCGAGGCGGCGGCCGAGGAGGTCGGCGCGACCATCGAGCAGGTCGGCCCCGAGACCGGCGACGACCCCGCCGGACAGGTGCCCTTCATCAACACCGTCGCCCAGCAGGGTGAGGACGGGCTCATCGTGTCGGCCAACGACCCGGAGGCGATCTGTGACGCCATCGGCGAGGCCCGTGACGCGGGCGTCAAGGTCGTCACCTTCGACTCCGACACCAACCCGGAGTGCCGCGACCTCTTCATCAACCAGGCCACCTCGGAGGGCATCGCCGCCAAGCAGCTGGAGCTGATCTCGGAGCAGATCGGCGGCGCCGGTGAGATCGCCATCCTCTCGGCGGCGGCCAACGCCACCAACCAGAACGCCTGGATCGAGATGATGGAGGCCGAGCTCGAGTCCAACCCGGACTACGCCGACATCGAGCTGGTCGACACCGTCTACGGCGACGACCAGGACCAGAAGTCCTTCGACCAGACCGAGGCCCTCCTCCAGAACCACCCGGACCTCAAGGGCATCATCTCGCCCACCACGGTCGGGATCGCGGCCGCGGCGCGCTACCTCTCCGAGTCGGAGGCCAAGGGCAAGGTCATGCTGACCGGGCTCGGCACCCCCAACCAGATGCGGCCGTTCGTCGAGGACGGCACCGTCGAGGCCTTCGCCCTGTGGAACCCGGCCGACCTGGGCTCCCTCGCGGTCTACGCCACGGCAGCGCTCGTCAACGGTGACATCACCGGCGAGGAGGGCGACACCTTCGAGGCCGGTGAGCTCGGCGAGTTCGAGGTCGGCCCCGACGGCGTCGTCCTGCTGGGCGAGCCGTTCACGTTCAACGCCGACAACATCGCCGACTTCGACTTCTGATCGCCCCGGCCCGAGCCCGCGAGGGCCCGGACACGGCGATCAGGTTGAGGAGGGTCTCCGCAGACCCGAACGTGTGAGGGGCTGCGGAGCCCGTCTCGAAACCTCAGTCACGTTTCGAGACGGGTCCCAGAGGGCCCTCCTCAACCGGCGACAACCACCACCCGCTACCGACGAGGAGGCGTGAGCCTGCCATGACGCGCTACTGCTTCCAGCTCCAGGTCAGGCCTGACCGCATCGACGAGTACGTCGAGGCCCACGCGGCCGTGTGGCCCGACATGGTCGCGGCCCTCGCGGACACCGGTTGGCACAACTACTCGCTCTTCCTCCGGCGTGACGGCCTGCTCATCGGCTACGTCGAGAGCGACGACCTGGCCGCCGCCCAGCGCGCGATGGCGGCCACCGAGGTCAACGAACGGTGGCAGGCCGCGATGGGTGGGTTCTTCGAGGACCTCGACGTCCCTCCCGACGAGGGGTTCCTGCTCCTGGACGAGGTCTTCCACCTCGAGGACCAGCTCCCCGCGACCCACCCCGCCAGCACCCGCTCGACTCCCAGCTCGACCTCCAGGACGAAGGATCCGTCATGACCGTGTTCGCCGACATCGCCACCGCCCTCGAGGGGCTGGCCATCGAGGTCCCGTCGTGGGCCTACGGCAACTCCGGCACCCGCTTCAAGGTGTTCGGCAGCCCCGGGACCCCCCGCACGGTGCAGGAGAAGATCGCCGACGCCGCGACCGTGCACCGCTTCACGGGGCTCGCGCCCACGGTGGCGCTGCACATCCCGTGGGACCACGTCGACGACTACGCCGCGCTCGGTGCCTACGCCAAGGAGCACGGCGTCGCGCTGGGGACGATCAACTCCAACACCTTCCAGGACGACGACTACAAGCTCGGCAGCCTCACCAACGCCGACCCCGCGGTCCGTCGCAAGGCGGTCGAGCACAACGTCGAGTGCATCGAGGTGATGAACCGGACCGGCTCCCGCGACCTCAAGATCTGGCTCGCCGACGGCACCAACTACCCCGGCCAGGGCGACATCCGCGCCCGTCAGGACTGGCTGGCCGAGGGCCTCGCGGAGATCTACGCGCAGCTGTCGGAGGACCAGCGACTGGTCCTGGAGTACAAGTTCTTCGAGCCGGCGTTCTACCACACCGACGTCCCGGACTGGGGTACGTCGTACGCCCACTGCACGGCCCTCGGCGAGCGGGCCCTGGTCTGCCTCGACACCGGTCACCACGCGCCCGGCACCAACATCGAGTTCATCGTGGCGCAGCTGCTGCGCCTGGGCCGGCTGGGGTCGTTCGACTTCAACAGCCGCTTCTACGCCGACGACGACCTCATCGTCGGCGCGGCCGACCCGTTCCAGCTGTTCCGGATCATGGTCGAGGTCATCCGGGGCGGTGGCTTCGGACCCGAGAGCGACGTCGCGCTGATGCTCGACCAGTGCCACAACATCGAGGACAAGGTGCCCGGCCAGATCCGGTCGGTGCTGAACGTCCAGGAGATGACCGCCCGTGCCCTGCTCCTCGACGCCGAGGCGCTGGCCGCGGCCCGGGCCGCGGGCGACGTGCTCGCCGCCAACGCGGTCTTCATGGACGCCTTCTACACCGACGTGCGCGCCGACCTCGCCGGCTGGCGCGAGGAGCGCGGCCTGCCGGGCGACCCGATGCGCGCCTACCTCGACTCCGGCTACCAGCAGCAGATCGCGGCCGACCGGGTCGGCGGCGCCCAGGCCGGCTGGAACTGACCGCCCGCACGCCTCGACCGACCGACGCCACCCGACGTACGACACCGAAGGACACCACCGTGAGTGACCCCAGCACCTCTGCCGTCTCCGATCTGGTCGAGCGGTCCAACCGCCTGGGCCAGGACCCGAAGAACACCAACTACGCCGGCGGCAACACCTCCGCTAAGGGCGTCGAGACCGACCCGGTGACCGGCGAGGACGTCGAGCTGTTGTGGGTCAAGGGCTCCGGCGGCGACCTCGGGACGCTGACCCCCGCCGGGCTGGCCGTGCTGCGGCTGGACCGGATGCGGGCGCTGGTCGACGTCTACCCGGGCGTCGAGCGCGAGGACGAGATGGTCGCGGCGTTCGACTACTGCCTGCACGGCAAGGGCGGCGCGGCCCCGTCGATCGACACCGCCATGCACGGGCTCGTGGACGCGGCGCACGTGGACCACCTGCACCCGGACTCCGGGATCGCCATCGCGACCGCCGCTGACGGCGAGGCGCTCACCCAGCAGGTGTACGGCGACAAGGTGGTGTGGGTGCCGTGGCGCCGGCCCGGCTTCCAGCTCGGCCTCGACATCGCGGCCATCAAGGAGGCCAACCCGCAGGCGATCGGCTGCGTCCTCGGCGGCCACGGGATCACGGCGTGGGGCGACACGAGCGCCGCGTGCGAGAAGAACTCGTTGTGGATGATCCGCACCGCGGAGCGCTACATCAAGAAGCACTCGAAGAAGGACCCCTTCGGCGCCCGGCTCAAGAAGTACGAGCCCCTGGCCCCCGCGAAGCGCAGGGCCCGCGCCGCCGAGCTCGCGCCGCTGCTGCGCGGTGTCGCCTCGCAGGACCGCCCGATGGTCGGGCACTTCACCGACGACCGGGTCGTCCTCGACTTCCTGGCCGCGAAGAACCACGTCCGGCTGGCCGAGCTCGGCACCAGCTGCCCGGACCACTTCCTGCGCACCAAGGTCAAGCCGATGGTGCTCGACGTGGCGCCCACCGCGTCGCTGGAGAAGGTCCGCGAGCGGGTGGCCGAGCTGCACGAGGCCTACCGCGCCGACTACGCGGCGTACTACGACCGCAACGCGAAGGCCCTCGGCGGGACGTGGCCGGCCATGCGCGGCGCCGACCCGCTGATCATCCTGGTGCCCGGCGTCGGGATGTTCTCCTACGGCAAGGACAAGCAGACCGCCCGCGTGGCGGGGGAGTTCTACACCAACGCGATCAACGTGATGCGTGGCGCGGAGGGGCTCTCGACCTACGCCCCGATCGACGAGTCGGAGAAGTTCCGCATCGAGTACTGGGCCCTCGAGGAGGCCAAGCTCCAGCGGATGCCCGCCCCCAAGCCGCTCGCCACCCGGATCGCGCTGGTCACCGGTGCCGCGTCCGGCATCGGCAAGGCCATCGCGGTGAAGCTCGCTGCCGAGGGTGCCTGCGTCGTGATCGCGGACCTGTCGCTCGAGAAGGCGCAGGCCGCCGCCGCCGAGATCGGCGGGCCGGACGTGGCCGTCGGCGTGCAGGTCGACGTGTCGGACGAGCGGGCCGTGCAGGCCATGGTCGACGGCGCGGTGCTCGCCTTCGGTGGTCTCGACCTGGTCGTCAACAACGCCGGGCTGTCGCTGTCCAAGTCGCTGCTCGACACCACCGTCGCGGACTGGGACCTCCAGCACGACGTGATGGCCAAGGGCTCGTTCCTCGTCTCGCGGGCCGCGGCCCGGGTGCTCATCGACCAGAAGCTCGGCGGGGACATCGTCTACATCTCGTCGAAGAACTCCGTCTTCGCCGGGCCCAACAACATCGCCTACTCCGCGGTCAAGGCCGATCAGGCCCACCAGGTGCGGCTGCTCGCCGCCGAGCTCGGTGAGCACGGCGTCAAGGTCAACGGTGTCAACCCCGACGGCGTGGTCCGCGGGTCCGGGATCTTCGCCGGCGGCTGGGGCGCCCAGCGGGCCGCGGTCTACGGAGTCGACGAGGAGAACCTCGGCGAGTTCTACGCCCAGCGCACCCTGCTCAAGCGCGAGGTCCTGCCCGAGCACTGCGCCAACGCCGTCTTCGCGCTCTGCGGACCCGACATGACCCACACCACCGGCCTCCACATCCCCGTCGATGCCGGCGTCGCCGCGGCGTTCCTCCGCTGACCGACGACTAGGGTGCGAGAAGGAGGGACCGGTGGGTGAGGTCCGATGGGGAGGTCCCGGTGGTTGAGGTGCGAGCGCAGCGAGCCTCGAGACCGTCCGTCAGCGTCGCGGCCGTCGACCTCGGCGCGTCCAGCGGCCGGGTGATGCTCGGCGAGGTCGGTCCCGGCCGGCTGCACCTCGAGCCGGTCGCCCGCTTCGCCAACACCCCGGTGCGCACGCCCGACGGCCTGCACTGGGACGTCCTGGGCCTGTACGCCGCGGCGCTGGCGGGCCTGCGCTCGGCGGCCCGGCTCGCCGAGACCTCGGCCTCGGGGCCGCTGGCCAGCGTCGCCGTGGACAGCTGGGCGGTCGACTACGGCCTGCTCCGCGACGGCCGGCTGCTCGGCACGCCCTACCACTACCGCGACGAGCGGCGCTGCACCGTCGGCCCCGAGATCGTGCACGCCGCGGTGCACGCCGAGGACCTCCAGCGCCGCAACGGGCTGCAGTTCCTGCCGTTCAACACGATCTACCAGATCGCCGCCGACCCGTGGGTCCACGACGCCGACCGGTTGCTGCTGGTGCCCGACCTGCTCGGCCACTGGCTCACCGGCCGGGAGGTCGCCGAGGTCACCAACGCCTCGACCACCGGTCTGCTCGACCCGGGCACGGGGCGGTGGGACGACGAGCTCATCGCGATGCTCGGTCTGCCGCGCACTGTCTTCGCCGATCTCGTCCGGCCCGGCGACGTGGTGGGAGACCTGTCCGCGGACGTCGCGTCCGATCTCGGGGTGGACCACCTGCCGCTGGTCGCGGTCGGCTCCCACGACACCGCCTCCGCCGTGGTGGGGACCCCGCTCGCGGACGACGCATCGGCGTACCTCTCCCTCGGCACCTGGGGGCTCGTCGGCCTGGAGCTCGACTCGGCCGTGCTCACCGGCGCGGCCCGTGCGGCCAACTTCACCAACGAGGGTGGCGTCGACGGGACCGTGCGGTTCCTGACCAACGTGATGGGGACCTGGCTCCTCAGCGAGACCATGCGCACCTGGGACCGCACCGACCTGACCGCACTCCTGGCGGCGGCGGCCGACGTCGATGCCGACGTGCCGGTCTTCGACGTCCAGGACCCGCGCTTCGTGCCGCCCGGTGACATGCCGGCCCGCATCGCGGCGTGGTGTGCCGAGCACGACGTGCGCCCGCCCGCCGACGCCGCGACGACGGTGCGCAGCATCGTCGAGTCGCTCGCGTCGGCGTACGCCACGGCCCTCGACACCGCCGGCACGCTGGCCGGTCGCACCGTCAGCACCGTCCACGTCGTGGGCGGCGGTGCCCAGAACACCCTGCTCTGCCAGGCCATCGCCGACCGGTCGGGACGCGAGGTCGTCGCCGGCCCGGTCGAGGCCACCGCCCTGGGCAACGTGCTCGTGCAGGCCCGCGCGGCCGGTGCGGTGACCGGCGGGCTCGACGACCTGCGTGCCCTCGTAGGGGTGACCCACGACCTGCGACGCTTCACGCCGCGTGACGCGCGGGGCAGGATGCACGCATGAGAGTCGCCCTGCTGGTCACGTGCATCAACGACGCGATGTACCCCGACACCGGCAAGGCCGTGGTCACGCTGCTGCGCCGCCTCGGCGTCGAGGTCGACTTCCCGACGGCGCAGACGTGCTGCGCCCAGCCGATGGTCAACACGGGCTACCTCGACGAGGCCGTGCCCGTGGTGCGCACCTTCGTCGACGCCTTCGCGGGGTACGACGCCATCGTCACCCCGAGCGGCTCGTGCGCCGGCTCCGCGCGCCACCAGCACTCGATCGTGGCCCGCCGCTCCGGGGACCCGGGCCTCGTGGCGGCCGTCGCCGAGACCGGCCCGCGGACCTACGAGCTCAGCGAGTTCCTCGTCGACGTGCTCGGCGTGACCGACGTCGGCGCCTACTTCCCGCACCGGGTGACCTACCACCCCACCTGCCACTCGCTGCGGATGCTCGGGGTCGGAGACCGCCCCCGGCAGCTGCTCGAGAAGGTGCGCGGACTGACCCTCGTCGACCTGCCGCAGGCCGAGGAGTGCTGCGGCTTCGGTGGGACGTTCGCGGTGAAGAACGCCGACACGTCCGTGGCGATGGGATCCGACAAGGCGCGCCACGTGCGCGAGACGGGAGCCGAGATGGTGGTGGCCGGCGACAACTCGTGCCTCATGCACATCGGCGGGCTGCTCTCGCGGGAGCGCTCCGGCGTCCGCACCGTGCACCTCGCCGAGATCCTGGCCGCCACCGAGGACACCGAGTCCCGGTCCGACGGACCGGCCGTCGGTGCGCGGGCAGGTGACCGGGCATGACGGGCACCTTTGTCGGCATGCCGGCCTTCCCCGAGGCCGCCCGCGCCGCGCTGGGCGACACCCAGCTGCGCCACAACCTCGCGCACGCCACCATGACCATCCGTGACAAGCGGGCCCGGGTCGTCGCCGAGGTCGAGGACTGGGAGGAGCTGCGCGTCGCCGGCGCGGCCGTCAAGGAGGCCGCGCTGCGCGACCTGGCGACCCACCTCGAGCAGCTCGAGGCGTCCCTGGTCGCCGGCGGTGCGACGGTCCACTGGGCCCGCGACGCGGCCGAGGCGTGCGAGATCGTCGCGCAGGTCGCCCGCTCGCACGGGGTCGACGAGGTGGTCAAGGTCAAGTCGATGGCCACCCAGGAGATCGGCCTCAACGAGGTGCTCGAGGCCGAGGGCATCGCCGCGTGGGAGACCGACCTCGCCGAGCTGATCGTGCAGCTCGGCGACGACCTGCCCTCGCACATCCTGGTGCCGGCGATCCACCGCAACCGCGCCGAGATCCGCGAGATCTTCCGCCGCCGGATGGCCGACGTGGGCCGCCCGGCCCCCGACGACCTCACCGACGAGCCGGCGGTGCTGGCCGCGGCCGCCCGCGCCCACCTGCGGGAGAAGTTCCTGCGCGCCAAGGTCGGTGTCTCCGGTGCCAACTTCGCCGTCGCCGAGACCGGCACCCTCGTGGTGGTCGAGTCCGAGGGCAACGGCCGGATGTGCCTGACGCTGCCCGAGGTGCTCGTCAGCGTGGTCGGCATCGAGAAGGTCGTGCCCACCTGGCGCGACCTCGACCCGCTGCTGCGGCTGCTGCCGCGCTCCTCGACCGGCGAGCGGATGAACCCCTACACCTCCACCTGGACCGGGGTCACGCCCGGCGACGGCCCGCACGAGGTGCACGTCGTCCTGCTCGACAACGGCCGCACCAACGCGCTGGCCGACGACGTCGGGCGCCAGGCCCTGCGCTGCATCCGCTGCTCGGCCTGCCTCAACGTCTGCCCGGTCTACGAGCGGGTCGGCGGTCACGCCTACGGCTCGGTCTACCCCGGCCCGATCGGCGCGATCCTCAACCCGCTCCTCAACGGCGTCTCGGACGAGCAGACCGCGTCCCTGCCGTACGCGTCCTCGCTGTGTGGCGCCTGCTTCGAGGTCTGCCCGGTGCTCATCGACATCCCCTCGGTGCTGGTCGACCTGCGCGCGCAGGTCGTCGACAGCCACCGCGGCGACACCGTGCCCAAGCCCGAGGCTGCGGCGATGAGGGCCGCGGCCTGGACGTTCTCCGACTCCCGGCGCCTGGGCTGGGCCGAGACGGCGTCCGGCCTCGCCGGTCGTGTGCTCGGTCGCTTCGGCCGTACGACGCTCCCGGGCGGTCGCCGGGCGGCCGGCCGGCTGCCGGGTCCCGCGAGCGCATGGACGTCGGCGCGCGACCTGCCCGCCCCGCCCGCGGAGTCCTTCCGCGCCTGGTGGAAGCGCACCGACGGAGGACGCCGATGACCAGCGCCCGTGACGACATCCTGGCCAAGGTCCGGGCCGCCCTCGAGGGTGTCGAGCCGGCCGGGCCGCTGCCCGCCCCGCCGACCGTGCACCCGGTGGACGACCTGGTGGGTCGCTTCGCCGAGCGCGTCGAGGACTACCGCGCCGTGGTGACCCGCTGCTCGTCCGACGAGGTCGCGGCTACCGTGGCCGCCGTGCTCGCCGGCGGCAGCGCCGTCGTACCGTCCGGGCTCGGCCTCGACGTGCCCGGCGCCGTGGTCGACGACGGCGGCCTCTCCGCCGCCGACCTCGACGGGATCGACGCCGTGGTGACCGCCGCCCGCGTGGGCGTCGCGGAGACCGGCACCATCGTGCTCGACCACGCCGAGGACCAGGGCCGCCGGGCGATCAGCCTGGTGCCCGACCTGCACGTCTGCATCGTGCGCGCCGACCAGGTGGTCGCCGACGTCCCCGACGCGGTGGCGCTGCTCGACCCGCAGCGTCCGCTGACCTGGATCAGCGGGCCGAGCGCCACCAGCGACATCGAGCTCGACCGGGTCGAGGGCGTCCACGGCCCGCGCACCCTGCACGTGGTCCTCGTCGACGACGAGGCGGTGGACCTCCCCTGAGCCGCGAGGCGTGGGACGTCGTCGTGGTCGGTGCCGGCCCGGCCGGCTCGGCGGCCGCGCTGGGCGCCCTCGCGGAGGACCCGTCGCTGCGGGTCCTGCTGCTCGACCGCGCCGATTTCCCCCGCGACAAGTCCTGCGGCGACGGCATCGCGCCGCACGCGCTCGACGCCCTCGCCACCGTGGGTGCCGGGGACGTGGTGGACGACTGGACGCCGCTGCGCGACCTCGAGCTCTCGCACGGCGACGTGCGGGTGGCCGGGGCGATGGAGCGCCCGGCGTACGTCGTCCCGCGGGCGGTCCTCGACGCCCGCCTGGTCGAGCGCGCGGTCGCCGCCGGTGCGACCCTGCGCCGCCACCGGGTCTCCTCGGTCACTCCGGCCGCCGACGGCGGTCCGGTCCTCGTCTCGGACGAGCTCGCGGCAGGGGTGGTGGTCGGCGCCGACGGCGCGCACTCCCTCG
This sequence comes from Nocardioides sp. Soil777, assembly GCF_001428425.1. Classification (NCBI taxonomy): domain Bacteria; kingdom Bacillati; phylum Actinomycetota; class Actinomycetes; order Propionibacteriales; family Nocardioidaceae; genus Nocardioides; species Nocardioides sp. Soil777. Next base: position 60,350 of record NZ_LMSN01000015.1, read on the forward strand.
TCCGCACGGGCCTCTTGGGCACGACCCGCGACCGCCGCGCCATCGCCATCCGCGGCTACGCGCCGACCACTCCGGAGCTCCGCGGGCGACAGGTGATCCGGTACGGCGACCGCCGCCAACCGTCGTACGCCTGGGCCTTCGACCGCGGCGACGGACTGGCCAACGTCGGGTACGGCGAGCTGCTGCCGACCGAGCGCGACCGACGCGAGGCGCCCAGCCGCCGGCTGCTGCTCGAGCAGCTCGAGGTGCTGATCCCCGGCGTCGCCGCCTCCGGCACCGACTGGCGCGGGCACCACCTGCCGCTCAGCACCTGGCGCTGGCGCCAGCCCGACGGCCCCGTGCTGTTGGTGGGGGACGCGGCGGGGCTGGTCAACCCGATGACGGGGGAGGGCATCTATTACGCGGTCGCGACCGGGATCATCGCCGGGCGCACCGCGGCCCGGACCGTGCGCGCCGGCCGTCCGGACGACGCCGGTGCCGCCCACCGCCGCGACGTGCGGCGGCTGCTGGCCACCCACCTGCGGCACACCTGGCTCGCGTCCCGGCTCGCCCGCTCGCCGAGCGTGGTGGACGCGGGCATCCGGGCCGCCGGGTGGGACCGGCACGCCTTCGACACGCTCGTCGAGCTCGGTCTCGGTGACGGCCGGATCTCACCGCGGCTCGCCGCCGGGCTGCTCGGCGGGCTCGTCCGCCGCTGACCGCCGGAGCGGGCGCACTGTGCGCACCTGCGCACCTGCGCAGCTCTCGGGCGAGGCCGCGACCCGTTCCCTGCGCACCTGCGTAGGGAAGGCCCGGTCGCCTCGCCCTGTAGCTGCGCACCTGCGCAGGGAAGGCGCGATCGCCTCGCGCCATGGCTGCGCACCTGCGCAGGGAAAGAGCGAACGGCTCGCCCCATGGCTGCGCACCTGCGCAGGAAAGGCCAGCCCGTCCGCACCGGGCCGGCTCAGGGCCGCCGGGTCAGGGCAGGGACGCGCAGGCCACGCACCGGCGCGCCGTGGGCCGGGCCTCGAGGCGGCCGGCCGGGATCGGGTCGCCGCAGCGCTCGCAGGTGCCGTACGTCGCGTCGTCGAGCCGGGACACGGCGCGGTCCACCTCCGCGAGGTGCTCGCGCGCCTGGGCGACCAGCGCCCCGATCTGCGAGCGCTCGAAGGCGATCGTCGCGCCCTCCGGGTCGTGCTCGTCGTCGGCGTTGGTGTCGAGGGATGCCGCGACCACCGAGTCGTAGTCCCCGGTGAGTGCCGCCAGCCGAGCGAGCACCGTCGCCCGCTCGGCCTCCAGCCGTGCCCGTGCCCGCGATTCGTCCACCCCTGCATGCTGCCACCGGCGCGTCACCCGGCACCCGACAGGATGGGTCCCATGAGTGCCTACTGGATCAGCATCTACCGGGAGATCACCGACGAGGCGAAGGTCGCGGCGTACGCCGAGCTGGCCGGACCCGCCCTGCGGGCGGCGGGCGGGACGTTCGTGGTGCGCGGACTGCCGGAGCAGACCTACGAGGCGGGCGAGGTGACGCGCACGGTGGTCATCGTCTTCGACTCCGTCGACGCGGCCCGGGCCGCCCACGACAGCCCGGCCTACCAGGAGGCACTGGCCGCGCTCGACGGCGGCGCCGTGCGGGACCTGCGGATCGTGCCGGGCGCGGAGTAGGCGAACGGCGCCACGGCCCTGCAGCAGGCCGTGGCGCCGTTCCACCCCGAGCGATCAGTGTGTTGTCGTCCCACCGCCGAACACACCGAGCTCGTAGCTCTGCTCCGCGTGCACCGCTGCGTCGATGCCCGCGACCTCGTGCTCCTCGACGACCCGCAGGCCCATCACGGAGTCGAGGACCTTGGCGATCGCGAAGGTGACCACGAAGGAGAAGACCAGGACTGCGAGCGCCCCGACCACCTGACGGGTGAGCTGGTCGATGCCGCCCCCGTAGAACAGGCCGTCGACGCCGGCGGGCGCGGCCGCGGTGGCCAGGAAGCCGACCGCCACCGTGCCCCACAGGCCGCCGACCAGGTGGACGGCGACGACGTCGAGCGAGTCGTCGTACCCGAAGCGGAACTTCACGCCGATCGCCAGCGAGCACAGGATGCCCGCGACCGCGCCGACCACGATCGCGCCCAGCGGCGAGACCGAGGAGCAGGCCGGGGTGATGGCGACCAGGCCGGCCACGACGCCGGACGCCGCGCCCAGCGAGGTGGCGTAGCCGCCGACGACCTTCTCGGTGGCCATCCACGCGAGGCTGGCTGCGGCGGTGGCGACCAGGGTGTTGACCCACGCCACGGCGGCCGTGTTGTTGGCCGCGACCGCCGAGCCGGCGTTGAAGCCGAACCAGCCGAACCACAGCAGGCCGGCGCCGAGCATCACCAGCGGCAGGTTGTGCGGGCGCATCGCCTCGGCGCCGAAGCCGCGACGGGTGCCCATCACGATCGCCAGGGCCAGGGCCGCGGCACCCGCGTTGATGTGGACGGCCGTGCCGCCCGCGAAGTCGATCGCCGCCAGGTCGTTCGCGATCCAGCCGCCGACGTGGTCGCCGAGGGAGAAGTCGAAGACCCAGTGCGCGACCGGAAAGTAGACCAGCGTCGCCCAGATCCCGGCGAAGACCATCCACGCGCCGAACTTCATCCGCTCCGCCACCGCGCCCGACACCAGCGCCACGGTGATGATCGCGAAGACCGCCTGGAAGCCGACGAAGGCCATCGCCGGCAGGCCGCCCTCGGTGGAGGTGACGTCCTCCATCAGGCCGCGCAGGCCGGCGTACTGGAGCGGATCGCCGAGGAGCCCGCCGCCGAGGTCGTCGCCGAAGGCCATCGAGTAGCCGTAGAGCACCCACAGCACGCTGATCAGGCCGAGCGCACCGAACGACATCATCATCATGTTGAGCACGCTCCGCACCCGGACCATGCCGCCGTAGAAGAGTGCGAGGCCGGGCGTCATCAGCAGCACGAGACTCGCGCTGGTGAGGATCCAGGCGGTGTCGCCGGTGTTGACCATGGTGACCTCCTGAGGTCGTGGAGAGGCAGGTTCGTGCTCCCGAGCGGCACCGTGGCACCACCCTCGGGCCGCCGTGTTGTCCCTGCAGGCCGGCGGCGTTTCGTCGCGGTTACCGATCAGGGGGTCGCGTGTCGGGCGTGTGAAAGGTGGACGGATTCGCCGAAGACCCCACGGGCCGTCCTCGATGCTGGTGTCCTGAGGGCAGTGTGTCCGTGGGTTGAAGGGGTCTCGGGACCGTCGGGCGCTTGCCGCAACCGCCGCGTGTGGAGGTCCCGATGACCGAGTACGACGCCAGCCCGCCCGAGACGCAGGCCCGACGCTTCACCGTCGCCGCCGACGGCACGACCCACGGTGACGACGGCGCCGACGGCCGCCTCGCCGCGTCGCTGCGCTACGCCTGCCGGGTGGCCGGACAGCTCGAGTTCCTCACCGGGGCGGGCGACCTCGAGTGGGTCAGCACGGTGAGCAGCACCGCTGTCACCGCCCGCGTCGGGTGGAGCGATGCGCGCGAGGTGACGCTGTCGGCCGAGGTCGAGACCGGGCAGGCCCGAGCGCCCAAGGAGTTCACCGTGGTGGGCGGCGCCGACGTGCACGCGGCGCTGGGCCACTGCATGCAACGGGTGCGACAGATGCTGGGCACGCACTGGAGCGCGGTCATCACCGGGGACAAGCGTGTCGTCGCCGCGGCGGTCCCGCAGTCCGGCAGTGCGGTCCTCGACGCGATGGCCGCCCTGCCCGAGGTCGGCGTACGGGCACTGGCCGTGCTCGGCGCACTGGAGGAGCCCTACCGCGAGACCTGCGTCCTGCTCGACTACACGCACGGGACGATGCTGGTCGCCGCGGTCGGGGACCACGCGCTGTACGCCTTCGCCGACAAGCTCGACCCCCAGGTGGTGGCCGAGATCGTCGACGAGGTCCGGGCGGTGCTCGCGCCCGGCGACGTCGCCCGTGCCGACACCATCGCGACCGGTGAGACCCGGGTCGATCCGCTCGGGACGGACCCCGCCGCGGCGTCGGCCCCCGTGTCCGCCCCGGCGTCGACCGCCCTGCCCGCCCAGCAGGCCGGGATGCGCTTCCGGGCCGCCCAGCCGCGCGAGCCCCGCACGTCCCGCTGGGGACGCCGGGGCGGCTGACGTCCCGGTCCGGCTGCGGGCTGGCTACCGTGGTCCCGGCAGGACGAGCGGAGGCGGCATGGGGGCAGGTCACGGCCACGGGCACGGGTCCGGGCACGCCGGGGAGCGGCACCGGTGGCGGCTCGCGGTCTCCTTCGGGCTGATCGCCGCCTTCTTCTCCGTCGAGCTCGTCGTCGGCCTCACGTCCGGCTCGCTGGCGCTGCTCTCGGACGCCGGCCACATGGCCGCCGACGTGGTGGCGCTCGGTGCCGCGCTCGTCGCCACCCGGGTCGCGAGCCGCCCCGACACGACCGGTCGGCGCACGTACGGCTCCTACCGGGCCGAGGTCTTCGCCTCCGGCCTCGCGGTGCTGCTCATGCTGGGGGTGTCGGCGTACGTCGTCGTCGAGGCGCTCGGCCGCCGCGGCTCCGACGTCGCGGTCGCCTCGACCCCGATGCTGGTCGTCGGTGGCCTCGGCCTCGTGGTCAACCTCGTCGCGCTGCTCCTGCTGCGCGGCGGCGCCGACGAGTCGCTCAACGTGAAGGGTGCCTACCTCGAGGTCGTGGCGGACACCCTGGGCTCGGTGGGCGTGCTCGTCGCGGGGTGGCTGGTCGCCACCACCGGAGACGGGGTCTGGGACACCGTGGTCGCCCTGACCATCGGGATCTTCGTCGCCGTGCGCGCCCTCGTGCTGGGTCGCCAGGTGCTCGCCGTGCTCGGCCAGCACGTGCCCGCCGGGATGGAGGTCGAGGTGATCGCCGCCGACCTCGCCGCCCTCGAGGGGGTCGCCGACGTCCACGACGTCCACGTCTGGACGCTGACGTCGGGCATGCACGTCGCCACCGCCCACCTCGTCGCGGAGGAGGGGCAGGCCCAGCGGGTGCTCGACGACGCCCGCAGCCTGCTGCGCCGCGAGCACGAGATCTCGCACGCCACCCTCCAGGTGGAGTCGGCCGCCTCGCGGGAGTGCCACGAGCTCGACTGGTGAGGCGGGCTCCGGGACGTGACGGCATGCTGGTGCCATGCGCTTCACCGAGCACGAGCTGACCGTCGCCCTCACCGCCGCGGCCAAGCCGGTCGCCGCGGCCCAGAAGCGGGGCCTCCGCAAGGGCCGCCAGGACCCGGACGCGGTGTGGAGCGAGATGACCGGCTACGAGCGCTACCAGGTGCTCGACGCCCTCGGCGGCCAGCTGCTGCCGGCCCTGGTCGCGCTGCCCGACGTGGAGGTCGCGACCGGCACCCGGCCGGAGTTCACCGACGCCCAGGTCCTCGCGGCGGTCGAGGAGACCCTCGGCGACGCCCCGGGCGGCCGGATGCGCCGCAAGGTCGTCGTCGCGGCCCGGGTCGCGGTGCTGCGGGCCGCGCTCGCGGGCCTCCCGCCGCGCAGCGATCCCGACACGCTGCAGGTGCCCGACTCCCTCTGATCAGGCCTCCGGGCCCGGGTCGTCCTCGGCCCGCGGTTCGCCCCCGTCGTCCTCGTCCTCGTCGGGCAGGTGCGGGTCGGCGAGGAGGTACTGCGTCAACCGGCCGTCCTCGCTCCGCTCGTGGTGGCGCAACGGCTCCGGGACCATCCGGCCCTCCGCCGTGTCCCAGAAGCCGTCGACCCGGCGGGCGACGGTGCGCGCGACCCGGCCGGGCACACCCTGGTGGGGGATGTAGGGGTGCGGCCGGGTCGGCGCCGTCAGCTCGGCCCGGTAGAGCCGCTCGCCCCAGTCCGGGTCGCCCTCCCGCCGGGAGGCAGCGAGGTCGACCACGAGCGCACGCTCCATCTGGCAGGTCTCGGCGAGCTCGCGTCGTACGTCGCTCCAGATCGACTCCCACGGCCGGCGCACGGCGTACGACGACCCGTAGAGCTTGGCCTTGACCTGCGACAGGGCGACCTCGAAGCGACGGCTCTGGGCCACGAAGTCGTGGGCGCGCTCGGGTCCGTCCGCGACGTGGCTGCGGACCGCCGGCACGACCACGGCGAGCGTCGCGGCGTTGTGCCGGCTGGCGCTCGCGAGAAAGGTGTCGATCGCCGGGTACTGGTCGCGCGGGTGCTGGGGATCGGTCGTCGGGCGCGCCACGGAGGCGAGGTCCAGCCGCTCGACGAGCATCTGGTGGGTCACCCGGAGACCGGGCACGAGTGTGTCCATGGCCGACTCCCGTGCGGCCGGGCGGGGCGTCCGGCCCTCCTCCCAGTGTGCGTCGGAGCGGGGAGGGGGACAAGGGACTTTCGTCCCTGCAGGCATGATGTCCGCCGTGTCCCGCACCCTCGCCCCGGTCCTGACGCCGCTCGTCGCGCTGGCCCTCGCCCTCCCGCTCGCCGCCGTCCCCGCCTCCGCCACCGAGGGCGCCGGAGCTGGACGGGACTTCTCCGTCACCGCCCACCGCGGCGGTCCGACCCGGACCCTCGGCGAGAACACCATGGCGGCCTTCCGGCACTCCCTGCGCGCCGGCGCGACCGCCATCGAGACCGACGTGCGGCGCACCAAGGACGACGAGCTCGTCGTCCTGCACGACAGCGGCCTGGGCCGCACGACGACCTGCACCGGCCCGATCGGTGCGTGGACGCGTCGCCAGCTCGACCGGCAGTGCCTCGAGCGCACCGGACGCCGGCCGATCCCGCACGTCGAGGAGCTGCTCGCACTGGCGTCGTCCCGCGCGGAGCAGGGCCGGCCGTTCTCGCTGATGCTCGAGCTCAAGGGCAGCAACTGGTCGGTCACCCAGGTCCGCCGGGTGGTCAACCTGGTCAAGGATGCCGGGCTCGTCGACGTCACCGCGATCTCGTCGCTGCGTGCCACCGTCCTCGAGCGGGTACGCCGCCTCTCGCCGCGGATGGGCAACCAGCTGATCGTCAGCGGCTGGCGCAAGGTCCGGCAGGCCAAGGGCCTGGTGGGCGGCTACAACGTGCCCGCCCGGCTGCTGTCCGAGCAGCGGGTGCGGCGCCTGCACCGCCAGGGCGCGGTCGTGCTCGGCGGCTATGCGCTCACCCGCCCGGAGTGGCGCACGCTCCGCGACGTCGGCGCCGACGGTGTGGTCACCCCCGACGTCACCGCCTACCGTGCCTGGCTCGGCTGAGCCACCCGCCTAGAGTCGGGCCGGTGACCTCGACCGCCCACGCGATCTCGCCGGACTCCGGCACCCACTGGACCGAGCCCGGCGCCTGGGCCGTGGCCCCGGGGGTGCACCGGATCCCGCTGCCGCTCCCGATGGACGGGCTGCGGGCGGTCAACGTCTACGTGCTCGAGACCGACGACGGGCTCACGCTCATCGACGGCGGGTGGGCCATCGAGGTGTCCCGGACCCAGCTCGAGCAGTCGCTCAAGGAGATCGACCGGCAGGTCGGGGACATCCGGCGCTTCCTGGTCACCCACGTGCACCGCGACCACTACACGCAGGCCGTCACCATCCGCCGCGAGGTCGGCTCGCACGTCAGCCTGGGGATCGGCGACAAGGCGACCCTGGACGTCATCCACGAGCGCGACTCGGGCGGGACCGATCCGCACATCACGCTGCTCGAGCGCGCCGGGGCGCCCGACATCGCCCGCGCGTGGGGCGAGTTCACCCGCCGGCACACCCCCGACCTGTCGGTGTGGGACTACCCCGACACGTGGCTGGAGGGCGACACCACCCTGGAGGTCGGCGACCGCGCCCTCGACGCCGTGCACACGCCCGGCCACACCCGGGGCCACTACGTCTTCGCCGACCGGGCCGCCTCGCTGCTCTTCGCGGGCGACCACGTGCTGCCGACGATCACGCCGTCGATCGGCTTCGAGCCGGCGGTCGCGGCCCAGCCGCTGGGGGACTTCATGGGCTCGCTGACCAAGGTCCGCGGCCTGCCCGACCTCGCGCTGCTGCCCGCCCACGGCCCGGTCGCCCCGTCCTCGCACGCCCGGGTCGACGAGCTGCTGGCCCACCACGAGGACCGGCTCGCGCGGTGCCTCGAGGCGGTCGGCGACGGTGCGCTGTCGTCGTACGACGTCGCGGGCGTGCTGCCGTGGACGCGCCACGAGCGGACGCTGGCCTCGCTCGACGTCTTCAACTCCGCGCTGGCCACGCTGGAGACGCGAGCCCACCTCGAGCTGCTGGTCGCGCGCGGCGACCTCGGGCACGCCGAGCAGGACGGGGTCGTCGTCTACCGACGCACCATCGGCACGTGAGCGACGCCGTCCTCGACGAACTCCGGGCCGCTCACCTCGAAGCCGTACGACGCGTAGAACGCGGTCAGCCCCGTCTGGGCGTCCAGCCGCACCTCGCGCTCGCCGACCTCCGCCATCGCGGCGTCCATCAGGTCCCGCGCCAGGCCGCGACCACGCGCTGACGGGGCGACGACGACGCGACCGATCCGCGCGTGCGTGCCGTCGTCGAGGAGGCGCAGGCACCCGACCAGCTCGTCGCCGTCGTGGGCGAGCACGTGCCGCGTCGCCGGCTCCGGGTCACGGCCGTCGAGGTCGGGGTAGGGCGAGACCTGCTCGACCACGAAGACCTGCTGGCGCAGCCGCCACAGCGTGTACGCCGCCCGTGCGTCGAGGTCGTCGAAGGTCACCGTCGAGATCCTCACGAGCTGCTCTCCCGTCGGTGGCGTCGGCTCGGCATGGCCGCCAGCGTAGAGTGCCCAGCACACAGACAGGGGAGCACGCCAGCGTGCTGAGAGTGCGGGAGACCGCAGACCCTCCGAACCTGATCCGGCTAGCACCGGCGATAGGGAGTCCATGATGAAGACCGCGCGCGCACGCGCCCTCACCGCCCGCACGACCGGCGCAGCCCTGCTGCTCGCCGTCACCGGCTGCAGCACGATGGGCGGCAGCGGCGACTCGGCCAGCGAGCCGAGCCCGTCGGGCACCAGCGAGGGCAGCACCGACAGCTCCGACGGGGAGGTCGGCGGCACCGTCGTGCTGGTCACCCACTCGTCGTTCGCGCTGCCCAGGAAGCTCGTCCGCTCGTTCGAGTCCGAGACCGGCATCGACCTCGAGACCCGCTCCGCCGGCGACGGCGGCACGCTCACCGCGCGGCTGTCGCTGACCAAGGACAACCCCACCGGCGACGTGGCCTTCGGCGTCGACAACACCTTCGCCTCCCGGCCGCTCGACGAGGGCGTCTTCGCGACGTACGCCGCCGACCTGCCGGCGGGTGCCGACGAGTACGTCCTCGACGAGGGCGGCGACCGGCTGACCCCGGTCGACGTCGGCAACGTCTGCGTCAACGTCGACACCACCTGGTTCGAGCGGGAGGGCATCGAGCCGCCGCAGACGCTCGACGACCTGGTCGACCCGGCGTACGAGGACCTCTTCGTCACCTCCGGCGCCTCGACGAGCTCGCCGGGCATGGCCTTCCTGCTGAGCACGATCGCGGAGTACGGCGAGGACGGCTGGCAGGACTACTGGACCGACCTGCTCGCCAACGGCGCCAAGGTGGTCGACGGGTGGGAGGACGCCTACTACGGCGACTTCACCCAGGGTGGCGGCGAGGGCGAGCGCCCGATCGTGCTGTCCTACGACTCGTCGCCGGCGTTCACCGTCCAGGACGGCCGCTCGACCACGGCCGCGCTCCTCGACACCTGCTTCCGCCAGGTGGAGTACGCCGGGGTGCTCGAGGGTGCGGCCAACCCGGCCGGCGCCGAGGCGGTCGTCGACTGGCTGGTCTCCGACGAGGTGCAGGCCGCGCTGCCGACGAGCATGTACGTCTTCCCGGTGAGCGACGCCGTCGAGGTGCCAGCCGACTGGGCGCGGTACGCCGCGCAGCCGACCGAGTCCTACGAGGTGGCGCCCGCCGACATCGCCGCGAACCGTGAGCAGTGGCTGACCGAGTGGACGGACGTCATCAGCAGGTGAGGCGGCTCGCCACCCTGGCGCTGCTGGCCCTCGGGCCGGTGCTGCTGCTGGGGGTGTTCTTCGTGCTCCCGGTGGCCGCCATGGTCAAGGAGGGCTTCTTCGTCGACGGCGAGCTCGACGTCGCCGGCGTGCTCGAGGTGCTGACCCGCCCGCGGGTGCTGCGGGTCGCGTGGTTCACCGTCTGGTCCTCGACCGTCGCGACGCTGGTCGCCGTCCTGCTCGGGCTGCCCGCGGCGTACGCGCTGCACCGGCTCGCGCTGCCGGGGCGGCGGATCGTCCGGGCGGCGCTGCTGGTGCCGTTCGTGCTCCCCACCGTCGTGGTCGGCGTCGCCTTCCGGCAGCTGCTCGGGGAGTCGGGTCCCCTCGGTCGCCTCGGCCTCGACGGCACCCCCGTCGCGATCATCGCGGGGCTGGTGTTCTTCAACGTGGCCGTCGTCGTCCGGGCGGTCGGTGCGGCCTGGGAGTCGCTGGACCGGCGCCCCGGTGAGGCCGCCGCCGCGCTGGGCGCCTCGCCGTGGCAGGTCCTCCGCACGGTCACCCTGCCGGCCCTGCGGCCCGCGATCGTGAGCGCGGCGAGCGTGGTCTTCCTCTTCTGCGCCACCGCGTTCGGGGTCGTGCTCACGCTCGGCGGGGTGCGCTACGCGACCGTCGAGACGGAGATCTACCTGCTCACCACGACGCTCTTCGACCTGCGCGCGGCGGCGGCGCTGTCGCTGGTGCAGCTCGTCGTCGTGGTCGTCCTGCTCGTGGTCGCGGCCCGGCTGCGTGCCACCCCCGACCCCGCCACCGCACGCTCCACCCCGCGTCCGCAGCGACCGGGTCGGCGCGACGTACCCGTCCTCCTGGGCACCGCCACTCTGCTCGCGCTGGTGGCGCTGCCGATCGTCACCCTCGTCTCGGGCTCGCTGCACGTGGACGGGGCCTGGAGCCTGGACAACTACCGCCGCCTGACGACCACGGGCGAGGACCAGGCACTGCTGGTGCCGGTCACCGACGCCCTGGTGACGTCGCTGCGGATCGCCGTCGACGCGACGTGGATGGCGCTGCTGATGGGCCTGGCCGTGTCCCTGCTCGTGACGCGGAGGTCGCGGACCCGCGTCGAGCGCCGGGTGCGCGGATCGCTGGACCTCCTCTTCATGCTGCCGCTCGGCGTGAGCGCGGTGACGATCGGCTTCGGCTTCCTCATCGCCCTCGACGAGCCGCCCCTCGACCTGCGCGACTCGCCGCTGCTGGTCCCGATCGCCCAGGCGCTCGTCGCGCTGCCGCTGGTCGTGCGCACCATCGCGCCGGTGCTGGCCGGCATCGACGACCGGCAGCGGCAGGCGGCCGCCTCCCTCGGTGCGCCCCCCTGGCGGGCGCTGCTCACCGTCGACCTCCCGGTCGTGTGGAAGCCGCTGCTCGCCGCCAGCGGCTTCGCCTTCGCCGTGTCGCTGGGGGAGTTCGGGGCGACCGCGTTCCTCGCCCGCGACGAGGAGCCCACCCTGCCGGTGGTGATCTTCCGCCTCCTCGGCCACCCCGGCGAGCACAACTACGGCATGGCGCTCGCCGCGTCCGTCGTCCTCGCCGTGGCCACCGCCACCGTCATGCTGGTCGTCGAACGCCTGCGCGTCCCCAGCCTGGGAGCCTTCTGATGCTGAGCCTGACCGACGTCTCCGTCGCGTACGACGACGTCCCCGCCGTCCGGCACGTCAGCCTGGACCTGCCCGACGGCGAGGTCCTCGCCGTGCTCGGGCCGTCCGGGTGCGGCAAGTCCACCCTGCTCCGGGCGGTGGCCGGCCTCGAGCCGCTGACCGGCGGTGGCATCGCCTTCGACGGCTCGCCCGTCGACCACCTGCCGACCCACCGCCGCGGCTTCGCGCTGATGTTCCAGGACGGGCAGCTCTTCGGGCACATGACCGTCGCCCGCAACGTCGGCTACGCCCTGCGGCTGCGCCGCAAGCCGTCCGCGGCCCGGGTCCGCGAGCTGCTCGCCCTCGTCGGCCTCGAGGGGTACGACGACCGGCTCCCGGCCACGCTGTCGGGCGGCGAGCGGCAGCGGGTCGCCCTGGCCCGGGCGCTGGCCGTGGAACCGCGGCTGCTCCTCCTCGACGAGCCGCTGTCCGCGCTGGACGCGTCGCTGCGCGAGCGGCTGGCGGTCGACCTGCGTGCGATCCTCCGGGCGGCCGGCACCACCGCGCTGATGGTCACCCACGACCACGAGGAGGCGTTCACCGTCGCCGACCGGCTGGCCGTGATGCGGGCCGGCGAGGTGGTGCAGTCGGGGCCCATCGGCGCCGTGTGGGCGGCGCCGGCCGACGAGGCCACGGCGCTGTTCCTCGGCTACGCGCGCGTGCTGGTCGGCGTACCGGCCCGACGTCTCCTCGCCGCGGCCCGGCTGCCGGACGCCCCGAGCGTCGCGTTGCGGCGCTCCGCGCTCGTGGCGGGGGAGGGCGACCTCGTCGGCACCGTCGTCTCGGCCCGGGCGACCCCCGAGCTGGTGCGGCTGGTCGTCACCGTGGACGGCATGGGGGAGCTCGACGCCGTGGCACCCCCTGGCAGCCACGTCGCGCCCGGCGAACCGGTGCGGCTGCGGGTCGATCCCACCAGGGTGGCGACGATCACCTGACTCGCGATCGGGTCGGTTTCACCGGTCGTCCCTAGACTGGCCTGCGTGTATCGCCCGGCCTATGCGCTCCTCGTGGGAGTCGCCGCAGTCATGGGTCTGCTCGCCGTGCTCGCATCGGTGACGCTGGACCGCCCCCTCGTCGACCCCGAAGGGTTCCTGGGACCCTCGTGGCTGCGCCTGCCGCTGCTCGTGCTCGGAGCGTTCCTGCTCGACATGCTGCCGCGCACCCTGTGGGGCTCGCGCTTCAACCCCAGGCTGATGCCCGACATCGCCCGGGCCCGGGTGCGCGACCACTGGACCCGCGAGCGGATGACCCTCGTGGTGATGGGCCTGGTGTGCTTCTACATCACCTACGTCAGCTACCGGAACCTCAAGTCGTTCCTGCCCTTCGTGATGGGCGACGGCAAGTACGACCGCGAGCTGCACCTCATGGACCGGGCCCTGTTCCTCGGCCACGAGCCCGCCACGATCCTGCACCAGGTCTTCGGCACCGGCTGGACCGCCCACGTGCTGTCCTCGATCTACCTGTGGTTCCTCCCGCTCGTGCCGCTGGCGCTGGCGGCCTGGCTGGTGTGGTCGCGCAACATCAGCTTCGGCTACTGGTTCGCCACCTCCCAGTGCCTGGCGTGGGCACTCGGCACCGCGTCCTACTACGCCCTCCCGACCCTCGGTCCCGGCTTCGCCTACTCGTGGCTCTACAACGACCTGCCCGACACGGGGTCAGGGGCGCTGATGGACTCGCTCTTCTATGCCCGAAAAGGGGTGTTGAGGGACGGCATCGAGGGTGCCGTCCAGTCGGTGGCCGGCTTCGCGAGCCTGCACGTCGCGATCACCCTGCTCGTGGCGCTGATGGTGCAGTACACGCTCCGCAGCCGCGTCCTGCACTGGGTGTTCTGGATCAACTTCGCGATCACGGTCGTCGCGACCCTCTACTTCGGCTGGCACTACGTCGCCGACGACATCGCCGGTGTGGCGATCGCGCTCATCTCGTTCTGGCTCGGCGGGCTCGCCAGTGGCCAGAAGTTCGACCGCGGCGGGCTCTCCTCGCACCCGACGACGACCACGTCGCAGGTGCCTGTCGACGCCGACTGAGCGTCGTACGCCTCGCCCCTGACAAAGTCCCCGCTCCGGCGGGGACTTTGTCGCGTCCTGGCCGATGCATCGGCCAGCGAGTGCGCCATCCCGTGGCGCGCGGGAGCGGATCGAACCGAATTACAACCTTGTAGTTCGTCAAGTCGACACGCCGCCGAATTGGTAAAAGGTTGGGAAAGTTGTTCCTATTGGGACTCGTGAGCACTAGCGTGCCGCGAGTGTCACGGGTGAAAGGGAAGTCACCCGTGGCCATGACCTCCGAGGGGACACACCTGTGCGAGCACTGCCTGCACCCGCACCACGCCGTACGCCGGACCGCGCCCGGCGGCTGCGCTGGCCCGCCGCCGCCGCGCTGAGCCTCGTGCTCGCCGCCGGCGTCACCACCACCGCGGTGGCCGACGACGAGGTGCCGACCGAGGAGGACATCGCGGTCGCCGAGCGCAACGCCAGCGACAAGGCCCGCGACGTCTCCGCCGTCCAGGCCGACCTCGTGGTGGCCAACGAGCAGCTCCGCCAGACCGCCGTCACGGCCGCGCAGGCGGCCGAGGCCTACAACGGCGCCCGCTGGGCGGCCGACGAGGCCCGCACCGCCGCCGCGGCGGCCACCGCCGCGGCCGAGTCCGCCGAGGCCGACGTGCAGCGCCAGCAGGAGGACTACAGCGACGCGCTCGTCCGCAGCTACGAGATGGCCCCGACCCTGCAGGGCCTCGCGGCCGTCGCCGGCTCGGACGGCATCGAGACGATGATCGACCGCACCACCACGATGCAGAACGCCGAGGACGCCCTCGACGGCAGGTACGACGCCTTCCGCGCCGCCGCGACGCTGGCGGACCTCGCCACCACGCAGGCCGAGGACGCGCTGGCCGCCGCCGAGCGACTCGAGGCGGAGGCCGAGGAGGCCCGAGCCGCGGCGTCGGCCGCCGAGGCGCAGGCCGGTGCGGCGGCCGAGGCGATCGCGGTCTCCAAGACGGCGCTCATCGGTGAGCTGGCGGACCTCCAGGGGATCAGTGTCCGGCTCGCGGAGCGGCGCCAGTCGGCGCTGGAGCAGGCCGCCGCCGAGGCAGCTGCCCAGGCCGCACAGGAGGCCGCCGAGCAGGCCGCCGCCGAGGAGGCTGCCGAGCAGGCCGCCCAGGACGCCGCCGAGCAGGCGGCCGCGGACGCAGCTGCCGCCGCGGCCCAGGAGGCAGCCGACCAGGCCGCGCAGGAGGCAGTGGACCAGGCCGCGCAGGAGGCTGCGGACAAGGCAGCCCAAGAGGCTGCCACCCAGGCCGAGCAGGAGTCGACGCCGACGCCGACCCCCGCGCCGACTCCGACGAGGACGCCCACCCCCACGCCGACGCCGACCAGGACCCCCACTCCGACGCCGGCCCCGGCACCGACCACACCGGCCCCCACGACTCCTGCCCCGACCACGCCGGCCCCGGCTCCGGCCCCGGCCCCTGCCCCCGCTCCCGCACCGACCCCGCCTCCGCCCGCGAGCACGGGCGCGGCCGCGGCGATCGCCTTCGCGACCGCCCAGATCGGCGACCCGTACCGCTGGGGCGCGGCCGGCCCTGACGCCTGGGACTGCTCGGGCCTCACCGCCGGTGCGTGGGCCAAGGGTGGGAAGTACCTCCCGCACTACTCGGTCGCGCAGTTCACGGGCTCGACCCGGATCACCGCCGCCCAGCTGGCGCCGGGCGACCTGGTGTTCTGGGGCTCGAGCAGCAGCCCGAGCTCGATCTACCACGTGGGCCTCTACATCGGTGGCGGCCAGATGATCCACGCTCCGCGCACCGGCCGACCGGTGGTCAGGGAGTCGATCTACTCCTGGACCACGCCCAACTTCTTCGCCCGCCCCTGACGCTGACCCGATCCCGGGGTAGTACAGGACGTTCGGGTGGCGACACGCCGATGACTGCCACCCAAAGGTCCGGTACTACCCCGCGGCGGGAGCTAGCCGCACCACCGCCGGGCCGCGGGTAGTTGGGGACGATCTGGTAGGCAGCGAGGCGCGATCACCTACCAGGTCGTCCCCAACTACGCGGCGCAGCGGGCGACCCTCAGGCCGGGGCGACCTTGGTCGCCAGCCGCGCGGCGAGCTCGCCCGGGTCCAGCGTCCCGGCGAGGATCTGCGTGGTCGGCCAGCCCGAGGTGTCGAGACCGGAGAGCCGGTCGAAGACGGCGAGGTCGGCGGCGTACAGCTCGGCCAGCGACTGCAGGTCCTCGGCGGTCGGCGGGGTCCCGCTGACCAGCTCCGCCCCGGCGTACCGGTTGCGCAGCGGCGGGTGCGTCTCGAAGCGCGGCAGCCCGAGGTGGTCGGTGGCCCGGTCGACGGAGGCGTCGAACGACGCCAGCATCGAGCGGAACTCCAGCAGCAGCCACTGCTCGCGCGGGAAGACCGAGAAGCCCCGCTCGAGCTGGGCGCCGTAGTAGCCGCGGGCGATCCCGGACATGTGCTTGTAGCGCATCGGCTTGACGTCGGTCGGCACCGTGTCGGGCAGCGACGTCGGGCGGAACTCGGTGAGGAACCCCGGCCAGTCCGGCCAGTCGGCGTGCCGCGTGCGGAGCATGGTCCAGTGCGAGAAGAGCCGCTCCAGCGGGTCGCGGAAGACCGCGATGAGCGGCATCCCGGGCATGTAGTCGCGCATCCGCTCCAGCGCGTTGGGCCAGAAGAGGTAGACCGGCGTGGAGTCCCCGACCATGGTGTGGACCTTGGCGCGACGCGGCGCGGTGTAGTCGCGGTCGTAGTCGGGGTGGGCCCAGTCGTAGGACTCGTCGTTGAAGAAGTGCGCCTCCTTGCGGGGCGGCCGGCACACGAGGCGGTGCTGGCTGATCGTCCCCGACAACGTCGAGGTGCCGCTCTTCTGGACGCCCACGATCGAGAAGTTGTAGGGCATCCGGCCGAGATCGACGTCGGGCTCCGGACGGTTCACGCGCGCGACGCTACCTTGTGCCCATGACCACGGAGCACGCCACCGAGGCAGCCGCAGCGGAGACCACCGACCAGCCCGCCAGGGGCTACGTCCAGCCCGAGGTCGACGTCGCCGCGATGACCGCTCTCCTCGACGGCCGGTACGCCGAGGTGCGCCGGCTCGTGCGCTCCAACCTGGTCGCGCACGCCGACCTCCTCACCGACGCCGAGACCCTCGACACCGCCGCGTTCCGCGAGCGCGTCAAGGACGTGGTGGTCGAGATGGCGGCCACCGGCCAGACCGGCATGGGCTTCCCCGAGGAGTACGGCGGGGGCGGCGACATCGGCGCCTCCATCGCGGCCTTCGAGACCCTCGCCCTCGGCGACCTGAGCGTCCTGGTCAAGGTCGGCGTGCAGTTCGGGCTCTTCGGCGGCGCCATCCTCCAGCTCGGCACCGAGCGCCACCACGAGGCCTACCTCGCCCGGCTCGTCACCGGCGAGCTGATGGGCTGCTTCGCGATGACCGAGACCGGCCACGGCTCCAACGTGCAGGCCCTCGGCACCACCGCGACGTACGACGCTGACACCGGCGAGTTCGTCATCACGACGCCCGACGACGCGAGCCGCAAGGACTACATCGGCAACGCGGCCGCGCACGCCGACGTGGCGGTGGTCTTCGCCCAGCTCGAGGTCGGCGGCGAGTCCCGCGGGGTGCACGCCTTCGTGGTGCCGCTGCGCGCGGACGGCGCCGTGCTGCCCGGCGTACGCATCGAGGACTGCGGCCCCAAGATGGGCCTCAACGGCGTCGACAACGGCCGCATCTGGTTCGACGCCGTCCGGATCCCCCGCGACCACCTGCTCAACCAGTTCGCCGACGTGTCCGCGGACGGCACCTACTCGAGCGCGATCGACAACCCCAACCGACGCTTCTTCACCATGCTCGGCACCCTCGTGCAGGGCCGCGTCTGCGTCGGTGGTGCCGGCATCAACGCGTCCAAGGTCGCGCTCGCCATCGCCGTCAAGTACGCCGTCCGCCGCCGCCAGTTCGAGGCCACCGCCCCACCCGTGGAGGACCTGATCCTCGACTACGGCATGCACCAGCGCCGGCTCTTCCCGCTGCTCGCCCGCACCTACGCGCTGCACTTCGCGCAGGAGAACGTCGCCCAGCAGCTGCACGAGGTCTTCTCCGGCCCGCCGCCCACCGGCGGGGAGGAGGGCGAGCAGGAGCGTCGCCGGCTCGAGTCCGACGCCGCCGGGCTCAAGGCGCTGGGCACCTGGCACGCGACCCGGACGATCCAGGAGTGCCGCGAGGCGTGCGGCGGCGCGGGCTACCTCAGTGCCAACCGCTTCGACGCGCTCAAGGCCGACACCGACGTCTTCACGACCTTCGAGGGCGACAACCACGTCCTCCTCCAGCTGGTCGCCAAGGGGCTGCTGACCGACTACGCCAGCGAGTTCGAGGACATGGACCAGTTCGGCATGGTCCGCTTCGTCGCCGGTCTCGCGGTCGAGACCGTCCTGGAGCGGACCAGCGCCCGCAAGCTGTTCTCCGCGATCAAGGACGCCCTGCCCGGCGGCGACGAGTGGGACCAGGAGGCCGGCCTGCTCGACCCGGCCTACCAGCAGGCGATGCTGCGCTTCCGCGAGGAGCACATGCTCGGCGGCGTGGCCCGGCGCCTCAAGCGCGGCATCGACCAGGGGATGAACCCCGGCGAGGTCTTCTCCCGCGTCCAGGACCACGTCATCGGCGCGGCCCGCGCGCACGTGGAGCGGCTGGTGCTCGACGCCTTCGTGGCCAAGGCCGGCGACCTCCCCGACGGCGACACCAAGGTCGCCCTCAACCTGCTCTGCGACCTGCACGCCCTCACCACCATCGAGGCCGACCGCGCCTGGTTCATGGAGCACGGCCGGCTCACCGCGGCCCGCTCCAAGGCGATCAGCCGCGAGGTCAACGACCTGTGCCGCAAGATCCGCCCGCTGGCCGTCGATCTCGTGGACGCGCTCGGCGTACCCCGCGAGATGCTGCGGTCCGAGGAGATCCTGGGCCGATGAGGCTCCTGGGCGGCTGGCACGAGGACCCCCTGTGGGCCAGCATCTACGGCTGGCTCGTGGAGCACCGGCGCGTCGGGGGAGTGGCCTGGCGGCTCGGCCTCGGCAGCGACCTCGGATTGTTGTACGACGCCGTGCGCGAGGTCGGGCGGCTGCCCGCCGGGTCCCGGGTGCTGGACGTCCCCACGGGCAACGGCATCGCGATGCGGGGCCTCACCGCGGGCCAGGGGCTCGACTACGTCGCCGCCGACATCTCCGCCACCATGCTCGACCGGGCCCTGGCCACGGCCCGGCGGCTCGGTGTCGACGACCAGGTGACGCCGCTCGTCGCCGATGTCGGCGACCTCCCGCTCGCCGACGCCTCGGTCGACCTGGTGGCCACCTTCACCGGGCTGCACTGCTTCCCCGACCCGCACCGCGCGGTCACCGAGATGGTGCGCGTGCTGCGCCCCGGCGGGGTCATCACCGGGAGCTCGATGTTCACCGACACCGGGCGGGCGCACGAGCCGGCCCGCCGGATGGGCACCCTGGCCGGGGCGTCGGGCCGATGTGCACCAGCCGGGAGGCGGTGGCCTGGCTGACGGAGGCGGGTTGCCGCGACGTCGACCTGCACCTGAGCGGTGGGCTCGGCTACTTCCGCGCGATCGCGACCTGACGCCGGCGGACGTCATGAGGACCGGTCGTCCGGGCGACCGACTCCCATGACGTCCCGCGGGGTGTCACAGATCCCGGTCCGCCGGTGTCTCCATGGCGAGCCCACCAGGGACCCACCGACGAGGAGGCAGCATGCCCAGCAACTTCCGCATCCCCAAGGCCACGGCCGGCGGGGTCTACGGCCGCGTCATGACCGTCGTCGCGCGACGGATGTGGGGCGAGGTGCCCGACAACGCCTACGTCCTGCTCCACCACCGGCCGGTCACCCGCGCGGTCTTCGCCTTCGAGCAGAAGGTCGCGCGCTGGAAGGCCCTCGACCCGCACCTCAAGACCTACGCGCAGCTGGCCAGCGCCGCGGCGATCGGTTGCTCGTGGTGCCTCGACTTCGGCTACTTCCTGGCCCACGAGGAGGGCCTCACCCTGGAGAAGGTCCGCGAGGTGCCCCGCTGGCGCGAGTCGGAGGCCTTCACCGACCTCGAGCGCGACGTGATGGCCTACGCCGAGGCGATGACCGCGACCCCGCCGGAGGTCACCGACGAGATGGTGGCCGCCCTCGACGCGTCACTCGGTCACGAGGCCATGGTCGAGCTGACCATGGTGATCGCCGTGGAGAACGAGCGCTCGCGCTTCAACGCCGCCTTCGGGCTGGCCAGCCAGGGGTACGCCGACCGCTGCGAGCTCCTCCCCCTCGCCGTACCCTCCACCCCATGAGCGGTCCGGCCACCGAGGCGTTCGTCGCCCACCGCAACCTGCTCTTCACGGTCGCCTACGAGATGCTCGGGTCGGCCGCCGACGCCGAGGACGTCCTCCAGGAGGTCTGGCTGCGCTGGGCGGGTGCCGAGCACGAGGACGTACGCGAGCCGCGGGCCTACCTCGTGCGCATCACCACCCGGCTCGCGCTCAACCACCTGCGCAGCGGCGCGCGGCGACGGGAGGAGTACGTCGGCCCGTGGCTGCCCGAGCCGCTGCTCACCACCCCGGACGTCGCCGACGACGTCGCGCTCGCCGACAGCGTCTCGACGGCGATGCTGCTCGTCCTGGAGACGCTGCCGCCGACCGAGCGGGCGGTCTTCGTGCTCCGCGAGGTCTTCGACGTCCCGTACGACGAGATCGCGGCCGCCGTGGACAAGTCGGAGGCCGCGGTGCGGCAGGTCGCCCACCGTGCCCGCGCCCACGTCCAGGCCCGGCGTCCGCGCACGGCGGTCACCGCGGCGGAGCGCGACACCGTCATCGAGCGCTTCCGGCTGGCCACCGAGACCGGCGACCTGCAGGTGCTGATGGACGTCCTCGCCCCCGACGTGGTGCTCATGACCGACGGTGGCGGCAAGGTGCAGGCGGCGCTCAACCCGATCCACGGGCGCGACAAGGTGCTCCGCTTCCTCACCGCGGTCGCGCCGGACGCGCTGGAGCTGGTGCCGGTCTGGCTCAACGGGTCGCCGGCGATCCAGTTCGTCGTCGGCGGCCACCGCGACGGCGTCGGCACGATGCTCGTCGAGGACGGGGTCGTCACCCGGCTCTACCTGGTGCGCAACCCCGACAAGCTCGCGTCGGTCGGGGAGCCGGTCCCCCTCGCCCGCTGAGGGCGAGGGGTCAGTGGGTCAGTGGCCCTCGGTCTGCGCGCGCTCGAAGGACGCGCGGACCTCGGCCTCGGCCTCGGCGCGGCCGACCCAGTTGGCGCCCTCGACGGACTTGCCGGGCTCGAGGTCCTTGTAGACCTCAAAGAAGTGCTGGATCTCGAGACGGTCGAACTTGGAGACGTCGCCGATGTCCTGCAGGTGCTGCAGGCGCGGGTCGTGGGACGGGACGCACAGGACCTTGTCGTCGCCGCCGGCCTCGTCGGTCATGCGGAACATGCCGATCGCGCGGCACTCGATGAGGCAGCCGGGGAAGGTCGGCGCCTGCAGCAGCACGAGCGCGTCGAGCGGGTCGCCGTCCTGGCCGAGGGTGTTCTCGATGTAGCCGTAGTCCTCGGGGTAGGCCGTCGAGGTGAAGAGCATCCGGTCCAGGCGCAGGCGGCCGGTCTTGTGGTCGACCTCGTACTTGTTGCGCGAGCCCTTGGGGATCTCGATCAGCACGTCGAAGAGCAGCTGTCCGCCCTCGGGCGGGTGGACGTCGCTCTCACTGATCTCGTCGCGGACGTCGTCGGCTACCTGCTCGTCGGGCACGGTTATCTCCTGGGGCGTGTGGGTGATCGGCCGCCAGTGTCGCGCACAATGGCCCCCGACGGCCAAAGTGAGGGGGGAATTCCTGTGGGACGTGACCGACGCCACTCGCCGGGACCCACCGGTCCCGGCCGCGTCGCGCACTGGGTGCCCACCCTCCTGGTGCTGGCGCTGGTGGCCGCCGCGTTCGCGTCGTACCGCCTCGACCTCGGCCCCCGCTACCTCCCCTGGCTCGCGCTCGACCCGCAGTCCGAGCCCGCCGCGATCGCCCCACCCGCCGGGGTGGCGCTGCCGGAGTGGAGCGAGCCCGCCTCGGTCTCGGAGGTCGTCCCGCCCGCCCGGCGCGGCACCGTCGACCCGGCCGCCGTCGCCGCGGCCATGGCCCCCGGGTTGCGGGACGAGGACCTCGGCCGGCACGTGGTCGCCGCGGTCGGCGACCTCAACGGCGACGGACCCGTCTGGTCGTACGGCGAGGGCGCGGTCATCCCCGCGTCGACCACCAAGCTGCTCACCGGTGCCGCCGCGCTCGAGGCCCTCGGCCCCGACACCCGCTTCACGACCCGCGTCGTCACGGGCGCCACGCCGCGCGACGTGGTGCTCGTCGGAGGCGGGGACCCCTACCTCGCCAGCAGGCCACTCACTCCCGAGGAGTCGCTGGCGGCCTATCCCGAGCGCACCGACGTGGTGACCCTCGCCCGCCGGGTGGCAGCGAGCGTCGACCCCGGGCAGCGGGTGCGGGTGCGGTACGACGACGGCCTCTTCACCGGGCCGAGCAACAACCCGCGGTGGCGGGCCGACTACGTGCCCGACGACATCGTCAGCCCGATCACGGCGCTGTGGGTCGACCGCGGGGCCTCGCCCACCGGCTTCGGCTACTCCGACGACCCCAGCGCGACCGCCGCCGAGACGTTCGCCGCCGCCCTGCGCGACGCGGGGGTGCGGGTGGTCGGCGCCCCGGCCCCGACCACGGCGCCGGCCGGGGCCACCGAGATCGCCTCCGTGACCAGTGCGCCGGTGGCCGACATCGTCGAGCACGTCCTCGAGGTCAGCGACAACGAGACCGCCGAGGTGCTGGCCCGCCACGTGGGGATCGCGGTGAGCGGTGAGGGGTCCTTCGAGGGCGGTGCGGCCGCGGTGCTCGCCACGCTCCGGGGGCTCGGCGTCGACACCGGCTCCGACGTGATCCACGACGGGTCGGGGCTCTCCCGGCTCAACCGGGTCTCCGCCGGGACCCTCCTGCAGGTGGTGCAGGCGGCCGCCGCACCGGCCAACCCGGCCCTGCGGGCGGTGCTCACCGGCCTCCCGGTCGCCGGCTTCACGGGGTCGCTCGCCTTCCGGTTCGACACCGGCTCGCCCGAGGGGCCGGGGCACGTGCGGGCCAAGACCGGCACCCTGAGCAGGGTCCACTCGCTGGCCGGTGTGACGACCGACCGCGACGGCAACGCCATGGCCTTCGTGGTGGCCGTGGACCGGGCCAGGGACGAGGACAAGCTCGACGCGCAGCAGGCCGTCGACCGCCTCGCGGGCGACCTCGCGGCCTGCCGCTGCAGCGCCGGCTGACGTGGGCCGTCCGGCTAGGGTCGCCCCATGACGTCAATGGTCGACTGGGACTTCGCGGTGAACCTCGGGGCGAAGGTCGCCGGCGACGGCCCCGAGGTGACCCCGGCCGACGCGGCCGCGGCGGTGACCGAGCTCCGCGACGACGCCAACCGCTCCACCGGGCTGGTCCGCGACTTCACCGGCCTGGTCGCCCACGGCAGCTCCGCACCCGTCCTCGTGGTCGACCGGCGCGGCTGGGTGCAGGCCAACGCCGACGGCTTCGCCCGCATCCTGGATCCGCTCGTGACCCGGCTGACGGAGAAGAAGGGCACGCCGCAGGGGCTGTCGCTGGCCATCGGCTCGCGGGTCACCGGGGCCGAGGTCGGCCTCATGCTGGGCTTCCTCGGCACCAAGGTGCTCGGCCAGTTCGACCCCTTCTACGGCCTGCCCGACGGAGGGCCCGACGGGGGAGCCGCCACGGACACCGGCCGGCTGCTGCTCGTCGCCCCCAACATCGTCCACGTGGAGCGCGAGCTCGGCGTCGACCCGACCGACTTCCGCCTCTGGGTCTGCCTCCACGAGGAGACGCACCGCGTGCAGTTCACCGCCGTGCCGTGGATGCGCGACCACCTCTACTCCGAGATGCTCGCCCTGACCGGGACCGTCGAGCCCACCGGGATGATGGACGACGTCGTACGCCGCGTCTCCGAGGCCGTCCGCGGTGGCGGCGGCAGCCTGCTCGACGTCATGGGCACCCCGGAGCAGAAGGAGATCCTCGACCGGATCACCGGCGTCATGTCGCTGCTCGAGGGCCACGCCGACGTGGTGATGGACGGCGTCGGACCGACGGTGATCCCCAGCGTGGAGCGGATCCGGGGCCGCTTCAACGAGCGCCGCAAGGGTGTCGGCACCCTCGACCGCATCCTGCGCCGGCTGCTCGGCCTCGACGCCAAGATGGCGCAGTACCGCGACGGCGCCGCCTTCGTGCGCCACGTCGTCGACAAGGTCGGGATGGACGACTTCAACGCCGTGTGGGCCGAGCCCGCACACCTGCCCAGCAAGTCCGAGATCGGTGACCCGGACGCCTGGATCACCCGGGTCCTCTGAGGCGTGCGGTGAGCCTGCACCCCGCGATCGCTGCCGTACGCCGCGGCGTACGGGCCGTGCTCGACGACCTGCCCACCGGGGCGACGGTCGTGGTGGCCTGCAGCGGCGGCGCCGACTCGCTGGCCCTGATGAGCGCGGCCGTCTTCGAGGGCCACAAGCGCGACCAGCGCGTCATCGGCGTGACCGTCGACCACGGTCTCCAGGCCGGGTCCGCCGACCATGCGTCCCGGGTGGTCGAGCAGATGGCCGGGCTCGGCGCCGACGAGACGATGACCGCCACCGTGGTGGTCGACGCGGCCGGGCTCGGGCCCGAGGCGGCCGCCCGGGAGGCGCGGTACGCCGTGCTCGAGGAGGTCGCCGCCCGGACCTCCGCGGCCGTGGTCCTCCTCGGCCACACCCTCGACGACCAGGCCGAGACCGTGCTGCTCGGGCTTGCCCGCGGCTCCGGCGGCCGCTCGATGGCTGGGATGCGCCGCCGCTTCGACGTGTTCGCCCGGCCGCTGCTCGGCGTACGCCGCGACGACACCGTCACCGCCTGCCAGGTCGAGGGCCTCCGGGCGTGGGAGGACCCGCACAACACCGACCCGGCCTACACCCGGGTGCGGGTCCGCCGCCGGGTGCTGCCGGTGCTCGAGGACGAGCTCGGACCCGGTGTCGCGCCCACCCTGGCCCGGACCGCCGACCAGCTCCGCGACGACATGGGCCTGCTCGACGAGCTCGCCGCCGCCGTCGCCGCCGCCGTCACCACCGACGACGGGCTCGCCGTCGACCCCCTGGCCGGCCAGCACCCCTCGTTGCGTCGCCGCGTGCTCCGCAGCGCCGTCCTCGCCGCGGGCGCCCCGGCCTCCGAGGTGCACCACGAGCACGTGCTGGCCGTCGACGCCCTGCTCACCGACTGGCGCGGCCAGAAGTGGATCGACCTCCCCGGCCACCTGCGCGCCGTACGCCGAGCGGGCCACCTCGTCCTCGAGCGCGCGCCGTCCGCGCCCGGCGGCCCCGGGCCCGCCTGACTCCCGCTGTCCCGGCCGCCCGCCTGACCCCGGTGTCCCGGCCGCCCGCCTGGAGTTCCACGCACCTGCGTGGAAATCCGTGTCCCCGACCCGGTCGCGGCTGCATTTCCACGCACCTGCGTGGAGTTTCATTCCCGCCTCCGACGCGGCCCGGATTGCTCCTGTGGACAACCGTCCGCGACGCCGCCGTCCGGGAAGTCTCCGGGCATGGAGCTCGACACCACCCGACCCTTCCCGCGCTGGCAGGGACTCCGTGCCGGCATCAGCCGCGCGACCCTCGACGGGCCGGGCTACCAACGCGTCCTGCACGGCGTCGTCATCGCGGCCGGCGTCCCGATCACCCCGCGGGTCAGGGCCCAGGGGGCACTGGCCTGCTTCTTCGCGCACGCGTTCGCCAGCCACGCGACGGCGGCCCGTGTCTGGGGAGTGCCCATCGAGACCGGCCCCGGTGAGCACGTCACGGTCCCGGTCGCCGGGGAGAGGCTCCGGCGTGACGGGGTGACCTGCCACGTGCGCGCCGACGCCAGCGCCGTGGTCGTGGACGGCGTCCGCGTGTCCTCGTTGCCCGACCTCTTCGTGGAGCTGGCCGGCGACGTGCCACTCGTGGAGCTGGTCGTGCTCGGCGACTGGATGGTGCGGCGCAAGGGCATCACGCCCGCCCGCCTGATCGGGGCGTGCCGGTCGGCGCCGGGCGTGGCGGGCCGACTGGCGCGGCGGGCCGCGGCGTACGTCCGGACCGGCGTGGACTCGCCCATGGAGACCCGGCTGCGGATGCTCCTCGTGCTGGCTGGCCTCCCGGAGCCCCGCGTCAACGTCACCATCCGCGACGTGGACGGCGAGCCCGTACGACGGTTCGACCTCAGCTGGCCCGAGGGCAAGGTCATCGTCGAGTACGACGGACGGCACCACGTGGAGCGCGAGGAGCAGTGGGAGGTCGACCTGGCCCGCCGGGAGGAGATCGACGACCACGGCTGGCGGATCCTGGTGGTGGTCGCCCGCGGGATCTACCGGGACCCCGGGTCCACGGTGGACAGGGTCTGGCGCCTGCTCCGGGCCCGGGGTGTCCCGGACGTGCCGTCCCGGCCGTCGCAGGCGTGGCGCCCGCACTTCCCCGGCCACGCGTCGTACCTCTGACGACGGACGGATAGCCACGCACCTGCGTGGAAGTGCAGCCCGACCGGCCCGGCCAGGCCTGCATTTCCACGCACCTGCGTGGAGGTCCGTCTTCCGTTCCTCGACCGCCCCGACGGCCGGGCGCCCGGTGCACCTAGGCTGCTCGCCATGGACGCGTCCCACGTGGAGTCTGACCTGGTCAACGTGCTCTTCACAGAGGAGCAGATCCAAGCCCGCCTGCGGGAGATGGGCGAGCAGATCGCCGCGGACTACGAGGGCCACGACCTGCTCATGGTCGGTGTCCTCCGCGGTGCCGTGATGGTGATGGCCGACCTGTCCCGCGCGCTCGGTCGCCACGTCGAGATGGACTGGATGGCGATCAGCTCCTACGGCTCGGGCACCAAGTCCAGCGGCGTGGTGCGGATCCTCAAGGACCTCGACACCGACATCACCGGGCGCCACGTGCTGATCGTGGACGAGATCATCGACACCGGTCTCACCCTCAGCTGGCTGGTCAACAGCCTCGGCAGCCGCGGCCCGGCCAGCGTCGAGATCGCCACCCTGCTGCGCAAGCCGGAGGCGCTCAGCATGCCGGTGGAGCCCAAGTACGTCGGCTGGGACATCCCCAACGAGTTCGTCGTGGGCTACGGGCTCGACTACCAGGAGCGCTACCGCAACCTGCGCGACATCGGCACCCTGGCGCCGCACGTCTACTCATGAAAGCCCCCGCGCTTCACCCCGCCTGAAAGAATGGGCCACACCCGCGGGTGGGCGTGACGATGTACGGTCACACCCCCCGAACCCCTCGTCGCGAAAGATGCTTGTGAAGCGTATTTTCAAGGGCCCTTGGCTGATAGCGCTGGTGGCGGGCGTCGCCGCGCTCCTCGCCATCCAGTTCCTCATCCCCAACGGCGGGTACGACGAGGTCAAGACCTCCGAGCTCAACGCCTGGATCGCCGACGGCGACGTCAAGGACATCACGTTCGTGGACGGCGACCAGGAGATCCGGGCCACGCTCGACTCCGGCGTGCGCGAGGGCAGCGACAAGGTCGTCGCCTACTACATCCAGGGCCAGCAGGAGTCGATCCTGGCGGCGGTCGACGAGCAGGTGGTCGCCGGCACCATCGAGGAGTCCAACTCCGAGAACCCGCAGCCCAGCATCCTCGGCTCGCTCCTGGTCACCCTGCTGCCCTTCGCCCTGATCGTGCTGCTCTTCATCTTCTTGATGAACCAGGCCCAGGGCGGCGGCCGCGGCGTCATGCAGTTCGCCAAGAGCAAGGCCAAGCTCATCACCAAGGACATGCCGAAGACGACGTTCTCCGACGTCGCCGGCTCCGAGGAGGCGGTCGAGGAGCTCGGCGAGATCAAGGAGTTCCTCCAGGAGCCCGCCAAGTTCCAGGCCGTCGGCGCCAAGATCCCCAAGGGCGTCCTCCTCTACGGCCCGCCCGGCACCGGCAAGACGCTGCTGGCCCGCGCGGTCGCCGGCGAGGCCGGCGTGCCCTTCTTCTCGATCTCCGGCTCGGACTTCGTCGAGATGTTCGTCGGCGTCGGCGCCAGCCGCGTCCGCGACCTCTTCGAGCAGGCCAAGGAGAACGCCCCGGCCATCGTCTTCATCGACGAGATCGACGCGGTCGGACGCCACCGCGGCGCCGGCATGGGCGGCGGCCACGACGAGCGCGAGCAGACCCTCAACCAGCTCCTCGTCGAGATGGACGGCTTCGACGTCCGCGGCGGCGTCATCCTCATCGCCGCGACCAACCGGCCCGACGTGCTCGACCCGGCGCTCCTGCGCCCGGGCCGCTTCGACCGCCAGATCCAGGTCGACGCCCCCGACCTCAACGGTCGTCACCAGATCCTCAAGGTCCACTCGCGCGGCAAGCCGATGGCCCCGGAGATCGACCTGCTCAGCGTGGCCCGTCGTACGCCGGGCTTCACCGGCGCCGACCTGGCCAACGTGCTCAACGAGGCGGCGCTGCTCACCGCCCGCGGCAACGAGAAGCTCATCACCGACGCGTCCCTCGACGAGGCCATCGACCGCGTGATCGCGGGACCGCAGCGTCGTACCCGCCTGATGAGCGAGAAGGAGAAGCTCATCACGGCCTACCACGAGGGCGGCCACGCCCTCGTCGCCGCCGCGGTGCCCGGCACCGACCCGGTGCACAAGGTCACGATCCTCCCGCGCGGCCGGGCCCTCGGCTACACGATGGTCCTGCCCGACGAGGACAAGTACAGCCAGACCCGCTCGGAGATGCTCGACAAGCTGGCCTACATGCTCGGCGGCATGGCGGCCGAGGCGCTGATCTTCCACGACGTCACCAGCGGCGCCGGCAACGACATCGAGAAGGCCACCAGCCTGGCCCGGGCGATGGTCACGCAGTACGGCATGAGCGAGCGCCTCGGCGCGATCAAGCTCGGCGACAGCACCTCCGAGCCGTTCCTGGGCCGCGACATGGGCCACCAGCGCAACTACTCCGAGGAGGTCGCCGCGGTGATCGACGCCGAGGTCAAGATGCTCCTCGGCACCGCCCACCAGGAGGCCTTCAACATCCTCGAGCAGAACCGCGACGTCCTCGATGCCCTGGTCCTCGAGCTCCTCGACAAGGAGACCCTGGACAAGGCGCAGATCGCCCGGATCTTCGAGCCGCTGCGGCTGCAGGGCGCGCGTCCGGCCTGGACCGGGTCGCCCGACCGCAACCCGTCGGCGATCCCCCCGGTCGAGATCCCCGAGGAGATCCGCGAGCGGGCCCGCAACGCCAACGGCACCGCCCCCGACCAGGCCCAGGGCGGCATCGTCCTCACCCCGCCCGGCGCCGGCGGCGACACCCACGGCGACACCGTGGGCGGCACCGACACCACGCCGCCCACCCCGCCCACGACGACCTGACGGGCCCACGCCATGACGGACCCGATCAGCCTCGACGAGCGTGAGCTGCCCGACTTCGACCACGCCAGGGCAGAGGCAGCGGTGCGCGAGCTGCTGCACGCGATCGGGGAGGACCCCGACCGCGAGGGCCTGCAGGACACCCCGGCCCGGGTGGCGCGCGCGTACGCCGAGCTGACGGCAGGCCTGCGGCAGCGCCCGGAGGACGTCCTCACCACCACCTTCGACATCGGCCACGACGAGATGGTCCTCGTGCGCGACATCGAGCTGTGGTCGATGTGCGAGCACCACCTGGTGCCCTTCACCGGAGTGGCGCACGTCGGCTACATCCCGGCCGAGACCGGCAAGATCACCGGGCTGTCCAAGCTGGCGCGCGTCGTCGACGTCTTCGCCAAGCGACCGCAGGTGCAGGAGCGACTCACCACGCAGGTGGCCGACGCCCTGATGGAGATCCTCGAGCCGCGCGGCGTCATCGTGGTCATCGAGGCCGAGCACCTCTGCATGACCATGCGCGGGGTGCGCAAGGCGGGCGCCCGCACGATCACGTCGGCGGTGCGCGGCATCATGCACAACGCCGCCACGCGCTCCGAGGCGATGGCGCTGATCCACTCCCGCCGATGACGCTCCCCGAGCGTCCCCTCGTGATGGGGATCGTCAACGTCACCCCCGACTCCTTCAGCGACGGCGGCCTGTACGCCGACACCGCGTCCGCGCTCGCCCACGGGCGCGACCTGCTGGCCCAGGGGGCCGACGTCCTCGACGTGGGCGGCGAGTCGACTCGGCCGGGGGCGACCCGGCCCGTGGTGGCCGAGGAGCTCGACCGGGTCGTGCCGGTCATCTCCGGGCTCGCCGCGCTGGGTGCGGTCGTCTCCGTCGACACCATGCGCGCCGAGGTCGCCGCGGCCGCGCTCGAGGCCGGGGCGCGGATCGTCAACGACGTCTCGGGCGGGCTGGCCGACCCGGCGATCCTCGACGTCGTCGCGGGGTCCGACGCGACGTACGTCGCCATGCACTGGCGCGCGCACAGCGACCGGATGGCCGACTTCGCGACGTACGACGGTCCCGGCGGCGTCGTGACGGCCGTCGTCGACGAGCTGGGCGAGCGCCTGCACGCGGCGACCGCCGCGGGCATCGACCCCGACCGCGTCGTGCTCGACCCCGGCCTCGGCTTCGCCAAGCGCGGAGAGCACAACTGGGAGCTGCTGACCCACCTCGAGGCGGTGGCGGCCCTGGGTCGTCCGCTGCTGGTGGGCGCGAGCCGCAAGAGCTTCCTCGGCGCCCTGCTCGCCGGCCCCGACGGCACACCGCGACCCCCCGGCGAGCGCGAGCACGCGCACTCCGCCCTGGCGCCGCTGCTCGCCGACCTGGGCGTGTGGGGCCTGCGGGTGCACGACGTACGCGCCACCACCGACGCCCTCGCGGCCTGGCAGGCCTGGCGGACCCACCGGTCGCCAGGGCCCGCTCCGACCACCGGACAGGAGCAGCACCGATGACCGACGAGCTGAGCATCACGGGCGTCGAGTGCTTCGCGCACCACGGCGTCTTCGACTTCGAGCGACGCGAGGGACAGACCTTCGTGATCGATCTCGCACTGGGCATCGACACCCGTCCGGCGGCCGCGTCCGACGACTTGCAGGACACCGTCAACTACGGGACTCTCGTGGACCGGGTCCGGGCGGCAGTCGAGTCCGACCCCGTGGACCTCATCGAGACAGTGGCCCAGCGCATCGCCGACATCTGCCTGACCGATGGTCGTGTTGAATGGGCCCGCGTCACGATCCACAAGCCAGATGCACCCATTGACGCGACATTTCGGGATGTCGCGCTGACGATCACCAGGACAGAGGCCAGTCGATGACCGAGACCCCCAATCCCTACATCGTGGACACGGACTCCCTCACCGGAGAGATGCACCCGATCCGCCGGATCGTGGTCGCGCTCGGATCCAACCTCGGCGAGCGCCTCGCCACCCTCCAGGGCGCCGTGGACGCGCTCGCCGACACCCCTGACCTCTTCCTCACCGGGGTCTCGCCGGTCTACGAGTCGGAGCCGGTGGACTCGCCGGTCGAGGACTCGCCGATGTTCCTCAACGCCGTCGTGCTGGCCGACACCACCCTCCCGGCCGCCCGGCTGATGGAGCGGGCGCTGGCCATCGAGGACGCCTTCGCACGCGAGCGCAGCGACCTCCGCAACGCCCCGCGGACCCTCGACGTCGACCTCATCGTGGTGGGTGACCGCCGCGCCGACGACGACTTCCTGCGCCTGCCGCACCCGCGCGCCCACCAGCGCGCGTTCGTGCTCCAGCCGTGGCACGACCTCGAGCCCGACGCCGAGCTCCCCGACCACGGCCCGATCGCCGAGCTGCTCGACCAGGCCGACGCCACCGGCATCTCGCGCCGCGACGACCTGGCCCTCGAGGTCCAGTGACCGCAGGCCCTCCCGACGGGGACCCGGAGGTCCCCGGTCCCGAGGAGGAGCCGGAGGGCCGCCTGCGTCCGACCTCCGCCACCGCCCTGGCGGTCGCGGCCGCCATCGGGATGGTCGGGGGAGGGGTGCTGCGCGACGTCGCGGTCGCCCTCGACGGGACGGCGCCGATCGTCACGTGGGTCCAGGTGCTCGCCCTGGTCTTCGTGGCCTGCTTCGTCGGTGCGCTGGCGTGGGACACCCGCCGGACCCTCCACGTCCGCCACGAGCGGCTGGAGCCGCACCGCGCGGTCAACCGGCTCGTGCTGGCCCGGGCCTGCGCCCTGGTCGGCGCGCTGGTGGCCGCGGGCTACGCGGCGTACGCCGTGACCTGGGTCGGCGACGCCTCCGAGCTGGCCGACCAGCGGGTGCTCCGCTCGGCCGTGGCGGCCGTCGCCGGAGTGGCGATCGTCATCTCCTCGCTGCTCCTCGAGCGCGCGTGTCGGCTGCCCTCCCGCGAGAACGGGCCCTAACCTGCTGGTATGCCTTCCCTCCAGCCCCAGCAGTCACAGGTGTCCGCTCCGGCTGCCCCGGCCCCGACGAGCACCGCGCCCAGCGCGCGCAGTGCCTCCCGTCGTCGCCAGCGCAGCACGCGACTGACCGTGGCCGTCGCCCTGCTCGCCGTGGCGACCCTGCTGGTCGGGTGGGCCCTGGTCGCCGGCACCGGCTGGCTGACGTCGCTGGTCGCCGTCGCCGCCCTGGTGCTGGGCGCCGCCGCGACCCGCATCACCCACACCGAGGTCATGCAGGCCCGCCGCGACGCCGCTCGTGACCGCGCCGAGCAGGCGTCCGAGTACGCCGCCCTCACCGCGGAGCGCACCGCGGAGAACGCCGTCTTCGCCGCCGACATGCGTCGCAAGATCGCCGATCGCGAGGAGGTCATCGACGGCCTCGAGGTGGCCCTGAGCAAGGCCCAGCGCCTCGCCGCCGACCAGACACGCAAGCTCAACGCCGAGGCCCGTCGCGCCGACGTCGCCGAGCGTGAGGTCTCCGAGTCCGCCCGGCTGCTCGACGCCTCGGAGGACCGCGCGGCCGAGGCCATCGTGCTGGTCGCCGAGCTCGAGGCCGAGCTCGACGTGATGCGCGCCGAGCTCGTCTCCTGGAAGGCCGCCGCGGCCGCCAAGCGCGCCGAGTCCGCCTGATCCACCAAGCCGCTGCGCGTCCCGCCGGCGGTGGGCGGGTGACGGTGGCCGGGTGACCGCCCGGCCCGTAGGGCAGAATCAACCGATGTGATCCCTGAGGACAACCGGTTCGAGAGCGACCCCGCCAGCGTCATCCCCGAGGATCACCCGCTGCCGGAGGGCTGGGAGCCCGGGCCGGTCGACGGCGGGGACGCCGCGACGGTGGCCCGCCTCACGGACCTCCTCCGCGCCCACGAGGCCGCCGGTCGCGGCTGGGCGGGCGCGTCCGCGGACGACGTACGCGTCGAGGTCTCCCACCACGGCCTCGCCACTCGCGAGAACGTCGTCGTCCGCGACACCGCGGGCACGATCCGCGCCTGGGGCAGCGTGCACGACCGCGCCGAGGGCCGGATGCTCTTCGTCCACGTCGTCGACCGCGACCTCGACGACGACACGGCGTTGGCCTGCTCCGACGTGCTCGTCGAGTGGGCCGAGGCCCAGGCCCGGTCGGTGGGCGAGGGACGCGGGCTCGACGTCCAGCAGATCGACACCGGAGCGTTCGCCGACGACGAGCGCCAGCACCGCTTCCTCGAGGGAGCCGGCTTCACCAAGGTCCGCACCTGGTGGCAGATGAGCCGTCCGGTCACCGCCGACGAGGCGACGCTGGTGGCCGACCCGGCCGGGTGGGAGCGCAAGGGCGTGCGCTTCCGCCTCGTCGGTCGCGAGGAAGACGGGATGCCCGACGAGTCCTGCCTGCGGGCGGTCCACGACGTGCTCGAGGGCGCGTTCACCGACCACTTCAACTCGGCGGAGGAGACCTTCGACGAGTTCATCCACCGGCTCCGCGAGGACCCCGGCCACCGCTGGGACCACTGGTGGCTCGCCGAGCTGCTCGACGACCCGGAGGCCCCCGAGCCCGTCGGCGCCCTCGTCGGCACGGTCTCGGAGAGCGACGGCGGCCCCGACGGCTCCTACGTGTCCTACCTCGGCGTCCTGGAGTCGGCCCGTGGCCGGGGCGTGGCGACCGGGCTGCTGCGCACGATCGTGGCCGACGCTGCTGCGCGCGACCGGGACCGGGTGGGCCTCGAGGTCGATGCGGACTCCCCGACCGGGGCCGACGGCCTGTACGTCGCCATGGGCTGGGAGACGCGCTACGTCACCGAGTCGTGGCACAAGGACGTGCCGGTCCGCTGACGCCGCATCCAGGGCCCAACGCAGGGTTCAGCGCAGCGCTCAGCGCAGGGACTCGCGCAGGGTTCAGCGCAGGGACTCGCGCAGCGCGCGGTGCACCCCGGCCGGCGTGAGCACGCCGACGAAGGCCGCACCCTGCTTGACCCCGATCATCGGCTTGTCGTCGCGCAGCAGCGCGGCGAACGCCTCCTCCAGCGTGGAGTCGAGGTCGATCGCGGCACCGAGCTGACCGCCCTGCACGCCCTCGAGCGGCTCGAGGTGCTCCACGCGCAGGGGCGTCACGGCGAGGCGGCGCAGGCCCCGCGTCGAGCCCACGAAGTCGGCCACGAAGTCGTCGGCCGGGTGGGCGAGCAGCTCCATCGGCGTGGCGAACTGCGCCAGCCGGCCCCCGGTCGCGAAGACCGCGACCCGGTCGCCCATCCGCACCGCCTCGTCGATGTCGTGGGTGACGAGCACGACCGTCTTGCCCAGCTCGCGCTGGAGGCGCAGGAACTCGTCCTGGAGCCGGGTGCGGACGACGGGGTCGACGGCGCCGAAGGGCTCGTCCATCAGCAGCACCGGCGGGTTGGCCGCCAGGGCGCGGGCCACGCCGACGCGCTGGCGCTGGCCGCCGGACAGCTGGTGCGGGTAGCGGTCGGCGTACTGGTCGGGGTCGAGGCCCACGGTGTGCATGAGCTCGCGGGCGCGCTCGCGAGCGGTCGTCTTGGACTCGCCGTACAGCAGGGGCACGGTCATCACGTTGGTGATGATCTTCTGGTGCGGGAAGAGGCCGATCTGCTGGATGACGTAGCCGATGCCGCGGCGCAGCTCCACCGGGTCGGCGTGGGTGACGTCCGTGCCGTCGAGCCAGATGCGCCCGGTGGTGGGCTCGATGAGCCGGTTGATCATCTTGAGCGTCGTGGACTTGCCGCAGCCGGACGGACCGACGAGGCAGACCATCTCGCCGCGGCGTACGTCGAGGTCGAGCTCGTGCACCGCGACCGTGCCGTCGTCGTAGGTCTTGCCCACGCCGGACATGCGGATCATCGTGTCGGAGTCCGCACCGGCGGCCGCGTCGTCGTGCGCGTCGGGGGTGGCCGACGCTGACTGGAATCCGTGGTCGGAGGCGGTAGCGTCCATGCGGTGACCCTACTGGTGCAGGCCGCGCAGATCCGGCTGTCGAGCGCCGACGAGCCGAGCTGCTACAGCCGACAGGTCAACGAGTGGGTCTGCGGTGAGTACGTCGTGGACCGCTGGGACGAGATCGTCGACGCCACGGTCCAGCACATCGGCATCACGGTGGTGGCGGTGGTCCTCGGGCTGCTGATCGCGTTCCCGCTGGCGCTGCTCGCGCGCCGGCTGCCGCGGCTCGAGTCGGGCATCCTCGCGGTGACCACCGGCATCTACACGGTGCCGTCGCTCGCGCTCTTCCCCCTGCTGGTGCCCTTCACCGGGCTGTCCGCCACGACGGTGGTGATCGGGCTGGCGCTCTACGCGCTCACCATCCTGGTCCGCAGCCTGCTGGAAGGACTGCGCTCGGTGCCTGACGAGGTGCGCGAGTCCGCGGTCGGCCTCGGCTACGGGCGCAGGTCCCTGCTGATGAAGGTCGAGATGCCGCTGGCCCTGCCGGTGGTAATGGCCGGCCTGCGGGTCGCGACCGTCTCGACCGTGGCGCTGACGACGGTGGGATCGCTGGTGGCGTACGGCGGCCTCGGCAACCTCATCAAGGACGGCGTGCTCACCAACTTCCGCGCCGAGCTCTTCACCGCGTCGGTGCTGTGCGTGCTGCTGGCCGTGGTCTTCGACGCGCTGCTGGTGCTGATGCAACGGGTGCTCACCCCGTGGACGAGGGGAGTGCGGGCATGACCGTCCTCACGGACATGTGGGCCTACCTGTCCGACCCGGCCAACTGGACGGGCAGCGACGGGATCCTCGCGCTGATGGCCGAGCAGCTGCTGCTCACCTTCACGGCCCTGCTGATGGCGATGGTGCTCGGGCTGCCGCTCGCCCTGTGGCTGGGCCATTTGGGCCGGGGCGGCTTCCTGGCCATCAACATCTCCAACATCGGCCGCGCCGTGCCGACCTTCGCGCTGCTGGCGCTGCTGGTCGTCGCCCCGTGGCCGGGCACCGACTCGTTCGGCCCCTACGGCCGCGCCGGCCTGGCGACGCTGATCGCCCTCACCCTCTTCGCGCTGCCGCCGATCATCACCAACTCGTACGTCGCCATGCGCGAGGTCGCGCCCGACGTGCGGGAGGCGGCGCGGGGGATGGGCATGACCGGCCGTCAGCAGTTCTGGCGGGTGGAGCTCCCGCTGGGCCTGCCGCTCGTGATGTCGGGCCTGCGGCTCGCGCTCGTGCAGGTCTGGGCGACGGCGACCATCGCCGCGCTGGTGGCCGGGCCGGGGCTCGGCCGGATCATCACCGACGGGTTCTTCCGCTCCAACTACGGCAAGGGCATCGCGGGTGCCGTCGTGGTGGCCGCGGTCGCGCTGGTGCTCGAGATGGCGGCGGCGCTGGCGCAGCGCGCGGCCGACCCCGCGCGGCGTACGGGTGCCTCCATCACCCCCGCAGGTGGTCACGACGACGCGTTGTCGGTGACCGGGGCTACCGTGGAGTCCTCCGCCGAATCCGTCGGCTGAACGCAGCATCCGGACACGCGCACCCTCGGGATGCGGGACACAGAAGGAACCTCCCATGCACCTCGCTCGCACGTTCGCCGCGGTCTTCGCCGCCGGCGCCCTGACCCTCACCGGCTGCGCCGGCGACGACCTCGCCGAGGACTCGGCCTCCGACCCCGAGACCTCCGCCGCCGCCGACAAGGGCTCCCTCACCCTCGCCGGGCAGAACTTCCCCGAGGCCACCCTCGTCGCCTCGATGTACGAGCAGCTCCTCGAGGACGCCGGCTACACCGTCGAGACCAAGCTGGTCGACTCCCGCGACGCCTACATGCCGACCTTCCCCGGTGACGTCGACATCGTTCCGGAGTACGTCGGCGGCATCGTCAACTTCCTCAACACCCAGGCCAACGGCGCCGACGCCGAGCCCTTCGAGGCCGGTGACGGCGAGCAGCTCGCGTCCGACGGCGCGTCCCTGCTCGAGGAGGCCGGCATCGAGCTCCTCGACCTGTCGCCCGCCACCGACGCCAACGCCTTCTTCGTGACCCAGGAGTTCAGCGAGGCCGAGGGCGTCACCACGCTCTCCGACCTCGAGGGCCAGTCGGTCACCCTGGCCGCGGCGCCCGACTGCGAGGGCCGCCTCGACTGCGAGGGCGGGCTCTCCGACGAGTACGGCATCGACGTCACCGAGGTGCTGCCGCTCGGCTACGCCTCCGACCAGACCTACCAGTCGGTCCTCGACGGCGAGTCCGAGCTCGGCGAGACCTCCACGACCGACGGCACCCTGGAGTCCCAGGGCCTGGTGATCCTCGAGGACGACAAGCAGATCCAGCCGGCGCAGAACCTCGTGCCCGCCGTCTCTGCCGACTTCCTGGCCGACAACCCCGACGTCGCCGACATCCTCAACCCGCTGATGGCGGCGCTGACGACCGAGGGGCTCACCGAGCTCAACGGCCGGATGGCCGTCGACCGGGAGACCGCCGAGGACGTCGCGGCCGACTTCCTCAGCGAGCAGGGCCTGCTCTGACCCGCTGACCGTTTCCTGCTTCCGTCAAAGTCCCCGCTCAGGCGGGGACTTTGTCGGTTGCTGGCCGACATGTCGGCCAGCAAGCGTCAACATCCCCGCTGGAGCGGGGACTTTCACACCTCGTGCGGCCGCACCTCCAGCGCCGCCGGGTCCACGGTCGCGACGTCGAGCACCCGGTGCGGTACGTCGAGTCGCCACGCACCGCTGGCGACGTCCTGCACCCGGTCCGCCGGCCCGTCCAGGCCCGCCACCCAGGTCATCAGCTCGGCCGCCTCGGCGCGCCGGTCCTGCTCGACCAGCCACCCGCAGAGCCGGTGCACGGGCGGCAGCCCGCTGTGCACCAGGGAGCGCTGCCCCCAGAGCTCCAGCACCCCGGCCCGCAGCAGCCGCCACCACTCCTCGCTGGCGCCGGGGATCAGCAGGAAGTAGCGCCACAGGTCGCCCGCCAGCACCCGGTCCACGACGTACGACGTCACCTCCGGGTCCCCGTGCTCCTCGACCGAGGCGAGGGTCATCCGCTTGGTCTCCCAGCGGTCGACGAGGTCCGGCACGGACGCCCGCTGCTGGGTGATCGAGGTGCCGTCGGAGCGGATCCGCCAGTGGTAGACCGGCTCGTCAAGGACGTCGAAGGTCCCGGCGAGGTAGGCCCGGGTGGTGGTCGGCTGGTCCTCGTAGCGGATCCGCTCGGGCCACGACAGGCCGGCGGACTCCCAGAAGGACCTTCGGAACAGCTTGTTCCAGGCGAAGACGTCGCCGAGGATCTCGGGGTGATCGTGCGCCCGCACGCCGGTCAGGGGCGGGTGGTGCAGCCGCCGCATCCACGGCGGCTCTGACAGCGTGCCGTCCTCCCAGCGCAGCACCGAGCCGGTCGCGAAGTCCGAGCCGGACGCCTCCAGGGACCCGACCAGGACGGCGAGGGCGGTCGGGGGGAGGACGTCGTCGGAGTCGAGGAAGGCCAGGTAGTCGCCGCGGACGTGGCGCAGGCCTTCGTTGCGGGCGGCGCCCAGCCCGCCGTTGTGGGTGTGCACGACCCGGATCCGCGGCTCGCGGGCGGCCCACTCGTCGGCGATCTCGCCGGCCCGGTCGGGGGTGCCGTCGTCGACGACCACGGCCTCCCACCGGGTGTGCGTCTGGGCCACCAGGGAGGCCAGGCAGGCGGGCAGCCACTCCTCCACGGCATAGACGGGCACGACCACACTGACGAGGGGCTGTCGCCGACCAAACCACTTCACAGGTGGGGACAGTAACGAGTTGTAGGCTCACCGACCGTGACTGAGGCGAGCGGGACCACCGGAGCGACGGCCGGATCGACCATCGGGTCGGCGGCCGGATCGACGACGCAGCGGCAGGCCCGGGCCATCGACGAGATGAATCCCGACGGCGTGCCCCGCAAGGTGCTGTTCGTCGCCGGGGCCGGTCGCAGCGGCACCTCCACGATGGCCGGCATCACCAGCCTGCTCGGCATGCACGTCCCGTTGCCCGAGGTCCCCGCCGACGCGTCCAACCCCCGCGGCTTCAGCGAGCCCCAGTGGGTCGTCGACCTCCACGACCGGCTCCTCAAGGAGGCCGGCGTCCAGGTGAGCGACAGCCGGCCCAACGCGTGGTTCGAGACCGGTCGCATCTCCACCCGCGAGCCGGCCCGGATCCGGGTCGCCGAGTGGCTCGAGCCCCACTTCGACGTCCACCCCGAGCTGGTCGTCAAGGACCCGCGGCTCAGCTGGTTCATCGGCCTGTGGCGGGTGGCCGCCATCCGCACGGGTGCGACCCCCGTCTTCGCCACCATGCTGCGCCCCCCGGCCGAGGTCGTGGGCAGCAAGCAGAAGTACTACGCCAACAAGCTCGGCGCCTCGCACCTCGCCGCCAGCTGGCTCAACATGCTGCTCCACACCGAGCGCGCGACCCGCGAGAACGCCGGCGGCGCCCGGGTCTTCGTCCGCTACGAGGACCTGCTCACCGACTGGGTCAAGACCACCATGCACGTCGGCCGGTCCCTCGACCTCCAGACCATCATCCACACCCGCAGCGACCAGATCCGCGAGGTCCACCGCTTCATCGACCCCAACCTGCGGCGGGTCACCCAGAGCCTGGACGACCTCGGCCTCCCGCCGCGGCTGCACGAGCTGACCGCCACCACGTGGGAGGAGCTCAACAAGCTCGCCGAGCCCGACGGCGACACCACCGACGTGCATGCCACCCTCGACGAGCTCCGCGACGCCTACACCGACCTCTACGAGGAGGCCGAGGCGATCAGCAAGTCGTCGGTCGTCGCGGCCCGGATCGCCGGTGCCCAGGCGGCGGGCGCCGACCAGCCGGCCCCGGCCGCTGGCCTCGCCGACAAGATCCCGCACGACGTGCGCGCCAAGATCCCGCCGTCCGTACGCCGCGGCGTACGCAAGGCGCTCGGTCGGGAGCGGTCCCAGGGATGAGCATCCCCATCGGCTCCGGCCGCGGCCTCAGCAACCTCGAGGGGCACACCGACTTCGACATCGTCTGGCCCTGGAACCGGGAGGGCGGCCTGCGTCGCGGCGCCACCGCCGTGCTCCGGGTCAAGAACGAGGCGCCCTCGATGCGCTTCGTGCTGCCGCCGCTGCTGCGGGCCTGCGACCACGTGCTCGTCGTCGACAACGGGTCCGACGACGGCACGGGCGAGGCGGCGCGGGCCGCGGCCGCGGACGCCGGTCTGCCGGACAGGCTGACGCTCGCGGAGTACCCCTTCTCCGTCGCCCGTGCCGGCGCCGAGCACCTGGCCGTCAACGAGCGGTCGGTGCACTCGCTGGCCTACTTCTACAACTGGTGCTTCAGCCACGTCCGGACCCGCTACTCGTGGAAGTGGGACGGCGACATGGTCCTCACCACCGAGGGCGAGGTCTCGCTGGCCGACCTGTCGTGGCAGATCGGGATGACCGACGCCGTGG
Source organism: Nocardioides sp. Soil777 (assembly GCF_001428425.1). Classification (NCBI taxonomy): domain Bacteria; kingdom Bacillati; phylum Actinomycetota; class Actinomycetes; order Propionibacteriales; family Nocardioidaceae; genus Nocardioides; species Nocardioides sp. Soil777. The sequence continues at coordinate 100,670 of NZ_LMSN01000015.1, forward strand.
TCCGCATCCCGCGCCACGGCCTCTACATCAAGGACGACACCACGGCGTACCTCGACCTCGGCCTGCGCAACATCGAGGAGTGGGGCTTCCCGATGAGCCCGGACTTCGTCTACTCCAAGGCGCCGGAGTGGGAGATCCGTACGACGCCCGAGACGTTCCGGATGTTCGCGCTGCCGCAGGGCCTCGTCGTCGAGCTGAAGTACCTCGACGGTGACGAGTTCGCGCACTGGACCGACCCGGCGTCGTTCGCGACGAGCATCCGCAACCGGCGCAAGCGCCGCGAGTGGACGGTATTCAACGCGCTCAACAACGGCGAAGTCCCCGAGGGGGTCACCGAGATCGTCGCCCCTGCCGGGGTGCACGTCGTCGACCACGTCACGCACGCGTGGCTGCCGCGCGCCCCGCGCCCCTTCGCCGTCGATGACCCCGACCACGCCAAGCTGCACCTGCGCGCCTGACACCGCTCATCCCGGACGGTCGGCGCCCGCCGACCACCACGTCGGTGTCGGGTAGGTCACGTTCACCGACTGTTCACACGGCCGTTTCGCCGGGCGTACTCTCGTCGCAGTCACGAGCACATCGAGCGGTACCCAACCTGCCCCATCGGGGGGCAGCGGGACTGAAACGAGAGGTTCGCACCAGATGACCCAGCCCAGCACGGGCCTGCGGGTCGGCGCCATCGGCGCCGGTCGCGTCGGCGCGACCCTGTCCGCCGCCCTCGGCCGCGCGGGCCACGAGATCGTGGCCGTCGCCGGCGAATCCGACGCCTCCCGCCGGCGCAGCGCCGCACTGCTTCCCGGCGTGCCCCTCGCGAAGCCCTCCGACGTCGCCCGGTCCTGCGACCTCCTGCTGCTCACCGTCCCCGACGACATGCTCCCCAACGTGGTCGCGATGCTGAGCGCGTCCGGCGCGATCCGGGAGGGGCAGTACGTCGTGCACACCTCCGGTCGCCACGGCCTCGCCGTCCTCGAGCCGGCCGCCGCCGTCGGTGCGCGCGTCATCGCGCTGCACCCGGCGATGACCTTCACCGGCACCGAGGTCGACCTGCCCCGCCTTGCGGGCTGCGTCTTCGGTGTCACCGCCGGCGACGCCGAGCGTGAGCTCACCGAGCGGCTCGTCGCCGACCTCGGCGGTCGCACCATGTGGGTGCCCGAGGACCGCCGCACGCTCTACCACGCGGGTCTCGCCCATGGCGCCAACCACCTGGTCACCCTCGTGACACAGGCGATGGAGCTGCTCTCCCAGGCCATGGACGTCACCAGTGACGGCAGCGACGCCGTCAGCCCCGCCGACACCCTGCGCCCGCTGCTCACCGCGGCCCTCGACAACGCCCTCGCGCAGGGCGACTCCGCCCTCACCGGGCCGATCGTCCGCGGCGACGTCGAGACCGTGCGTGCCCACCTCGCCGACATCGCGGCGACCGCCCCGCACACGCTCCCGTCGTACGTCGCGATGGCCCGCGCGACCCTCGAGCGCGTCGTCCTCGACGGTCGGGTGCTGCCCATCCGTGCGGCCAAGCTGGCCTCGGTCCTCGACGCCGCGGAGGTCCCGACCCCGCTCGACCAGCAGGGCCCGCTCGACCACCAGGGCGCTCCGGCGGCCCGGCCGAGGTCCTCACGTCGATGACCGCTACTCCCGTCCTCGCGTCCACCCGCGAGGAGCTGAGGTCCTGGCGCGCGCAGCGGCCCGGCCGCGTCGCCCTGGTGCCGACCATGGGTGCCCTGCACGAGGGGCACGCCAGCCTGATGCGCACCGCGCGCGAGCACGCCGACACCGTGGTGGTGAGCGTGTTCGTCAACCCGCTCCAGTTCGGTGAGGGTGAGGACCTCGACCGCTACCCGCGCACCCTCGACGCCGACCTCGAGGTCTGTGCGGCCGAGGGCGTCGACGTGGTCTTCGCGCCGTCCGTGGACGAGGTCTACCCCCACGGCGTGCGCAGCGAGCGGGGCGTCACCGTCGACCCCGGCCGGCTCGGCGAAATCCTCGACGGCGAGAGCCGACCCGGTCACTTCACCGGGGTGCTCACCGTCGTCGCCAAGCTGCTCGGCCTGGTGCAGCCCGACGTCGCGGTCTTCGGCCAGAAGGACTACCAGCAGCTCGCGCTGATCACCCGGATGGTCGGCGACCTCTGCCTGCCGGTCGAGGTCGTGGGCGCCGAGACCGTCCGCGAGGCCGACGGCCTCGCCCTCTCCAGCCGCAACCGCTACCTCGACGCCGACCAGCGGACCGCCGCGGTCGCGCTCAGCCGCGCGCTGCGGGCGGCGCAGGAGCGGGCGTCGTACGGCGTCCCCTCGGCGCGCTGGGCGGCGATGCGGGTCCTCAAGGCGGAGCCGACCGTCGAGCTCGACTACCTCGCGCTCACCGGCGTCGACCTCGGCGAGCCGCCGGCGCACGGCGAGGGCCGGATCCTGGTGGCCGCCCGCGTCGGCACCACCCGGCTCATCGACAACATGCCCATCGTCTTCGACACCCTCCCGCAGGCGGGCACCCCCACCGGGGGCCCGACCACCCAGAGCAGTGCCGTTCGAGAAGGGAGCAGCTGATGCTGCGCACGATGATGAAGTCCAAGATCCACCGGGCCACCGTCACCCAGGCGGACCTCCACTACGTCGGCTCGGTGACCGTGGACGAGGACCTCCTCGACGCCGCCGACCTGCTCGTGGGCGAGCTCGTCCACATCGTCGACGTCACCAACGGCGCCCGGCTGGAGACCTACACGATCGCCGGCGAGCGCGGTTCGGGCGTGATCGGCATCAACGGTGCCGCGGCCCGCCTGGTGCACCCCGGTGACACCGTCATCCTCATCGCCTACGCGCAGGTCGAGGACGCCGAGGCCCGCGAGCTCACGCCCTCGGTGGTGTTCGTGGACGCGGACAACAAGGTGATGGCCACCGGCTACGACCCCGCCGAGACCTTCGGGGACCCGTCGCTGACCCGCGGCGACGTCCTGTCCCGCTAGCCTGCGCTGATGCAGTCGACGTCCACGGTGACGCTTCCCCAGCGCCTGCGGGCGCCCGACCCGGGCTGGACCACCCGGGCCGACGTCGTGGTGATCGGCTCCGGCATCGCCGGGCTGACCGCCGCGCTGCGCATCCACGCCGAGGACAGCTCGCTGTCGCTGCTCGTCGTCACCAAGGACGTCCTCAACGCCGGCTCCACCCAGTGGGCCCAGGGCGGCATCGCGGCCGCGCTCGGGCCCGGCGACACCCCCGAGCAGCACCTGCACGACACCCTGGTCGCCGGCGCGGGTGCCTGCGACGAGGAGGCGGTCCGGGTGCTGGTGACGGAGGGGCCCGACGCCGTCCGCGAGCTGATCGACCTGGGCACCGTCTTCGACCACCACCCCGACGGCGAGCTGTCGCTGACCCGTGAGGGCGGCCACCACCGCGACCGCATCGCCCATGCCGGCGGCGACGCCACCGGCGCCGAGATCCAGCGGGCCCTCATCGCGGCCGTCGAGCGGGCACCGGCCATCGAGGTCATCCAGCACGCCCTGGCCGTCGACCTGCTCCGCTCCGACGACGGCGGCGTCGCCGGGGTCACCCTGCACGTGCTCGGCGAGGGCCAGCGCGACGGGGTCGGGGCCGTGCACTGCCGGGCGGTCGTGCTGGCCTCCGGCGGCCTCGGCCAGGTCTTCTCCCAGTCGACCAACCCGAGCGTCTCGACCGGTGACGGGATGGCCCTGGCGCTGCGGGCCGGAGCGACCCTGCGCGACCTCGAGTTCGTCCAGTTCCACCCCACGGTGATGTACCTCGGGCCCGACTCGCAGGGACAGCAGCCGCTGATCTCCGAGGCGGTCCGCGGCGAGGGGGCCTTCCTCGTCGACTGGGAGTGCGCCCGCTTCATGCAGGGACAGCACGAGCTCGCCGACCTCGCGCCTCGCGACGTGGTCGCCAAGGCGATCACCCGACGGATGATCGAGTCCGGCCGGCCGCACATGTGGCTCGACGCCCGTCACCTCGGGGCCGCCTTCTGGGAGCGCCGGTTCCCCACGATCCTGGCCGTCTGCCGCGAGCACGGCATCGACCCGGTGACCGACCTGATCCCGGTCGCCCCGGCCCAGCACTACGCCTCCGGCGGGGTCGCCACCGACCTGGACGGCCGCTCCGACGTCCCCGGCCTCTACGCCACCGGGGAGGTGGCCTGCTCCGGCGTCCACGGCGCCAACCGGCTGGCCTCCAACTCGCTGCTGGAGGGGCTCGTCTTCTCCCGGCGGATCGCCGCGGTCCTGCCCGGCGAGCTCCGCCCCTGGGCCGACCCGGTCACCGCCGACCCGCGTCCCGACGGGCTCGTCGCCGGGGACCGCCGCCGTCCGCTGCAAGAGCTGATGACGACCCGGGTCGGCGTGCTCCGCTCGGCCGACGGCATCGGAGCCGCCCTCGACGGGTTGTCCGGTCTGGGCGTCGACGGCCGCGACGTCCCCGGCGTCGACGGGTGGGAGACGACCAACCTGCTCTCCCTCAGCACCGCCCTGGCCGGTGCCGCGCTGCTCCGCGAGGAGACCCGCGGCTCCCACTGGCGCGAGGACTTCCCCGAGCGCGACGACGTCGCGTGGGCCGGGCACGTCGACAGCCGCCTCGTCGACGGCGTGCTCCGCCAGGACTTCGTCGCCGCCCCCTCGACCGACCCGTCCACCCCCACCGCGGAGCAGCGATGACCCCCACGCCGTACGACGCCCTCCCGCCGGAGCTGCTCGCCGAGGTCCGCGACGCGGGGCTCGACCCCGAGCAGGTCTACGCCGACATCGCCCGCGCCCTCGCCGAGGACCTCCCCGACGGTGCGGACGACACGACGAGCGTCGCGACGATCCCGGCCGACGCCACCGGCCGCGCCGACTGGGCGGCCCGCGAGCCCGGGGTCGTGGCCGGTCTCGCGCTCGCCGCGATGGTCTTCCACTACGTCATGGGCGACGCGGTCACGATCACCGGCCGGGTCCCCGACGGCACCCACGTGGATGCGGGCGACGTGGTGCTGCACGTCGCCGGCCCGACCCGCGGCCTGCTCACCGCCGAGCGGACCGCCCTCAACTTCGCGAGCCACCTCTCCGGGGTCGCCACCGCCACCAGCCGCTGGGTCGCGGTCCTCGAGGGCACCGGGGCCAGGGTCCTCGACACCCGCAAGACGATGCCGGGCTGGCGGGCGCTGCAGAAGTACGCCGTGCGCTGCGGCGGTGGCGTCAACCACCGCTTCAGCCTGGCCGACAAGGCGATGATCAAGGACAACCACGTCATCGCGGCCGGGGGAGTGGTGCCGGCCATCGAGGCCGTGCGGGCGGCGTACCCCGGACTCCCGATCATCAGCGAGGTCACCGACCTCGACCAGCTGCGGGCCCTGCTCGACGTCGGGGCGGAGTGGGTCCTGCTCGACAACATGGACGACGCGACGATGGCCGAGGCGGTCCGGATCACCGGCGGTCGGGCGATCCTCGAGGCGTCCGGCGGCCTCACCCTCGAGCGTGCCCGCTCGGTCGCCGAGACGGGCGTCGACTACATCTCGGTGGGGGCCCTGACGCACAGCGTGGTGGTCTTCGACCTCGGCATGGACCTCGTCGACGACAGCGCCACGGACTCCTGAGATGACGCTCCTCGCGGCCGACATCGGCAACAGCCACACCTTCCTCGGCCTCTTCGACGGCGAGGAGGTGGCCCACCACTGGCGGGTGGCCACCGACGAGCGGCGTACGTCGGACGAGTGGGCCGTCCTGGTGCGGGGGCTGCTCGCGGACGTGGACGCCACCGGGATCAGCGGCATCTCGGTGTGCGCGACCGTCCCGGCGGTGCTGCACGAGTGGCGCGACATGATGGCCCGCCACTTCCCGCAGGCGCACAGCGTCGTCGTCGAGCCCGGCGTGCGCACCGGGGTCCCGGTCCTGATGGACAACCCGCGCGAGGTGGGTGCCGACCGCATCATCAACGCTCTCGCCGCAGCGACGCTGTACGGCGGCCCGGCGATCGTCGTGGACTTCGGGACCGCGACGACCTTCGACGTGGTGAGCGGTGCCGGCCAGTACATCGGTGGCGCCATCGCCCCCGGCATCGAGATCTCGCTGGAGGCCCTGGGTCGCCGTGGCGCCCAGCTGCGCAAGGTGGAGCTGGCCCGGCCCCGCTCGGTCATTGCCAAGAACACCGTCGAGGCACTGCAGAGCGGCATGATCTTCGGCGTCGCCGCGCAGGTCGAGGGCATCGTCGACCGGATGATCGCCGAGCTCGGCGTCGCGGTCGCCGACGTCACCGTCATCGCGACCGGTCACCTCGCGACGCTGCTGCTCGACGAGTGCGACTGCTTCACCGAGCACGCCCCGTGGCTCACGCTCCAGGGACTGCGCCTCGTCTATGAGCGCAACTCCTGAATTTCTCTGCCTTCCGGCAATAGCCAATGGTCAATACCATTTGGCGCGGCTATTTGCTTTTGTGAATTGCGCGCGAGTACCTTCCTGACACCCCCGAGTAGTAATGCTCGTCTTCTGGAAGAAGGAAAACGTGGCACAAAAGGTCAACATCATCCTGGTCGACGACCTCGACGGCTCAGAGGCCACCGAGACCGTCTCGTTCGGCCTCGACGGCGCGTCGTACGAGATCGACCTCAACGACGGCAACGCCGCCGCGCTGCGTGAGGCCCTGAGCGGCTACGTCGGCCACGCGCGCAAGGTCACCGGTGGCGCCCGCCGCGGTCGCCGTACCGGCTCCGCCGCCTCGTCGTCCGGCGCCTCCAACACCAAGGACGTCCGCGAATGGGCCAAGTCCCAGGGCATGGACGTCTCCGAGCGCGGACGCATCTCCGCCGACGTCCAGCAGGCGTACGACGCCGCGCACTGAATTCGCTTCCCACTCGGCGCCGCATTCCCGTCCGGGAGTGCGGCGCCGTGTCATTGATTCCTTGACAATTCACCCATGCTCGTCGGCCATTGCTCTTTTCCGGTCGCGGTTGCACTGCCTGTGTGATTCCCGCCCGGCCGTCGCGCCCGGGCCGGCACGTTGCGACCGGTGTGGACGAAGGGTGGACGTCGGTCGCCTCGCGGGTGTTCGCTGAGAGCGGACGCCTCCGCTGCGCGACCGGGAACACGTAGGGTGGAGTCGGGCGTTGAGCCCACTGTCCGCCCACCGTCTGACGGTGGTCTCGCGGACGCACAGACGGAGCAAGGAGCGCACATGTTCGAGCGGTTCACCGACCGAGCCCGGCGAGTTGTCGTGCTGGCCCAGGAAGAGGCCCGCATGCTCTCCCACAACTACATCGGCACCGAGCACATCCTGCTCGGGCTGATCCACGAGGGCGAAGGCGTCGCGGCCAAGGCGCTGGAGTCCCTCGACATCTCCCTGGAGGCAGTGCGCGCCCAGGTCGAGGAGATCATCGGCCAGGGCCAGCAGGCCCCGTCCGGCCACATCCCCTTCACGCCACGCGCCAAGAAGGTGCTCGAGCTGTCGTTGCGCGAGGCGCTCCAGCTCGGCCACTCCTACATCGGCACCGAGCACATCCTGCTCGGGCTGATCCGCGAGGGCGAGGGCGTGGCCGCCCAGGTCCTCCAGAAGCTCGGCGCCGACCTCAACCGGGTCCGCCAGCAGGTCATCCAGCTGCTCAGCGGCTTCCAGGGCAAGGAGTCGGCCGCGTCCGGCGCGGCCACCGGCGGCTCGTCCTCCGAGGCGCCGTCGAGCTCGCTGGTCCTCGACCAGTTCGGCCGCAACCTGACCCAGGCCGCCCGCGAGGGCAAGCTCGACCCGGTCATCGGGCGCGAGCAGGAGATCGAGCGCGTCATGCAGATCCTGTCGCGCCGCACGAAGAACAACCCCGTCCTCATCGGCGAGCCCGGCGTCGGCAAGACGACCATCGTCGAGGGCCTGGCCCAGGACATCGTCAAGGGCAACGTGCCCGAGACGCTCAAGGACAAGCAGATCTACACCCTCGACCTCGGTGCGCTGGTCGCGGGCTCGCGCTACCGCGGTGACTTCGAGGAGCGCCTCAAGAAGGTCCTCAAGGAGATCCGCACCCGCGGCGACATCGTGCTCTTCATCGACGAGATCCACACCCTCGTCGGTGCCGGTGCGGCCGAGGGCGCCATCGATGCGGCCTCGATCCTCAAGCCGATGCTGGCCCGTGGTGAGCTCCAGACCATCGGTGCCACCACGCTCGACGAGTACCGCAAGTACCTCGAGAAGGACGCCGCCCTCGAGCGCCGCTTCCAGCCCATCCAGGTGCAGGAGCCCTCGATCGCGCACACCATCGAGATGCTCAAGGGCCTGCGTGACCGCTACGAGGCGCACCACCGGGTGACCATCACCGACGAGGCGCTCGTCTCGGCCGCGACCCTGGCCGACCGCTACATCTCGGACCGGTTCCTGCCGGACAAGGCGATCGACCTCATCGACGAGGCGGGCTCGCGCCTGCGCATCCGTCGCATGACGGCCCCGGCCGACCTGCGTGAGTACGACGACAAGATCGCCGACGTGCGCCAGCGCAAGGAGGCCGCGATCGACGGCCAGGACTTCGAGGCCGCCGCGCGCCTGCGTGACGAGGAGAAGCAGCTGATCGCCCGCAAGTCCGAGCGCGAGTCGCAGTGGCGCTCGGGCGACATGGACGAGGTCGCGGAGGTCGACGAGGAGCTCATCGCCGAGGTGCTCGCCGTGGCGACCGGCATCCCGATCGTCAAGCTCTCCGAGGCGGAGTCGACGCGCCTGCTCAACATGGAGGACGAGCTCCACAAGCGCGTGATCGGCCAGGAGGAGGCCGTCAAGGCACTCTCCCGCGCCATCCGTCGTACGCGTGCCGGACTCAAGGACCCCAAGCGTCCCGGCGGGTCGTTCATCTTCGCCGGGCCCTCGGGCGTCGGCAAGACGTGGCTGTCCAAGACGCTCGCCGACTTCCTGTTCGGCGACGAGGACTCGCTCATCCAGCTCGACATGAGCGAGTTCGGCGAGAAGCACACCGTGTCGCGACTCTTCGGCTCGCCTCCCGGCTACGTCGGCTACGAGGAGGGCGGCCAGCTCACCGAGAAGGTCCGGCGCAAGCCGTTCTCGGTGGTGCTGTTCGACGAGGTCGAGAAGGCCCACCCGGACATCTTCAACAGCCTGCTGCAGATCCTCGAGGAAGGTCGCCTGACCGACTCGCAGGGCCGGGTGGTCGACTTCAAGAACACCGTCATCATCATGACCACCAACCTCGGCACCCGCGACATCGCCAAGGGCGTCAACCTCGGCTTCCAGCAGTCGGGCGAGGCCGGGTCCTACGACCGGATGAAGAGCAAGGTCTCCGAGGAGCTCAAGCAGCACTTCAAGCCCGAGTTCCTCAACCGTGTCGACGAGATCATCGTGTTCCCGCCGCTGTCGCAGGAGCAGATCGTCTCGATGGTCGACAACATGATCGCGGGCGTCGAGCTCCGGCTCAAGGACCGCGACATGCAGCTCGAGCTGACCCAGCCGGCCAAGAACCTGCTGGCCCAGCGGGGCTTCGACCCGGTGCTGGGTGCGCGGCCGCTGCGTCGCACGATCCAGCGCGAGATCGAGGACGTGATGGCCGAGAAGATGCTCTTCGGCGAGATCGGCCCCGGTCAGATCGTGCTGGTCGACGTCGAGGGCGAGGGTCCGTCCGCGACCTTCACCTTCCAGGGCCAGAAGGTCTCGGCGCTGCCCGACCTGCCGCCGTTCGAGACCGCCGACGTGGGCGCCGAGTCGCTCGACATCGCGGTCCCGGTCGAGGGCGAGGGTCCCGACGACTCCGACGGGCCGACCGACGTCCCCCGGGCCACCGGCCCCGAGTGACGGTCGACTGACACCGCACCACCACAGGAGCCCCCGGCGCATCCGCGCCGGGGGCTCCCATGCGTCCTGGATCTTGTGGTTCGGCGCCTCCGCCTGGGTAGTCTCGCGGGCCCCCGCTGGGTAGTTGGGGACGAGTTGGTCGCTGGAACGGGCCTCTCACCTACCAGTTCGTCCCCGACTACCCCAGGGCCGGCTCCTCGCTGGGGTAGTCCCCGACGAACGGACCCCGGGTCGGGCCTCTGAGAGGTCCGATCGTCACGGACTACCCCGGTAGTCGACTACCCAGGGAGTCGACTACCCAGGGAGGGCGTAGCCGCCGTCGACGACAGCGACGAGGCCGTCCTCGACGAGCCCGGCCAGGCAGCGCTCCCGCTGCTCGGCGCCGGGCCACACCGCCTCGATCGCGGCCGGCCGGACCGTGCCGTCGGCCTCGCGCAGCACGGCCATGATCCGGCCGCGGCACTGGCGGTCGGTGCCTGCCCACGCCTGCCCGCGCCGCGGGGGACCGTCGTACGCCGGCCGGCCGGCCGCCAGCCACGCGCACCGGTCGGCGACCGGGCAGGCGCCGCAGCGCGGGTCGCGGGCGGTGCAGACGAGGGCGCCCAGCTCCATGACGGCTACGGCCCAGGTGGCGGCCGTGTCCTCGTCCTCGGGCAGCAGGTCGGTGGCTAGGTCGCGCTCCGCGCGGGTGACGGACGCGCCGGGGAACTCGACCCCCGACACCACCCGCGCCAGCACCCGCCTCACGTTGGTGTCGAGCACGACGTGCCGGCGGCCGAAGGCGAAGCTCGCCACCGCGGCGGCGGTGTAGTCGCCCACCCCGGGCAGCGCGATCAGCTCGTCGTACGCCGCGGGCACCTCGCCGTCGTGGCGCTCCACGAGGGCCACTGCCGCGGCGTGCAGCCGCAACGCCCGACGCGGGTAGCCGAGGCGACCCCACATCCGGACCGCCTCGCCGGTCGGCTCCGCGGCGAGTGCCGCCGGTGTGGGCCAGCGCTCCATCCAGGCGTCGTGGACCGGCAGCACCCGCACGACCGGGGTCTGCTGGAGCATGAGCTCGGAGACCAGCACCGACCAGGCGGACGCCTCCGGCCGACGCCACGGCAGGTCGCGCGCGTGGGCGTCGTACCAGTCGAGGATCGGCGCGTGCAGGTCGGTCATCGCGGTGATCGTACGCACGGATCCTCGGGGGCCCGGTGTGGCACCACCCCGCGCGCCCACGCTGCTCCTAGGGTCGGGGTCATGCCGTCCTCGCGCCCTGCCCCTCCGATGGCACCGCGTGGTCCCCTGCCCGCTCGCGTCTACTGGTTCCGTCGCCTCGTGGTGCTCGGGGTGGCCGTGCTGCTGGTCGCGGGCCTGGCCCGCCTCCTCGGCGGCTCGAGCGACGCGTCGTCCGACGAGGACCCCCAGGCGACCACCGCCGGCGCGACGACGAGCACGAGCGCCGACCCAGGCGAGACCGCCGAGACCCAGGCGCCGACCGTCCCGACGGACAAGCCGAGACGCAAGAAGAAGCAGACCCCGACCGAGCCTCCGCTCGCCGAGCCCGTGGGCACCTGCGAGAACGGCGACATCGTCGCCACCCCCACCATCACCGAGGCACCCGGCGGCAGTGACGTCCCGATCACGCTCAACCTGCGCACCCGGGTCACCGCCGCCTGCACCTGGACTGTGTCGCCGGACACGCTGACCGTCAGCATCACCTCGGGCACCGACTCCATCTGGTCGAGCCGCGAGTGCCCGGCGGCGATCGTGCCCCAGGAGGTCGTGGTGCGCCAGGCCGTCGATGCGCCGGTCGTCATCACCTGGAACGCCAAGCGCTCCGACGACGAGTGCTCCGCCTTCACCGAGTGGGCGATGCCCGGGTTCTACCACGTGGAGGCGGCGGCCCTGGCGGGCGAGCCGACCGACGTGCAGTTCGAGCTGGTGCGCCCCGCCAGCGAGGTGATCACCAAGACGGTGACGCCGAAGCCCCAGAAGGGCAAGACCAAGCAGCAGGACAGCACCCACCAGCCCGGTGAGGACGGCGAGGGCAACTCCGCGGGGTGACGTGGGATCACCGGGCGCCCGGTGATCCCGTGGGTTCGGCTGCGCTGCAGCGCACGCCAACCCACTGGAGTGCGCGCCAACCTCGGGTCGACCGCCAAACCCACGCAGGGCCTCGGCGATCTCGACGCGTCCTCCACGACGTCGTCCCTCGCTCGCGGGGCTTGCTCGATCTGGCCGCGCCCAGGCAGGACGCGCGAGCGCGTCCTGCTGCGTGACTCAGATGTATCGCTCGGTGATGCTCGACTCCGCCAGCCGGGAGAGCCCCTCGCGCACGCTGCGGGCCCGCAGCTCGCCGACGCCCTCGACGGCCTGGAGGTCGTCGATGCCCGCGGAGAGCAGCTGCTGGAGACCGCCGAAGTGCTCGACGAGCCGGTCGACCACGGAGCCCGGCAGGCGCGGCACCTTGGCCAGCAGTCGGTAGCCTCGCGGTGCGACCGCGCCGTCGAGGTGCTCGCCGGTGCCGAGGCCGAGGACGGCCGCGACCGCGCCCGGGTCGACGAGCTCGGTGGGGGAGAGCGTGGAGAGGTCGCCGAGGATCACCGACGCCTCGACCTTGCGGCGCTTGCCGGCGGGGAGGTAGTCGCGGACCACCAGCTCGCGCTCGGCGTCGACGCCGGTGATGAGCTCCTCGAGCTGGAGTGACAGCAGCCGGCCGTCGGTGCCGAGCTCGAGGACGTAGTCGTCGATCTCGCGGGCGATCCGGGTGACCATCTCGAGTCGCTGGGCCACGACGGCGACGTCGCGGACGGTCACGAGGTCCTCGATCTCGAGGGCCGACAGGGTCGCGGACACCTCGTCGAGGCGCAGCTTGTAGCGCTCCAGCGTCGCGAGCGCCTGATTGGCACGGGACAGGATCTTGCCGGAGTCCTCGAGCACGTGGCGGATGTCGCCGACGTAGGCGGCGATGATCTGCATCGACTGCGACACCGAGATGACCGGGTGGCCGGTCTGCTTGGCCACCCGCTCGGCGGTGCGGTGCCGGGTGCCGGTCTCCTCCGAGGGGATCGACTGGTCGGGCATGAGGTGGACCGCGGCCCGCGAGATCCGGGTGACGTCGCGGTCGACGATGATGGCGCCGTCCATCTTGGCCAGCTCACGCAGGCCGGTGGCGGTGAACGGCACGTCGAGGGTGAAGCCACCGGTGGCCAGCGACTCGACCATCTTGTCCTGGCCGAGCACGATGAGGGCGCCGGTGCGGCCGCGGAGGATGCGCTCCAGGCCGTCTCGCAGGGCGGTGCCGGGCGCGATCATCGCCAGGGTGGCGCGCAGGCGCAGCACGTCGTCCGAACGCTCGGGCACGGTGGTCCTCTCTGACGGGTACGACGCCGGGCGTCGCGGCGCTCAGTCTAGGGGACGCAATCGGGGGTGGTCGGCCTTCGTGACACGCAGGGTGGAGAGCGCGCCCCACACCGTGCCCTCGGAGATCACCCGGAGCCCGTCGACCATCCGGTGCGACCCCGTCTCGGGCTCGTGCGCCTCCCGCGGCACCACGGCGACCTCGAAGCCGAGCCGCGCGGCCTCGGCCAGGCGCTGCGGCAGGTCGCGCACCCGGCGCAGCTCGCCGGCCAGGCCGATCTCGCCCATCGCCACGACCCCCTTGGGCGGGGCCAGGCCGTGGGTGGCGCTGGCGATGGCCACCGCGACGGCCAGGTCGGTGGCCGGCTCGGTGAGCCGGGCGCCGCCCACGGTCGAGGCGAAGACGTCGTGGGCGTGCAGCTTGATGAAGGCGTGCTGCTGCAGCACGGCCAGGATCATCGCCACCCGGGAGGAGTCGATGCCCGAGGTCGTGCGCCGCGGGCGCTCGAGCGGCGAGGGGGTCACCAGCGCCTGCACCTCGGCGAGCAGGGGCCGACGGCCCTCCATGGTGACGGCCACGCAGGTGCCGGGCACCTGCTGGCTGTGGTGCTCGACGAACAGGCCGGTCGGGTCGGTCACCGCGGTGATGCCGCCGGCGGACAGGTCGAAGCAGCCGACCTCGTCGACGGGGCCGAAGCGGTTCTTCATCGCGCGGACCATCCGGAAGCGGGAGTTGCGGTCGCCCTCGAAGTTGAGCACCACGTCGACGAGGTGCTCGAGGACCCGTGGGCCGGCGATCGAGCCGTCCTTGGTGACGTGGCCGACGATCACCGTGGTGATGTTGCGCGTCTTGGCCACCCGGACGAGCGCGGCCGCGACCTCCTTGACCTGGGTGACGCCGCCGGGCACCCCCTCGATGCCGGGCGCGCCGATGGTCTGGATCGAGTCGATGACCAGCAGGGTCGGGCGCACCTGCTCGATGTGGGTGAGCACGGCCCCGAGGTCGGTCTCGGCCGCGAGGAACAGCTCGTCGTGGACGCCGCCGGTGCGGTCGGCGCGCAGCCGCACCTGCGAGGCGGACTCCTCGCCGGTGACGTAGAGGGTGCGGGTGCGCACCCGGGCGGTCTGGGCGGCCACCTCGAGCAGCAGCGTGCTCTTGCCGACACCGGGCTCGCCGGCCAGCAGGATCGCCGCGCCCGGCACCAGCCCGCCGCCCAGCACGCGGTCGAGCTCGGGGACGCCGGAGGAGCGGAACGTCGCGTCCTCGACCGACACCTGGCCGATGGGCACGGCCGGGCGCGTCACGGGCGAGGCCGTCGTGCGACCGGTCGGTGCGGCGGCCGCCTCGGCGACCGACCCCCAGGCCTGGCACTCGCCGCACCGGCCGACCCACTTGCCGGTCTCCCAGCCGCACTCGGAGCACTTGTAGGCGGCGCGCTGTCTGCTCATGGGCGGCACGCTAGGCGACACCACCGACAGCGCGGTTATGCTGCCCCTGATTGGAACGATCAAGGGGGCCGAACATGTCGCGACCGGAGTCTCGGTTGGGTGCACACCTGCCGGTGTCCCCACCGACGCTGGCCGACGTCGCCGAGCGCGCGGGGGTCAGTCGTCAGACGGTGTCCAACGCCGTCAACAACCCCGACCTGCTGCGTCCCGGCACGCTCGAGCGGGTCCGGGGTGCCATCGAGGAGATGGGCTACTCGCCCAACCGGGCGGCCCGCAACCTGCGCACCCGCACCTCCCAGCTGATCGGCCTGCGCGTCTCGCCGGTCCAGGAGGGCACCGCCAACGCGATGATGGACCGCTTCGTCCACACCCTCGTCGAGACCTCGGCGCTGGCCGGGCACCACGTGCTCCTCTTCACCGGTGACGACGAGGACCCGGTCGCGGGCTACGACAACCTGCTGCGCTCGACCGCGGTGGACGCCTTCGTCGTCACCGACACCTACCTCGGCAACCCGCAGGCCGCCTGGCTCGCCGACCAGCGGGCGCCCTTCGTCGCCTTCGGTCGCCCGTGGGACCGCGCCAGCGCCCGCCACCCGTGGGTCGACGTCGACGGGGCCGCCGGCACCCGGCTCGCGACCGAGCACCTCATCGCCAAGGGCCACACCCGCATCGCCTGGATCGGCTGGCGCAAGGACTCGCCGATCGGCGAGGACCGCCGCGCCGGCTGGCTCACCACCATGCACGAGCACGGGCTCTCGACCACCGGCCTCGCCAGCCGGGTCGAGGACACCGTCCAGTCCGGGGGCGAGGCGGCCGCGGTGCTGCTCGACGAGTCGGAGCCCACCGCCTTCGTCTGCGCCTCCGACACCCTGGCGATGGGGGTGCTCCACACGCTGTGGCTGCGCCAGCTCGCGCCCGGCAAGGACATCGCGGTGGTGGGCTTCGACGACTCGCAGGTCGCGCAGGTCTACCCGGTGGGGCTGACGTCGGTGCGCCAGCCGCTCGAGGACGTCGCGGTCGAGATCGTCAACGCCCTGCAGAGCCTGCTGTCCCACCAGCCGGCCCCCGAGGACGGCGTGCTCCTCACCCCGACCCTGGTCGTGCGCGAGTCCTCCTGACCGGCGTACGCCGCCCGCCGGCGCGGCGCCCGGCGGAGGGGATCAGTACTCCCGCCACCAGAGGTTGACCGCGTAGTCCACCTCGGTGCCCTCGTGGGACGCGAGCACCCGCTCCGCGACCTCGGGGGAGAGCTCGATCCGCACCACCGCCTCGAGGTCCTCGCGCCGCGCGAAGGACCACCCCATGTCCACCGACACCCTGGTCCAGCCGCGTTGCGACCAGAAGCGCTCGACCTCGTCGGGGTCGACCATCGGGTAGCCGAGGCGGAACCACGTCCCGAACGTCGACCGGCTCGCGTCGTTGTCGATCACGAACGCCGTGCCGCCGCGGCGTACGACCCGGTCGAGCTCGGCCAGGCCCGGCTCGCACCCGGGACCGAAGAAGTAGGCCCACCGCGCCTGCACGACGTCGACCGACGCGTCCGGCAGGGGGAGGCGCTGGGCGGTGCCCTGCCGCACCTCGACGTGGTCGAGCCGACGCGTACGACGCCGCGCGAGCGCGACGAGGGAGGCGTGCGGCTCGACGCCGATCACCGTCCGGGCGTGCTCGGCCCAGCGGGGGAGGTGGAAGCCGGTGCCGCACCCGACGTCGAGCAGGACGCGGTCGTCCCAGGACGCGACGGAGCGCATGGCGGCCTCGATGCGGCCGTGCGGGTCCGCGGCGAGGTTCTCGAGCTCGTAGGTCTCCGGGTGGTGCCAGATGTTCGGGCTCGGGGTGGCGCCGCGCCCCTGCTCGCTCAGAGCCGGACGAGCCCGGAGGGCGTCTGGATCTGGACCGCGATGATCCCCGGGGTGCCGTTGGGGGCGACCCACTCCACCTTGATGTCCTCGAGCGGCGCCTCGACGGTCTCGCCGAGCCACTCGCTGACCCGCTGCGGGTCGCCGGCGATCTCGAGCGCGACCAGCGAGAACTCGCTGTCGGCGGCGTTGCTCGGGTGCATCTCGGCCGGGGACTCCCACTGGAGGAAGTAGGGGAGCTGCGGGTCCGACAGCAGGCCGTGGACGCCGATCTGGCGCCAGACGAGCTCCTTGCCGTTGGGCAGGTGCCGGTTGCCCTTGACCGACTCGCGGCCGAGGCGGGTCTCGACGACGGTGATGTCGTCGACGGCCACCACCCAGCCGAGCCAGCCGCCACCGAGGGCGGAGCGAGCACGGACGGCCTGCCCGAAGGGGGCCTTGTCGCTCGCGGGATGGTCCAGCACCTCGACGATCTCGATGTAGGTGCGGCCGTCCAGCGGCATGATCATGTTGCGGGTCCCGAAGCGGGGATGCACGCCGCCGTCGATGAAGTCCTTGCCGAGCTGGCCCCCGATGCGCTGGGCAGTGCTGGCAAGTCCATCCGGTCCGGCTGCGAACGAGAGATGGTCCAGGCGCATGGCTGCATTCTGTGCTGAGGGGTGGGGCGCCGTCACGCCGGGGTCAGGTTGTCTTGACGTCGAGCGAATTTCGGGCGCCGGACGCGCCGGCTCAGCGCGGGTCGGCGGGGTGCAGCGCGAGGGCCGAGCGCGACCGCACGTGCGCGTCGCAGTGGAGCACCAGCTCGCGGTAGCCCTCGGCGCCCATCAGCTCGGTCAGCTCGGGCTCGTGGGTGACGTAGACCGGCTCCGGCGCGACGTGGGCCTCGGTGTTGCCCGAGCAGTACCAGTCGAGGTCGTGGCCCCCGGGTCCCCAGCCGCGGCGGTCGTACTCGCCGATCGAGACCTCGGTGTACGCCGTTCCGTCCTGGCGCTCGACGTTGCGGAACGTGCGCCGGATGGGGAGCTGCCAGCAGACGTCGGGCTTGGTCTCGAGCGGGTTGCGCCCCTGCTCCAGGGCGAGGCCGTGCAGCGCGCAGCCGGCGCCCCCGCCTCCGGTCGAGGGGGCGAAGTCGGCCCGGTTGTGGAAGACGCACGCCGACTGCCCGTCGTACTCGAGGGCGATGGTCTTGCGCTCGCCGTCCTCGTCGGCCTCGACCCAGTCGTCGGTCTCGACAGGTCGCTGCGGGTGGAACTGCCACTGCTCCGGCGTGAGCTGCGCGACGTACGACGCGACGCGCTGCTCGTCGTCCCCGTCGCTGAAGTGCGCACCGAGCGTGCAGCACCCCACGTCGGGGGAGTCGGCGTAGATGCCCTGGCACCCGTTGCCGAAGATGCAGGTGTAGGCCGAGGTCAGCCAGGTGAGGTCGCAGCGGAAGACCTGCTCCTCGTCGGCGGGGTCCACGAACTCGACGTAGGCACGGGGAAACACGAGGTCGACTTCAGGCACTGGCCAAGCCTAGTAGTTTGGCCACATGCGCCTGGGCGTCCTCGACATCGGATCCAACACGGGCCACCTGCTCGTGGTGGACGCCCACGGTGGCGCCGCGCCCCTGCCGGCCTTCTCCTACAAGCAGCCGCTGCGCCTGGCCGAGCACCTCGACGAGTCCGGTGCCGTCTCCGAGGCGGGCGTCGACGCCCTCACGAAGTTCTGCCGGGAGGCCGTGTCCGTCGCCGAGGACAAGGGCTGCGAGGACATGCTCGGCTTCGCCACGTCGGCGGTGCGCGACGCGGTCAACTCCGACGCCGTCCTGGCCCACGTCAACGACGTGACGGAGGTCGACCTGTCGGTGCTGTCGGGGGAGGACGAGGCGCGGTTGACCTTCCTCGCCGTACGCCGCTGGTTCGGCTGGTCGGCCGGCCGGTTGGCGGTCTTCGACATCGGCGGAGGCTCGCTGGAGATCGCCGGCGGTGCCGACGAGGCGCCCGACGTGGCGTGGTCCATGCCGCTCGGCGCGGCCCGGCTCGCCCGCGACTGGTTCGGCGGAGCCCGCCCCGACGACGAAGCGATTCGCCGGCTTCGCAAGCAGATCCGCGCCGACATCGCCCGCGACGCGGGCAACCTGTTGCGCCCGGGTGCGCCCGACCGCGCTGCGGCCACCTCCAAGACCTTCCGCTCGCTGGCCCGCATCTGCGGCGCTGCGCCGAGCGGCGACGGCCCGCTCGTCCCACGCGTGCTCGAGCTCGACACCCTCTCGCAATGGATCCCCAAGCTCATCGCGCTGGACGCCGACGAGCTCGCCGCGCTGCCGGGCGTGTCGCCCAGCCGCACCCACCAGATCGTGCCGGGCGCGCTGGTCGCCGAGGCCTGCATGGACATCTTCGACCTGGAGGCCCTCGAGATCTGCCCGTGGGCGCTGCGCGAGGGCGTCATCCTGGAGCGTCTCGACCAGCTGTCCGTCGTGACCCGGCCCGCGGCACGGCGGGGCGCGTCGTGACCCTCGTCGCGCTCTCGACCGCCTCGGTCTATCCCGAGTCCACCGCCCACGGTTTCGCGTGGGCCGCGCAGGTGGGCTACGACGCCGTCGAGGTGATGGTCGGCGTCGACGCCCTGTCGCAGCAGACCTCCGCCCTCCAGCAGCTCTCCGAGCACCACGAGATGCCGATCTGTGCGATCCACGCGCCGTGCCTGCTGTGGACGCAGCGGGTCTGGGGCACCGAGCCGTGGGGCAAGCTCGAGCGCTCCGCCGAGCTCGCGACCGCGGTCGGCGCCGACGTGGTCGTGGTGCACCCGCCGTTCCGCTGGCAGAAGGAGTACGCCGCCGGCTTCGTCGACGGCATCGCCGCCCTGGAGGAGTCGACCGGCATCGCCTTCGCGGTGGAGAACATGTATCCCTGGCGGGCCTCCCAGCGTCGGGGCATGGAGATGTACCTCCCCAGCTGGGACCCCAGCGACCACGAGTACGCCAACACCACGATCGACCTCTCGCACGCGGCCATCGCGCGTACCTCCGTGATCGAGATGGCCGAGCGGCTCGGAGACCGGCTCCGGCACATCCACCTCACCGACGGCAGCGGCTCGGCCAAGGACGAGCACCTGGTGCCCGGCCGCGGGGCGATGGGGGCCGAGGACTTCCTGGCCCACCTGGCCGCCCGCGACTTCGCCGGCCACATCGTGCTGGAGATCAACACCCGTCGCTGCTCCACGCGCGCCGAGCGGGAGGCGGACCTGCGCGAGTCGCTGGAGTTCGCCCGCGAGCACTTCTCCGTGCCGGCGCGCTGACGCGTCGTACCCTCCCTCGCATGACGCGCCCCTCCCGCGGCCGCCGACCCGGCGCTCCTGACACGCGTGCGGCGGTCCTCGCCGCGGCCCGTGCGGCCTTCGCGGCCAAGGGCTTCGGGGGTACGACGATCCGCGCGGTCGCCTCGGACGCCGGGGTGGACCCGGCGCTCGTGCACCACTACTTCGGCACCAAGGACGATCTCTTCCTCGCCGCGATGGAGCTGCCCGTCGACCCCCGCGAGGTCATCGGCCGGGTGGTGGAGGGACCCGTCGAGGAGGCGGCCGTGCGTTTCCTGCGTGCCTTCCTGTCGGTGTGGGACGACCCCGACGTGCAGCCCGCCCTGCTGGCCGTGGCCCGCGGGGTGATGGACCCGTCGGCCCACCGCCTGCTCAGCGAGGGGTTCCTGCCGGTGGTGATCCAGCCGGTGGGTGCCGCGCTGGGGATCGACCGGCCCGAGCACCGGATGGCGCTGGTCGCCAGCCAGGTGATGGGGCTGATCCTGGTGCGCTACGTGATGCGCGTGGAGCCGGTGGCGTCGCTGACCGGCGAGCAGGTGGTCGCGACGTACGCCCCAACCCTCCAGCGCTACCTCACCGGGGACCTGCCGCCCTGACTCCGGGTCTCCCGACCCTTGACGGGTCGCGGCGGCCGGGAGCACAATTCAACACATGATGAATAACGTCATCGACATACGGGAGCTGGTCGTCGTGCGCGGCGGTCACGAGGTGCTCCCGGGCATCTCCCTGGCCGTGGCCCCCGGCGTCACCGGCCTGCTCGGTCCCAGCGGTTGCGGCAAGTCCACGCTGCTGCGGGCCGTGGTCGGCGTCCAGCGCGTGCGGTCCGGCGGGGTCGAGGTTCTCGGGCTGCCCGCGGGCGACCGACGGCTGCGCGACCGCGTCGGCTACGTCACCCAGGCCGCGAGCGTGTACGACGACCTCACCGTCGCCGAGAACCTCCACTTCTTCGCCCGGGTGCTCGGGGTCGACCGTGCCGAGGTCGACGAGGCGATCGCCGCCGTCGACCTCACCGACCGTCGCGACCACGTGGTGGGCAACCTCAGTGGGGGCCAGCGCAGCCGGGCCAGCCTGGCCGTCGCGCTGCTCGGCGACCCCGACGTGCTGGTGCTCGACGAGCCGACCGTCGGCCTCGACCCGGTCTTGCGCCGGGACCTGTGGCGGCTCTTCCACCGGCTCGCGGACAGCGGCAAGGCCGTGCTCGTGTCGAGCCACGTGATGGACGAGGCGGACCGGTGCGACCGGCTGCTTCTGATGCGCGAGGGCCGCATCATCGCCGACGGCACGCCCGCCGAGATCCGCGGCGGGGCGCGCGACATCGAGGCGGCCTTCCTCCAGATCGTCGAGGGAGCGGCATGAGCGCCCGGGTGACGCTCGCCGTCGCGGGCCGGGTGCTCACGCAGGTGCGTCGCGACCACCGCACGCTGGCGATGCTGCTGCTGCTGCCCTGCCTGCTGATGACCCTGCTCTGGTGGATGTTCGCGGACCTGCCCGGGGACGTCTTCGACGGGATCGGCCCTGGCCTGCTCGCGATCTTCCCGTTCACCGTCATGTTCCTGGTGACCAGCGTGACCACCCTGCGGGAGCGGGGCAGCGGGACCCTCGAGCGGTTGCTGTCGATGCCGATGGGCAAGCTGGACTTCCTCCTCGGCTACGCCCTCGCCTTCGGGCTGCTCGCCGCCGTCCAGTCGGCGCTGGCGGTCGGGGTGAGCGTCGGCCTGCTCGGCCTCGAGGTCAACGGCCCGGTCTGGCTGCTCGGCGTGGTGGCGGTGGTCGATGCCGTGCTGGGCACGGCGCTCGGCCTGCTGGTCAGTGCCTTCGCGGACACCGAGTTCCAGGCGGTGCAGTTCATGCCGGCCTTCGTCATCCCGCAGCTCCTGCTGTGCGGGCTGTTCGTCGCCCGGGAGTTCCTGCCACCGGTGCTGCAGGCCATCAGCGACGTGCTGCCGCTCTCCTATGCCGTCGACGCCATGCAGGAGCTGGTCGGGGCGGCCGACCAGGCGAGCGTGTGGGCGGACGTCGCGGTCGTCCTCGGCTTCGCGCTCGCCGGGCTCGCCCTCGGCGCCGCGACCCTGCGGCGGCGTACGGCCTGAGCCCGCTCCGCCGCCGCACCCGGCCCGCCCGGCTCCCCGCAACTGGCGGCGGACGACAGATCGGCGGCTGATGCGGATGGCGTACGCCGCCAGCTGTGGGCGCCCGCCTGGCCACGGACCGCTCCTCCGCCCCTCTCCTCCGTGACTGGCGGCGGACGACAGGCCGGCGGCGGATGGGGGTGTCGTACGCCGCCACCTGCGGGCGCGCTCGGTCCCACCGGCGCGTCCCCTGCCGACGCAGTCCCGTCAGGCGGGGCGCGGGGCGGCGGAGCGGAACAGCCAGGCGGAGGCGGCGTACAGCCCGGCGAACATCGCGCTGAGCGCGAGCACGTCGACGACCGAGCCCTCCTCCTGCCACCCGGCCGCCACCGCCACGACACCGGCGACGAGGGTGAGCCCGGCAGCCACGGCGAGGGCGCGCGCCGTACCGGCCGGGCGGAAGCGGGCGGCCGCGGCCCCCACGAGACCGACCAGGGCGGCGGCGAGGTACATGAGGTCCGGCGGACCGCCGTCGCCGACGATGCCCAGCGCCCCGACCCCGAAGAGCAGCACCAGGAGCGTTCCCGCCCACACGGTGGCGGCCAGGACGTAGCGGGTGCGGGCGGTGCGCATGGGGTCTCCTCGGCGGGCGAGCGGCTGGTCAACCGACCGTAGGTCGCCGTCCGGCCGGAGAGGTGGAGGAGTCGTGGAGGTCCTGTGCAGGGGGCTGGTGCGGGCGGATGGCACATCCTGAGGAGGCCGTCCGTGGCGTCTCGGCGTAGCCTGTGCGCCATGCCTCTGCTCCGCCAGCCGATCCTGCTTCTCGCCAAGAGCGAGCAGGTCAAGAAGCTCGTCAGCACCATGCCCGTCTCGTCGGGCATCGTCACCAGCCACGTCCCCGGTGAGACCACGGACGACGCCGTCACCGCGACCGCCGAGCTGGTCGACGGCGGCCTCTACGTGACCCTCGACTTCCTCGGTGAGGACACCCTCGACCTCGCCCAGGCCGAGGCCACCGTCGCGGCCTACAAGGACCTGCTGGCCGAGCTCGCCCGCCGCGGCCTCGCCGCCAAGGCCGAGGTCAGCGTCAAGCTGAGCGCGGTCGGCCAGGCGCTCCCGGAGAACGGCGAGAAGGTCGCTCTGGAGAACGCGCGCGAGATCTGCCGCGCGGCCCGCAACGCCGGCACCACGGTCACCCTCGACATGGAGGACCACACCACCACCGACTCGACCCTCGGCATCCTGCGCGAGCTGCGCAAGGACTTCCCCGAGACCGGTGCCGTGCTGCAGGCGATGCTGCACCGCACCGAGGCCGACTGCCGCGCGCTCGCCTACGAGGGGTCGCGCGTCCGGCTGTGCAAGGGCGCCTACCACGAGCCCGAGAGCGTGGCCTTCCAGGACCGGCTCGACGTCGACAAGTCCTACGTCCGCTGCCTCAAGGTGCTGCTGGCCGGCCAGGGCTACCCGATGATCGCCAGCCACGACCCGCGGATGATCCAGATCGCGTCCTCGCTGGCCAGCCGCTACGGCCGCCGCCCGGGGACCTACGAGTTCCAGATGCTCTACGGCATCCGGCCCGAGGAGCAGAAGCGCCTCGCGGAGACCGGCGAGACCGTGCGCGTCTACGTCCCGTACGGCGAGGAGTGGTACGGCTACCTCATGCGCCGGATGGCCGAGCGCCCGCAGAACCTCACCTTCTTCCTCCGCTCGCTGATCTCCAAGAAGTAGGACCGCCGATGCCCCAGACCGCGATCATCGGCGCCGGCGTGATGGGCGAGACCCTGCTCTCCGGACTGGTCCGGGCCGGGCGTCGCGTCGACAACCTGCTGGTGGGGGAGAAGCGACCCGAGCGGGCCCGCGAGCTCGAGGAGCAGTACGGCGTCGCCGTGGTCTCCAACGCGGAGGCGGCCCGCAAGGCCGACACCGTCGCGCTGGTGGTCAAGCCGCAGGACATGGCGGCCGTCCTCGACGAGATCGCCGGCGAGCTGCGACCCGGCCAGCTGCTGGTCAGCCTGGCCGCGGGCATCACCACCGCCTTCATCGAGTCGCGCGTGCCCGAGGGCGTCGCGGTCGTGCGCGTCATGCCCAACACCCCGGCGCTCGTCGACGAGGGCATGGCGGCCATCTCGCCCGGCTCGCACTGCGACGACGGGCACCTGGCCGAGGCCGAGTCCCTGATGGCCTCGACCGGCAAGGTGCTGCGGATCCCCGAGCGCCAGATGGACGCGGTCACCGCGATCAGCGGCTCGGGACCGGCCTACATCTTCTTCGTCGTCGAGTCGATGATCGAGGCCGGCGTCCACCTCGGTCTGCCGCGGGCGACGGCCACCGAGCTGGTCATCCAGACCCTCTACGGCTCGGCCACCATGCTGCGTGAGACGGGCACCCACCCGGTCGTGCTGCGTGAGCAGGTGACCTCGCCGGGCGGCACCACCGCGTCGGCGTTGCGCGAGCTCGAGATCCACAAGGTGCGCGCCGCGTTCCTCGCGGCCATGGAGGCAGCCCGCGACCGCTCGCGCGAGCTCGCCGAGGGCGCCTGAGCCTGCACGCTCCGGGCAGCTCGGGCCGACCGGCCGCCCACCGGGCGTGCGCCGGGGGGCCGGGTCGCGAGCTGCCCGCGCCGTGCGTCAGCCCGCGGCGTGCGGGTCGGGGAGCAGGCCCGGCGTGGCCGCCAGGATGGTGCGCGCGGCCTCGCGGTGCTTGTGCTCGACGAGCACCTCGTAGCGGGTGGCGACCACGGCGGTCACCGAGCTGAAGTCACGACGCCCACGCGTGGCGGCGTACCCGATCAGGCCCCAGACGAGGCCGAAGAGGGCGCCGAAGGCCGCGGTGGACAGCAGGACGCTGAGCAGGTCGTCCTCGACCCACAGGGCGAGGACGAGGCCGACGAAGACGCCGAACCACAGGCCCGACACGGCTCCAGCGAGCGCGACCCGGCCCCAGGTGAGGCGGCCGGTGACCCGCTCGATGCGCTTGAGGTCGGTGCCCACGATCAGGAGGTTCTCGACCGGGAACTCCTCGTCGGAGAGGTGGTCGACGGCGCGCTGCGCCTGCTCGTAGGTGTCGTAGACGGCCAGCGACTGGGGGTAGTCGAGGTCGAGGCCGGTGCCGCGGGTGGTCGTGGTGTCCATGCGACGAGTCTCCCACCCGGTGGGAAAGGTGGCTCTCACGCCGCGGGTGCCCGCCGCCCACCGGGCGCGTTGCGGGTAGCGTCCGTCACATGGAGTGCTCCGGTCCCGCGTCCGTCGTCTTCGACAAGAGCCTCGTGGAGTACGACTTCGGCCCCGGCCACCCGATGTCCCCGGTCCGTGTCGACCTGACGATGCGCCTCGCCGAGGAGCTCGGCGTCCTCGAGCACGTCCGCATGGTCGAGGCACCGGTCGCCGACGACGACCTCATCGCAACCGTCCACGACCGCAGCCTGATCGCCGCGGTCACCCGCTGCGGGACCGAGGGCGGGGAGGACGCCGAGCACGGCCTCGGCACCGACGACGACCCCGTCTTCCGCGACATGCACAAGGCCGCGGCCCACGTCGTCGGCGCGACGGTCGAGGCGTTCCGCCAGGTGACGAGCGGGGAGTCGCTGCACAGCGCGAGCATCGCCGGCGGTCTCCACCACGCGATGGCCGACCGCTCCGCGGGCTTCTGCATCTACAACGACATCGCCGTCGGCATCCAGACGCTGCTCGACCAGGGCTACCAGCGCATCGCCTACGTCGACGTCGACGTCCACCACGGCGACGGGGTGGAGCGGATCTTCTACGACGACCCGCGGGTGCTCACCATCTCCCTGCACGAGACCGGTCAGATGCTCTTCCCGGGCACCGGCTTCCCCCACGACAGCGGCGGTCCGGGTGCCGAGGGGACGGCGGTCAACGTCGCCCTGCCGCCCGGCACCGCGGACGCGGGCTGGCTGCGCGCCTTCCACGCGGTGGTGCCGCCGGTGCTGCGCGCGTGGGAGCCGGAGATCCTCGTGACCCAGCACGGCTGCGACTCCCACATGGAGGACCCGCTCGCCCACCTGATGCTCACCGTCGACGGCCAGCGGGCGGCGTACGTCGCGCTCCACGAGCTCGCCCACGAGGTCGCGGAGGGGCGGTGGGTGGTCACCGGCGGTGGCGGCTACGCCCTGGTCGAGGTCGTGCCGCGCGCCTGGACCCACCTGCTCGCGATCGTGGGCGGGCACCCGATCCCGCCCGAGACCCCGACGCCGCCCGGGTGGCGGTCCCACGTCAGCGAGCTGCTGGACCGCACCCCGCCGCACCGGATGACCGACGGTCGCACGCCGGCCTACCGGGACTGGGCCGACGGCTACGACCCCGAGACCTGGTTGGACCGCGCGATCATGGCCACGCGGACCGAGGTCTTCCCGCTGCACGGGCTCGATCCCTACCCCTGATCGACGCCCCCGAGGGCAAAATCAACCCGACACGCCGCTGGTCCCACAAGTTTCAGGAGTGATCCTCTTCCCCACGGGTCACACAGGCCCTATTGTCGCGGCAGAGCGCCACGAACTGTGACACCGGTGGGGAAGCCGGTGCCGTGGCAACAGAAGGATCGGTGCATCATGGCCCCCAACTCACCCGGCGACATGTCGGACGTCGTGTTCCTCACGATCGCCGAGGTCGCCGCGAAGATGCGCGTCTCGAAGATGACCGTCTACCGCCTCGTCCACGGTGGGGAGCTCCCCGCCGTGCGCGTGGGTCGCTCCTTCCGCGTGACGGAGGACGACGTCAACGAGTACCTCCGCAAGAGCTTCTACAACGCCGGCTGACCCAGTCCGGCACGTCCCTCCGACCGACGTCGGCCCCTCCTGGAGGTGTGGCCGGGTGCGAGCCCGGACACACGATTCTCCACCGTCCGGTGCTGCCAGTAGGCTGTGCTGGTCGCGCGGGCACCTGCCTGCGCGCCGCACGTGCGCAGGAGTGCTCGTGCGACGCACGTGAAAGGTTTCCCTGTGGGTTCTGTCATCAAGAAGCGGCGCAAGCGCATGGCCAAGAAGAAGCACCGCAAGCTGCTGAAGAAGACGCGCGTCCAGCGTCGCAAGCTCGGCAAGTAGGTCCCGGGCCGGGGGCTCAGGTCATGGGACGGGTCGTACTGGTCACGGGGATCTCCCGTGACATCGGCCGCCGCTTCGCGCGCGCGGCCGCCCACGACCCTTCCATCGACCGAGTCATCGGCGTCGACGTCGTCCCACCTCGCGGTGACATCGGCGACGTCTCCTTCGTGCGCGCCGACATCCGCACGCCGGTCATCGCCAAGGTCCTCGCCAAGGAGGACATCGACACCGTCGTGCACATGAGCGTGATCGCGACCCCGGGCTCTGCCGGGGGCCGCAACACCATGAAGGAGCTCAACGTCATGGGCACCATGCAGCTCCTCGCTGCATGCCAGAAGGCCCCGCGCGTGGAGCGGCTGGTCGTCAAGTCGACGACCACGGTCTACGGCGCGAGCTCGCGCGACCCCGCGATGTTCACCGAGGAGATGGGGCCCAAGCGGCTGCCCAGCTCCGGCTACGCCAAGGACGTCTACGAGGTCGAGGGCTACGTCCGCGGCTTCGCCCGCCGGCGGCCCGACGTCGCGGTGACGATGATCCGTGCCGCCAACGTGATCGGCCCGCACGTGACGAGCCCGATCACCAGCTACTTCCGGCTGCCCGTGATCCCGCGGGTCCTGGGCTTCGACCCGCGGCTGCAGTTCCTCCACGAGGACGACCTGCTCGACGTGCTCCGGCACGCGGTGGTCGCCGGCACGCCCGGCACCTTCAACGTCGCCGGTGACGGGATGCTGATGCTGTCCCAGGCGGTCCGCCGGCTGGGCAAGCCGTCCGTCGCCATGCCCGGCGTCGCCGTCGGTCGCCTCGGATCGGTCCTGCGGCAGGCCCGGGTGGCGGACTTCTCGCCGGAGCAGCTCACCTTCCTGACCTACGGTCGGGGGGTGGACACCACCCGGATGCGCACCGAGCTCGGCTTCGAGCCGCGTTTCACCACCGCGTCGGCCTTCGCCGACTTCGGCGTCTCGCTGGGTGTCCCGCTCCACGTCCCCGACGAGCCCGTCCTCACCGGCCGGTCGGGCGGAGCACACGATGGCTGAGTCCGAGCGCCCGCAGCGCGACCGGGCCGAGGGCGCCGACGTCGTCCCCATCGGTACGTCGGGTCGCCCCGGTCGCGGGACCGGCAAGGCACGCCCCTCCGCCGCCGCCCGCAACCTCGCCCCGTCGCGCAAGGCGGCGCCCACGTCGGCGCCCACGTCGGCGTCCAAGGCGGCGCCCAAGTCGGCGTCCAAGGCGGCGCGGCCGACCCCGGTCCGCCCCGTCCCGCCGGCTCCGAGCGCCGAGCAGCCGGCGTCGCCCGCCGCGGAGACTGCCGCCGGGGCTCCACCTCGCGCCGCCTCGACCACCGAGGAGACGCACCCCCTCGCCGGCATCCCCGTCGGCGACTGGCTGCACGCCTTCCAGCACGCCGCCGTCGAGCTCTTCGGTGACCAGTGGGAGCGCCGGCTGGCCGAGCTCATGGCCTTCCTCCGCCGCCGTCTCGCCGGCGACTACACCGTGGACGAGTACGGCTTCGACGCCGAGGTCACCGAGCGGTTCCTCATGGCGGCCATGCGCCCGATCGCGCAGAAGTGGTTCCGCGTCGAGGTGCGCGGCATCGACAACATCCCGACCACCGGCGGCGCGCTCGTGGTGTCCAACCACTCCGGCACCGTGCCCGTCGACGGCCTCATGACGATGACCGCCATCCACGACGCGACCGGCCGGTTCCTGCGTCCCCTCGGCGCCGACCTGGTCTTCAAGCTCCCGGTCGTCAGCTCGCTGGCCCGAAGGAGCGGTGCCACCCTCGCCTGCACCGAGGACGCCGAGCGGATGCTGTCCGGCGGCGAGCTGGTGGGGGTCTGGCCGGAGGGCTTCAAGGGCATCGGCAAGCCGTTCGGCGAGCGCTACAAGCTCCAGCGGTTCGGCCGCGGGGGCTTCGTGTCCGCCGCGCTGCGCACCGGCGTACCCATCGTGCCGTTGTCCGTGGTGGGCGCCGAGGAGATCTACCCGCTGGTCGGCAACATCCCGAGCCTGGCCCGCCTGCTCGGGGTGCCCTACATCCCGATCACGCCGTTCTTCCCGCTGCTCGGTCCGCTCGGCATGGTGCCGCTGCCGTCCAAGTGGCTGCTGGAGTTCGGCGAGCCGATCCGCACCGACGAGTACGACGCGGTGGAGGCCGAGGACCCGATGCTGGTCTTCGACGTCACCGACCAGGTGCGCGAGACGATCCAGCAGACGCTCTACACCCTGCTGCGGGAGCGCGACGGCGTCTTCGGCTGACGTGCGCCGAGGCGGTGCTCAGTCGAGCAGCGAGTCGGTGGTCTGGTCGAGCGTGCCGCCCGCACCGCCGACCACCCCGCCGAGGGTGCCGCCCACGACCGGTCCCACGACGGGTCCGACCACGGGCACCTCGTCGACGAGCGTGGGCACGTCGCCGGTGAGCAGCTTGGTGACGTCGTCGACCGTGCCGGTGACGGTCTCCTCGACCGCCTCCCCGGCGCCGGTCGACGGGACCTCGGTGGGCGTCGGGACTCCGCCGGTGCCACTGCCGGCGCCACCGCCGGTGCCGCTCGCCGGACCGTCCCCACCGGTGACGGTGGTGTCGAGGTCGGGGACGACGATGCCGCCGACGTCCTGGCCCGAGATGGTCGCCCCGATGGCCGGCTGGCCGGTGCGGCCGCGGTCGACGATGAAGGAGGTCGAGGAGCTGAGCACGCTGCCGACGTCGAGGCCCTCGGCCGAGGCGGTGAGGAGGAAGGGCGGCAGCGTCGCGGCGCCGCCACCGCACTCGGGGCACGCGGCCACGGCCCGCGCGTCGATCTCGGCGAGCGTCCGCCCGGCGGCGACCAGCTCGTCTCGGGCGGAGTCCGGGATGCGGCCCTCGAGCGTCGAGAGCTGGTCGAGGCCGGTGGCGGTGAAGCTGCGCAGCGAGCGGATGACCTGCTCGTCGCCGGACTCGGCATATGCCTCGAGGAGGACGTCGGCGGCCTCGGTCGCCTGCTCGTCGAAGGTCAGGAGCGTGTCCGCGACGGCCGCGCTCCGCAGGGGCGAGGAGGTGCGGGCGAGCTCGTCGACCTCGTCGAGCCGTCCGCCGGCGTGGGCCAGGAGCCGGGCGCCCCGGTCGGCGCCGTCGTTGGCGAGGCCGGTGCGGGCGTCCTCGATGGCGCGCTTGACGGGGTAGAGCGAGTCGCCGGGCAGGGCGGTCTGGGCGGCCACGGCCATCGAGGTGGTGGCGCCGATCAGGGCCGCTCCGCCGAGCAGCGTCGCGAGCCGGCGGTCGCGGGCGCGGGGTCGGGTGGGCAGGACGAGGCGGGCCTCCTCGGCGCGGGCCCGGGCCGGCTGGGCCGCCAGGACGGTGTCGGCCTCGAGCATGAGCCGCTCGCGCAGCGCGGCGGTGAACTCGGGGCGCGGGACGACCTCGGGGACGGCGCGGAGGTCGTCGACCACGGCGAGCAGGTCGGCGAAGCGTGCGGCGTCGCGCTCGGTGAGCGGCGGGCGCGGGGTGGTCGAGGACGCCCCGCTGACCAGGGCGTCGAACTCCTCAGCACGTCGTCGTGCCGGGAATGGCGCAGTCATCCTGTCCGTCCCGTCTCGTCCTGGGTGCCGCCGGTCGCGACCGTGCGGTGCCCCTCCACCTCGATGAACGACGGGTCGGGCGAGGAGGTTACGCACTGTGACGCAGCGAACTGGACCGGCCGGCGGGGCTGCAGCAGCGAGGGGGTCATCAGTCCCGCATCCCCTCGGGCATCAGCTTGGCGAGGTTGCGTACGCCGCGGAGCTGGAGCTGCTTGATCGCGCCCTCGCTCCGCTCGAGGGCCAGCGCCGTCTCGGCGATGCTCATCCCCTGGAGGAACCGCATGATGATGCACTCGCGCTGCTCGGTCGGCAGCTCGGTGAGCGCCGCGAGCAGGATCTCGTGGGTGATCCCCTCCAGCACCGCGTCCTCCGGACCGTCGGTCGCGTCGTCGTGGAGCGTCATGTCCTCGGTGGTGAGCTCCAGCCGGGTCCGGCCGGCCTTGTAGTGGTCGGTCGTGAGGTTGCGGGCGATCGTCATGAGCCAGGCGCCGAGGTCGCGCCCCTGCCAGCGGAAGCTGTTCATGTTGCGCAGGGCCCGGAAGAAGGTCTCGGAGGTGAGGTCCTCGGCGAGCGCCACCGAGCGGGTCCGGTAGTAGAGGAAGCGGTAGACCGACGGCTGGTAGTGGTCGTAGAGCAGGCCGAAGGCCTCGGTGTCGCCGCCGCGGGCCAGCTCGACGAGCGCGATCAGCCGGGCGCGCTCGGCCTCGTCGTCCTCCGAGGAGGTGGCCTGGTCGGCGTCGCCGTAGGTGTTGGCGCCGTCATCGCGGCCGGCGCCGCGCCCCCCGCCGTGGCCGGCGCCGCCGACCGAGATGTCGGCCTCGGCGAGCAGGACGTGGCCCCCGACGGGAACGGGCGCGGCGAGGGCGAGGAGCACGGCGCGCCGCAGCGCGTCGAGCCCCTGCTCGATGTCGGTGGCACCCCACATGGCGTCGTTGACGACCCTCCCCAGATCGGTCCCTGCCGGGACCTACTCAAGAGTAGGTGGAGGTGCCGTCGTTGTGAACCGCCCACGGGCAAACGTGGGCCCGGGTCAGGTCTCGGCGCTCAGTGGTGGCGTCGGCCGCGCACCGTGGCGCCGGCGGCGACCGCACCGCCGACCGCTCCGGCGGCAGCGGCGACGACCAGTCCGGCGCGGGCGGCCTTGCGCCCGGTGCGGTAGTCGCGGATCCGCCAGCCCTGCTGGCGGGCGTGGTGGCGCAGGCGGGCGTCCGGGTTGATGGCACAGGCGTCGCCCACCAGGGAGAGCATCGGCAGGTCGTTCGAGGAGTCGGAGTAGGCCGAGCAGCGGGTGAGGTCGAGCCCCTCGCGCGCGGCGAGGGCCTTGACCGCCTCGGCCTTGGCGGGTCCGTGCAGCATGTCGCCCACCAGGTGGCCGGTGTAGACGCCGTCCACGTGCTCGGCCACCGTGCCCAGGGCGCCGGTGAGGCCCAGGCGCCGCGCGATGATCCGTGCGATCTCGATGGGCGCCGCGGTCACCAGCCACACCCGCTGGCCCTGGTCGAGGTGCATCTGGGCCATCGCGCGGGTGCCCGGCCAGATCCGGTGCGCCATGCCCTCGTCGAAGATCTCCTCGACCAGGCCCTCGAGCTCGCTGACGGTGTGGCCGGCGATGAAGCCCAGCGCCGAGTTGCGGGCGTCGGCCACGTGCTCGGGGTCCTCGACCCCCACGACCCGGAAGTAGACCTGCTTCCAGGTGGCGCCGAGGATGTCGCGCGTCGTGAAGAACTCGCGCCGGTGCAGGCCGCGGGCCAGGTGGAAGATGCTCGCGCCCTGCATGATCGTGTTGTCGACGTCGAAGAACGCCGCAGCCGTCGGGTCGACGGGGGTGTCGAGGGCGGTCTCGACCTCCGCGGCAGCGGCCGCTGCCTCGCCCGCCATCGTCGAGCGCTGCTGCAGGTTGAGGCGGCGGGGGCGATCGGGCGGCGTCACGTCGCTCAGGGTAGTCCGGAACGCCGCGGTCGTCCGGCGGACCGGCCGGTGATCGGCTGAGGGTCGGTGTGCAGGTGTGGAAGGATCGATCCATGTCGTTGACGGACCTTGCGGACCTGGTCGCCGAGGCCGCCGAGGACTCTCCCGACCGCCTCGCGGTCGTCGAGTCCGGCGGGCGCGCGGTGACCTGGGGCGGGCTCGAGTCCGAGGTCGCGCACTGCGCCTC
This sequence comes from Nocardioides sp. Soil777, assembly GCF_001428425.1. Classification (NCBI taxonomy): domain Bacteria; kingdom Bacillati; phylum Actinomycetota; class Actinomycetes; order Propionibacteriales; family Nocardioidaceae; genus Nocardioides; species Nocardioides sp. Soil777. Next base: position 133,201 of record NZ_LMSN01000015.1, read on the forward strand.
CGGCCTCGGTCGCCTCGGGGTCCTGGCCGGCCACCGGGTGATGATCGTGGTCGGCAACCGTCTCGAGTTCGTCACCAGCTACCTCGGGGTGCTCCGGGCCCAGGTCGTGGCGGTGCCGGTCAACCCGCGCTCCACGGCCGACGAGCTCGCCCGGATGATCGCCGACTCCGGCTCGCGCCTCGTCATCGCGGACGAGGAGGCCCTGCCCGCCGTGCGCGTGGCGGTGGCCACGGTCAACGCGGCGCTCGACGGCAACACGTCGACGCTGGACGAGGACCTCGTGTCCCGCGCCGTGCACCCCCGGGTCGTGGCGGTCGGCGACGGGCGCGGTGCCGGGGAGATCGGCTACGACGACCTCCTCGCCGGTGAGGCGCGTCCGGTCCCGCCGCTGCAGGACCCCGAGAAGCTCGCCGCACTCCTCTACACGAGCGGTACGTCGGGTCGACCGCGCGCCGCGATGCTCACCCACCGCGCGTTGCTCGCCAACATCGAGCAGGTCGCCCGGGTCGAGCCCAAGATGATCCACGGGGACGACGTCGTGCTCGGCGTCCTGCCGCTCTTCCACGTCTACGGCCTCAACGCCGTCCTCGGCGGCGTGCTCCGGCACCGCGCCAAGCTGCTGCTGGTCGAGCGGTGGGACCCGGTCACCGTGCTCGACATCGTCGAGGACGAGGCCTGCAGCGTGCTGCCGGTCGCGCCGCCCGTCTTCGCCCACTGGCTGCCGCTGGACAACCTCGCCGACCGGCTCGGCCCGGTCCGGCTGGTGCTGTCGGGCTCGGCGCCGCTGGGTCCCGAGGTGATCGACGCCTTCACGACCGCGACGGACATCCCGGTCCACCAGGGCTACGGGCTGACCGAGGCGGCCCCGGTGGTCACCAGCACCCTGTGCAGCGAGTCGCTGCAGTCCGGCTCCGTGGGCGCGGCCCTGCCCGGCATCGAGGTGCGCCTCGTCGACGCCACCGGACGGGTGCTCGGCGGCGAGGACCCGGGCGAGATCCAGGTCCGCGGGGACAACCTCTTCAGCGGCTACTGGCCCGACGGCTCCGGCGGGGTCGACGCCGAGGGCTGGTGGGCCACCGGTGACGTGGGCCTCCTCGACCCGACGGGCGACCTGTTCCTCGTGGACCGGGTCAAGGAGCTGGTCATCGTCAGCGGCTTCAACGTCTACCCGACCGAGGTCGAGGAGGTGCTGCGCGAGGTGCCCGGCGTCGTCGACGCGGCCGTCATCGGCGTCGAGGACCCCCGGACGGGGGAGGCCGTCGTCGCGTACGTCGTCGCACACGACGTCGACGCCGAGGCCCTCGGCGCCGCCGTGGCCGACCACGCCGCCGTACGCCTCGCCCGCTTCAAGCAGCCCACCCGCATCGAGGTGGTCGACGAGCTGCCCCTGACCGTCACCGGCAAGGTGCAGAAGGGCCGGCTGCGCGGCCTCGAGCGCCGTCGCGCGCTGGGGCTCCTCGAGTGACCGGGTCGGGCGCCACCTCGGCCACGGGCGCGCGGGTCACGCTCGTCGGCCGGCCGGGCTGCCACCTGTGCGACGACGCCCGCGCCGTCATCGAGGTGGTCTGCGCCGAGCTGGGGGAGTCGTGGTCCGAGGTCGACGTCGACGAGGACCCGGTGCTGCTCGACCGCTACGCCGAGGAGATCCCGGTGACCCTCGTCGACGGGCGCCAGCACGACTTCTGGCGGGTCGATCCCGACCGGCTCCGGGCCGCGTTGCGCCGCGGCTGAGCCCTCGACGCACCCCGGCCGAGGTGGGGATACTCACATGTGCTAGCCGGTGCCCTCCGCCGAGTTTGTTCTCCCGTTCACAAACTCCTACAGTGACCACGCCGCTCGACCTTGACCGGGTCTCCCACCACCCGGGATCGAGCCGGCTGGAGAGAAGAGCAGTGACCGCACGGACTTCCACCGACCACGCCCGGGACATTCCCGAGGCGACCGTCGCGCGGCTGCCCGTCTACCTCCGGGCCCTCGTGGGCCTGGCCGAGGCGGGGACGGCCACGTGCTCCAGCGAGGAGCTCGCCGCGGCCGCCGGCGTCAACTCGGCCAAGCTGCGCAAGGACCTCTCCCACCTCGGCAGCTACGGCACCCGCGGCGTCGGCTACGACGTGGAGTACCTCCGCTACCAGATCGCCCGTGAGATCGGCGTGACCCAGGACTGGCCGGTCGTCATCGTCGGCATCGGCAACCTCGGCCACGCGCTCGCCAACTACTCCGGCTTCCGCAGCCGCGGCTTCCGGGTCGTGGCCCTGCTCGACGCCGACCCGGAGCGCCACGACGAGCTCGTCGCCGGCATCGACGTACGCCCCTTCGACGACCTCGAGGAGATCGTCGAGGACCAGGGCGTCGCCATCGGCGTCATCGCCACCCCGGCCGTCGCGGCCCAGGACGTGGCCGACCGGATGGTCGCGGCGGGAGTCACGAGCATCCTCAACTTCGCACCGACCGTCCTGTCGGTGCCCGACGGCGTGGACGTGCGCAAGGTCGACCTGTCGATCGAGCTGCAGATCCTCGCCTACCACGTGCAGCGCAAGGCCGGCGGCACCGTGGCCGACGACTTCGACCGGCTGCACGACGAGGAGGTGACCGCATGAGCGTCCTGGTCGTGGGCGTGTCCCACCGGTCCGCACCCGTGTCCATGCTCGAGCGCCTCGCGCTCGACGCCGGCGGGGTGACCAAGCTGATCGCCGACGTCGCCGCGAGCGAGCACGTCACCGAGGCGACCGTCATCTCGACGTGCAACCGCCTCGAGATCTACGCCGACGTCGACCGCTTCCACGGCAGCATCGAGGAGGTCTCCCGCCTGCTCGTCGACCGCGCCGGCGAGTCGACCGAGGCGCTCGTGCCCCACCTCTACGTCCACTACGACGACGGTGCGGTGTCCCACCTCTTCAACGTCGCCGCCGGGCTCGACTCGATGGTCGTCGGCGAGGGCCAGATCCTCGGCCAGACCCGCGACGCGCTGCGGGTGGGCCAGGAGCTCGGCACCGTCGGACCCGCCCTCAACGTGCTCTTCCAGCAGGCGCTGCGCGTCGGCAAGCGCTCACGCGCCGAGACCGACATCGACCGCGCCGCCCCGTCGCTCGTCACCGCGGCCCTCGAGCGCATCCCCGGCCAGGTGGCCGGTCGCCGGGTCGTCGTCGTGGGTGCGGGCGCGATGGCGTCGCTCGCCGCCGCGACCGTGCACCGGATGGGCGCCAGCGACATCGCCGTGGTCAACCGCACGCCCGACCGTGCCGCGCGCCTCGCCACCGAGTACGCCGCCAGGCCGGTCTCGCTGGTCGACCTCGACGTCGAGCTGGGTCGCACCGACGTCCTCATCTCGTGCACGGGCGCGACCGGCGTCCTGATCAGCCGCGGCGCGGTCGAGACCGCCCGCGCGCACACCTCCGCCCCGCTGGCCATCGTCGACCTGGCCCTGCCCCACGACGTCGACCCGGCCGCCGCCGAGGTGCCGGGCGTGAGCGTGCTGGGCCTGGCGGCGCTGGCCGAGGAGCTCAAGGGCTCCGACTCGGCCCGCGGCGTCGACGACGTGCGGTCCATCGTCGCCCAGGAGATCGCCGCGTTCCTCGCCGCCCGCCGGCAGGCGAGCGTGACCCCGACCGTCGTCGCGCTGCGCTCGATGGCCACGTCGGTCGTCGACAGCGAGATGGAGCGCCTCGCGTCCCGTCTGCCCGGCCTCGACGACGCCACCCGCGCCGAGGTGCTGCACACCGTGCGGCGGGTCGCCGACAAGCTGCTCCACGAGCCCACCGTCCGGGTCAAGGAGCTCGCCAACGAGGACGGTGCCGTGTCCTACGCCGCCGCTCTCGCCGAGCTCTTCGCCCTCGACCCCGAGGCCGTCGACGCTGTCACCCGCGCCGAGGGCATCTCGCGGGAGGGGACGTCATGACGGCCGCCGTGGACCCCTTGCGCCTGGGCACCCGCGCCTCGGCGCTGGCCACCACCCAGTCCGGCCTCGTCGCCGATTTGATTCGGCAGCGGCTGGGGCGTGAAGTGGAGCTCGTGACCATCACCACGGAGGGCGACGTCAGCTCCGCCCCGCTCGCGACCCTCGGGGGCACCGGCGTGTTCGTGAGCGCGCTGCGCGACGCGCTGCTCCGCGGTGAGGTCGACGTGGCCGTCCACTCGCTCAAGGACCTGCCCACCGCACCCGCCGACGGCATCGCGCTGGCCGCCGTACCCATCCGCGAGGACCCGCGCGACGTCGTCGTCGCCCGCGACGGCCTGACCCTCGGGGAGCTGCCGCACGGCAGCCGGGTCGGCACCGGCTCGCCGCGCCGCGCCGCGCAGCTCGAGGCCCTCGGCCTCGGCCTCGACGTGTCCGGCGTCCGCGGCAACGTGGACACCCGCATCGGCAAGGTCGCCAGCGGTGAGTACGACGCCGTGCTGCTGGCCCGCGCCGGGCTCGCCCGCCTGGGCCGCCTCGACGACGCCACCGAGGTGCTCGACCCGCTGCAGATGCTCCCCGCCCCCGGGCAGGGTGCGCTGGCGATCGAGTGCCGCACCGACGACCCCGACCTCGTGGCCGCCCTGGCCGCGCTCGACGACCCCGCCACCCGCGCGGCCGTGACCGCCGAGCGCGCCGTGCTGGCCACGCTCGAGGCCGGCTGCTCCGCACCCCTCGGCGCCCTCGCCGAGGTCGTGGAGGGGGAGGACGGCGACGAGCTGTGGGTGCGCGCGGTCGCGCTCTCCCACGACGGGGGCCTCTCGGTCCGGAGGAGCACCACCGGACCGGTCGCCGACGCCGCCGGCGTCGGCCACCGCCTCGCGAGCGACATGCTCGACGACGGCGCCGCAGACCTGATGGAAGCACCAGTGAGGAAGCAGCAGGCATGACTCGAAGCCAGAGCCAGTCCCCGTCCAGCACGTCGGGCGTCGCGCCCCGTGGATGGGTGTCCTTCGTCGGCAGTGGTCCCGGCGACCCCGGCCTGTTGACCGTGCGCGCGGTGGAGCTCCTCCGCGACGCCGACGTCGTCGTCACCGAGACGCCCGAGCACGTCGGCATGGTCCGCACGCTGCTCGGCCTGCCGACCCCGGTCGAGGGCGCCGCCCCGGACGAGCAGGCGGCCGGTCCGCTCCTCGTCGACGGTGGCTTCGGCGAGGACGGTCAGCCGCTGACCCACGCCGCCCGGGCCAAGGTCGTGGTGCGTCACGGCAAGAAGCAGCGCGTCGTACGCCTCATGACGGGTGACCCGTTCCTCTACGCCTCCGGCCCCGAGGAGGCGCAGGCGTGCGTCAAGGCCGGCGTCGGCTTCGAGATCGTCCCCGGCGTCTCGTCGGTGTCCGCGGTGCCCGCCTACGCCGGCATCCCGCTGACGACCAAGAACCACAAGGAGATGGCCGTCGTCACCTGTGGCGACAAGGTCGACTGGAGCCAGTACGCCGACGACCGCACCCTGGTGCTGCTCTCCGGCGTCGGCACCATCGGTGAGACCGCCGCCGCGCTGATGGAGGCCGGTCGCTCCCCGCAGACCCCGGTCGCGATGACCCGGGTCGGGACCACCACCGAGCAGGAGACCGTGATCTCCACCCTCGAGAACATCGCCGCCGACGTGCGCGCCGCCCGGGTCGCCCCGCCGGCCATCACGGTCATCGGTGACGTCGTCGACCTGCGCGACACGCTGTCGTGGTTCGAGACCAAGCCGCTCTTCGGCTGGCGCGTGCTCGTCCCGCGCACCAAGGAGCAGGCCGGGTCGCTGTCACGTCGCGTGCGTGAGTACGGCGCCGTGCCCGAGGAGGTGCCCACCATCTCGGTGGAGCCGCCCCGCAACCCGCTGCAGATGGACAAGGCCGTCCGCGGCCTCGTCGAGGGTCGTTACGAGTGGATCGCCTTCACCTCGGTCAACGCCGTCAAGGCCGTCCGGGAGAAGTTCGAGGAGTACGGCCTCGACGCGCGTGCCTTCTCCGGCCTCAAGATCGCCGCGGTCGGCGACAAGACCGCCCAGGCCATCGCCGCCTGGGGCCTGCGCGCCGACCTGGTGCCGTCGGGCGAGCAGTCCGCCGCCGGCCTGCTCGAGGACTGGCCGCCGTACGACGAGGTGCTCGACCCGATCAACCGCGTCTTCCTGCCCCGCGCCGACATCGCCACCGAGAACCTCGTCGCCGGCCTGGTCGACCTCGGCTGGGAGTGCGACGACGTGACGGCCTACCGCACGGTGCGGGCCACCCCGCCGCCGGCGCCGACCCGCGACGCGATCAAGACCGGCAAGTTCGACGCCGTCGTCTTCACCTCGTCCTCGACGGTGCGCAACCTCGTCGGCATCGCCGGCAAGCCGCACCCGTCGACGATCATCGCGGTCATCGGTCCGGCCACGGCCAAGACCGCCGAGGAGCACGGCCTGCGCGTCGACGTCATGGCCCCCCAGCCCGACGTCGAGCTGCTGGTCGACGCGCTCGCCGACTTCGGCTCGGCCCGCCGGCTGGCGATGCTCGAGTCCGGTGACCCCGTCACCCGCCCGAGCGAGCGCAAGCCCGCCGCGCGGCGCAAGGCGCGCGCGAAGTGACGAGCAGCGCGGGGGAGCACCCGGAGGTCGTCGGGCCGGTCGTCCGGCCCCGACGCCTGCGACGCACCCCTGCGCTGCGGCGGATGGTGGCCGAGACCTCGGTCGAGCCCCGGCAGCTGGTGCTGCCGATGTTCGTGCGTGAGGGCATCGACGAGCCGCAGCCGATCGGCTCCATGCCCGGCGTCGTCCAGCACACCCGCGAGTCCCTGCGGAAGGCCGCCGCCGAGGCGGCCGAGCTCGGGCTCGGGGGCGTGATGCTCTTCGGCATCCCGGCCACCAAGGACGCCACCGGCTCCGGCGCGATCGACCCGGCCGGCATCCTCAACCTCGCGATCAACGACGTCGTCGCCGAGGTGGGCGAGGGGCTCACCGTGATGAGCGACCTGTGCCTCGACGAGTTCACCGACCACGGCCACTGCGGCCTGCTCACCACGGACGGTGAGGTCGACAACGACAGGACGCTCGCGGCGTACGCCGACATGGCGCGCGCGCACGCCGAGGCCGGCGTCGACATGGTCGGCCCCAGCGGGATGATGGACGGCCAGGTGCGGGTGATCCGCGAGGCCCTCGACGCCAGCGAGCACCAGGGCGTCTCGATCCTGGCCTACTCGGCCAAGTACGCCTCCGCGTTCTACGGCCCCTTCCGCGAGGCGGTCGACTCCTCGCTCGAGGGCGACCGGCGCACCTACCAGCAGGACTCGCCCAACGCCGTCGAGGGCGTCCGGGAGGCCCTGCTCGACGTGGCCGAGGGCGCCGACATCGTCATGGTGAAGCCGGCCCTGGCCTACCTCGACGTCATCCGCCGGGTGCGCGACGCCGTCGACGTCCCCGTCGCGGCGTACAACATCTCCGGCGAGTACGCCATGGTCGAGGCCGCCGCCGCTCGCGGCTGGATCGACCGGGAGCCGGCGATCCTGGAGACGCTCACGTCGATCCGGCGTGCCGGTGCGGACGTGATCCTCACCTACTGGGCCGCCGAGGCGGCCCACCTCCTGCGTCTCTGACCCTCCCCGGTCCGCCTCAGTGCGGGAGGTCGACGGTGAAGTGGGTGCCGCTGAAGCCGCTGCGCCACTCGGTGACCTCGGGTCCGGCCGACGCGGCGGACTCGTCGCCGGCGAGCCCGCGGGCGATGAAGGACGCGAGGGTCGGCATGTCGGAGGCCGTCATCCCGAGGCGGGCGAGCTCGGGGGTGCCGATGCGCAGCCCGTTGGTGTCGCCGGCGACCGCGGTGGTCGGCAGCCCGATGCCGCAGGCCAGCAGGTTGGCCAGGCGCAGGCCCTGTGCGGCGCGCTGCCCACCGCCGTACTCGTGGGCCAGGACCGCGAACTGGTGCGACGTCGTCGCGCCGCGGTCGGCGGCGAAGAGCGGGACGCCCAGGGCGCCGAGGCCGTCTGCCAGGGCACGCGCCGTGGCGACCATGGCCTCGGCGTAGGCGCTGCCGGCGACCTCCCAGTCGGCCAGCGTCACCGCGAGGGCGGCGGTCTTGCCGGCGTCGAAGTTGGCGGTCAGGCCCGGGTAGGCGATGGCCTCGAGACGCTCGGCGAGGGCTGCGTCGTTGGTGACGACGAGCCCGCCGGGAGGTCCGCCCAGGCTCTTGTAGGTGCTCATCGTCATCAGGTGCGCACCCTCGGCGAGCGGGTTGGGCCACGCTCCTCCCGCGAACATGCCGCACTGGTGCGCGGCGTCGAAGAGCACCAGGGCGCCCACCTCGTCGGCGATCTCCCGGATGGCGGCGACGGGGTGGGGGAACAGGTTGAGGCTCCCCCCGATGGTGATGAGGCGGGGTCGCGTCTGCTGCGCCAGGGTGCGGAGGGCGTCGACGTCCACGGTGTAGCCGTCCGGGTCGACCGGCGCGGCCAGCGTGGTCAGTCCGTAGAGGCCGGCGGCGCCACCGAGGTGGTGGGTCACGTGCCCGCCGATGGTGGCGGGCGGGGCGATGATCGTGTCGCCGGGCCGGCAGGTGGCCATGAAGGAGTAGAGGTTGGCCAGGGCGCCGGAGCCGACGCGGACCTCGGCGTACGCCGCCCCGAAGACGCGGCAGGCGGCGTCCGCGGCGAGCACCTCGATCTGCTCGATGGCCTCGAGCCCGGTCTCGTACTTCTCGCCCGGGTAGCCCAGTGACGCACGGGACCCGAGGTTCGCCGAGAGGAGGGCCTCGGCCCGCGGGTTCATCACGTTGGTCGCCGGGTTGAGGTTGAGACAGGTGACGTCGTGGATGCGGTGGTTCTCGTCGGCCAGTCGCTCGATCTCGGCCTGCAGGGCGCCCCCCGTCAACGCGCTCGACGACACGTCGCGGACGCGGTCGGCCACGGTGGTGGGCAGCCAGGGGCGGGCGGCGACGGCGTGGGACATCCGGGTCCTCCTCGTGCGGGTGCGTCGGCGACGCGCATCGGTGGGGCAGGTTCCGGAACCGTATCGACCGGAACGGGTCCTAGGGTCGGATCCATGACCTCACGTGACCGGAGCGGCGGCGCCGTCGCTCTCGACCGAGGACCCGACCAGCCGGCCTCCGTGGCGGGATGGGCGGTGTGGGATGGCTGAGTTCGGCAGGGAGGACCTCCGCGGCTCGACATTCGACCGGACCGACCTCAGCGGGTCGACGTTCCGGGCCGCGTCGCTCAGCAACGTGACGATCCGGGGCACCGACCTGCACCACGTGAAGATGACCGGCGTCGAGCTCTGGGACGTCGACATCAGCGGCGAGGTGAGGGGTCTGCGGATCAACGGCGTCGACGTGACGGCGTACGTCGGCGAGGAGCTGGCGCGCCGCGAGCCCGACCTGGCCAGGATGCGCCCCGACGACCCCGACGGCTTCGTGGAGGCCTGGGACCTGCTCGAGCAGCTCTGGGACGGCACCGTCGAGCGGGCCCGACTCCTCGACCCGGCGCAGCTGCACGAGCAGGTCGACGGGGAGTGGTCGTTCATCGAGACGCTGCGGCACCTCTCGTTCGCGACCGCCTCGTGGGTCCACTGCGCGATCGGCGGCGACCCCGCCCCGTGGCACCCGCTCGACCTGCCGTGGGACGAGGCACCCGACGACCAGGGCCTGCCGCGCGACCGCACGGCCCGGCCGTCGCTGGACGAGGTGCTCGAGCTCCGCCGCGCCCGGCAGGCCGACGTACGTCGCGTGCTCGAGGGGCTCACCGAGGAGTCCCTCGCCGCCGACACCACCCCGCCGGACGGTGCCGGGTGGCCCCCGCCCCGCCCCTTTGCGGTGAAGGAGTGCCTGTCGATCGTGCTCAACGAGGAGTGGTGGCACCGGACCTACGCGGAGCGCGACCTCGCGATCCTCGAGAGGCGGCCGCAGTAGGCCGAGGTCAGTCTCGCTTCGCCGCGGCCGCGTCGACGCAGACGACGCCCCGGTTGCCGTCCTGGTCGGCGACCACGGTGAGGGCGGGCGCGTCGCTGTCGTCCACGACGGTGCCACCCGCGGCGACGGCGGCGGTGATCCGCTGCTCGGCCACCTCGGCTGCGACGTAGACCTCGACGTGGAAGCGCTGGCCCGGGGACCCGGGCTCGTCGGCGTCCCCGAACCACAGGTTCGGCACCCGGCCCGTGGCGTCCCGGACCTCGTCGCTGGGGGATCCGCGGCCCTGGGACTCGGCGCTCCCCGTCAGCAGGGCCGCCCACACCGGGGCGATGGTCGCGGAGCGCGCCGTGTCGAGGCCGAGCTCGACCTCGCTGACCGAGGCCGGGTCGGCTGCGAGCCGGTGGTCGGCGGCGACCTCGGTGATCCGTCGTGCGAGGTCGACGTCCTGCTGCGTCACCCACTCGACGACGTGCTCGGTGCCGTCGTCCTCGCGGTAGACGGCGTCGTCGGTGACCAGCTCGAGGTCGACGTGGCCACGGCCGATCGTCACGCGCGGGTGGTGTCCGAGCGCGTCGCCCGCCTCACCGACCGCGGCGACGAACCGGGCGCCGGCGCCGAAGTCGTCGACCAGGTAGCGGGCGTGCAGTCCCTGGGCGAGCTTGCGCCAGTCGGTCAGGTCGGCCTCGGCGATCTGCGCGCTCCTCAGCATGTCCATGCACGGGGACCCTAGCCCCGACCCGGCCCGATGGGCAGGGGGTCGCTTTCCGTCGAGGTGGATCACCCGGTCGGGCGATCAGTCCCACCAGTGCAGGTCGCGGCCGTGCTGGTGCGTGTGGGCGACGGCGTGGCCGTCGACCGCGAGGACGTAGCGTCCGGGTGGGGGCGGGGGCCCGGTCGCCGTGACGGCCGGCAGTGCGCGCGGGCGCTCGTTGCTGACCCAGTGCAGGCGAGGATCGGTCAGCAGGTCCCGCATCAGCGCGGCGTACCGCTCGCGTCCGGGCACGTCGAGGTAGGCGATCACCGCGGAGCTGAACACCAGCAACCTGCCCCCGTGCGGCAGCGCGGCCAGCGCCTCTGCCGCCAGACCGGGCAGCTCCTGCAGCAGGTCGCCCCGGCGGAGGCCGGGTGGCTCGTGGCGCGCGATGTCCAAGGCCTCCTCCAATCGCACCCGGCGATCGTCGTGCTCGGGCCAGACCAGCGTCAGCAGCCAGCGGCAGGTGTCGGCGTCCGCGGCGTCGAGGGGGTTCAGGTCGATCCCACCTCGCCACACCACCTCCGGGAGGGCCTCCGAGAGCGGTGCCGGACCCGAGACGCCCGCGTGCAGGCTGGGGGCCGCCGGACCGACCGTCACCGCGCCGCGGCCGGTGGACCACGAGTAGGACCACCGGTCGGGGTAGAGGCAGAGCCCGGCGCTCGCACCGACGTCGAGCAGGCCGACCGGCCCGTCGCCGGGCACGCTGGCGAAGGCAGGCACCAGCACCGCCAACCGGCCGACCTCGTTGGTCTGGGTGGCGCGCTCCATGCTCGTGGCGCGGATCCGGCCGGCATCCCCCAGGAGGGTGGCGCGGAGGTGGTCGTACGGCGCGGGGGCAGCGAGGCCGTGCCATCGGGCGGCGGCGAAGACCAGGTTGGGCTGGCGCTTCGGCTCGGGAAGCCGAGCCAGCCAGCGCTGCACCTCGTGGTCGTCGACGACGCCGAGCGCCCACTCCTCGAAGCAGGGGGAGCTGCCCGCGGCGTACACCGCGAAGCTGCGATAGGTCGTCTGCACGTCCCCGAGCACGGACATGACCACAGTCAACCAGCGGCCGCGGGGCGGGTGGAGTCCGACGGCGGGAGGACGGGCGCCCCCTAGGGTCGGGGTCGTGCAGACCCAGACCCACGAGCTCACGTTCACCGAGACCGAGGTCCGCAAGAGGTTCGTCTCCTGGGACCGGGGCGAGGCCGAGCGGGAGTGGGACTGCCTGCGCCTGCTGGCTGAGCACGCGCCGGGGGTCGCGCCCCGTCCGCTGCGGCGCGAGATCGAGGACGGCGCCCCGGTCGTCGTCATGGAGCGCCTGCCCGGCCGGCCGCTCGGCGACGGTCCGCTGACGGCCGCGCAGACCGTCTCGCTGGGCGAGGCGCTGCGCCGCCTGTATGCCGTCCCGCTCGCTGCGGTGCGGGCCGCCGGGATCAGCGAGCGCACCTACGGCATCTCGACGCACGCCGGCACCGTCGCGGAGTGGCTGGGGGAGTCCTACGACCTGGGGGCCTGCCAGGACCCGGCGCTGGTGGCGACCGCGGTCGACCGGGCCTTCGCGGCGCTGGCCGCCCCGGGTGCGCTCCCGGAGCCGGAGCTGCGGGGCCTGGGCATCGCTGACCTCAACCCGGCCAACGTCCTGTGGGACGGGGAGCGGTGTCGGCTCGTCGACTTCGAGGACGGCGGGCTCAGCGACCCGGCGTACGAGCTCGCGGACCACGTCGAGCACATCGCGAGCCGGCTGACCGGGGTGTACGACGCGCAGGCCCTGGTCGGCGCGGTCGGTCTCGACGAGACCGCACGGGGGCGATTCACGCTCTACCGCCCGCTGTGGGCCGCCTTCTGGCTGGCCATGCTGCTGCCGGGCAACGGCGGTTGGCGACGCAACCCGGCCGGCACGACGGAGCGGCAGGCCCGCCACCTGCTGGACCTGCTCGACCCCTGACGGGTCAGGGAGCGAGCAGGGAGTTGGCGCAGTTGGCGAGCTCGTTGGTGGCGGTGAGCGGGTTGTCGACCACGCCCTGGGTGGTGCACTGCGCCACGGCCTGGACGTAGGTCAGCGTCTGGTCCAGCGGGGGGACGCTGGTCGACGGCAGGGTCGGCAACGTCGGGGGCACGGGGACCGGGACCGGCGACTTGGTGGTCGGCGTCTTCGTCGGCTGCTGGGTGGGCTGCTGCGTCGGCTGCTGGGTGGGTGTCGAGGTCTTGGTGGGCTGCTTGGTGGGCTTCTTCGTGGGTGTGGCGGTGGGGGTGCCGGCCACGGCGACCGGGTTGCCCTGCTGGCCGTCCTTGCCGCCGCGGCCCTTGTCCTTGCCCGGACCCGCCGGTCCGGTCGGGGCGGGGACGAAGACGCCGGCCGAGGTGGTGCGGGTCGGCACGGACGTGAACTCACCGTCGAGGTAGGCCTGCATGATCGACAGGACCAGGTCGACGTAGTCGTTGGAGTGGTTGTAGCGGTAGACGCTGGCGCGCTGGCCCTGCTCGGCGGACAGGTCGTCCTCCCCCGAGCATAGGTAGACCGCGGTGGCGAGGGCGGCGTCGTCGATGTCCTGGGGGTTGCGCTTGCCGTCGTTGTCGCCGTCGACGCCGACGACCGTCCAGGTCGATGGGATGAACTGCATCGGACCGACCGCGCGGTCGAACTTCTTGTCGGAGTCGTACTGCCCGGCGTCGGTGTCGGTGATCCGCTGGGTGTTGTTGCGCCCGTCGAGCGCGATGCCGTAGATGCCCGGCTGGGCGACGCCGTCGTCACCGAGGACGTTGCCGCCGAAACGGCCGTGGTCGGACTCGACGCGCCCGATGGCCGCGATCAGCTGCCAGGGGAGCTCGCAGGACGTGTCAGCGGCGTTGATGACCGCCTCCGCACGCTGGTAGGCCGAGAGGGCGGCGGACGGGATGCCGCTGGTGGAGGCGGTGTCGACGATCCGGGCGGCCCGGTCGCGGGGCACGCTGGGGGCCACCACCCCCGGCACGGAGACGCTGGCGGGGGCCTCGATGGCCTGCGCCGGGACCGTGGTGCCGTCGGGCAGTGCGCCCGAGCCCTCGTCGCCGGCGACCGCGGAGCCGATGCCCGAGCCGGCCATGCTGGCCGTCCACGCGGCGGAGAGCACGGCCAGCGGCACGAGTGCCGTGGCCTTGTGCATGCGGCCGAATGCGGACATCTGGTGGTCTCCCCGTGGTCAGGTGGTGCTGTGTCGCCGGAGCGGTCGCGGTCTCCCTCGAGCCCGCGTGTCCTTCCAACGAATGTTGTCACAGTGAGTTACGTCGCACCACCGGGCTGTGACCTGCGTCGCATCCCGGCCCCTCCGTGACAGCGGTGTGGCGCCCCCATCCTCCCCCGATGAGGCCGCCATGACACCCCGTGCGGGCAATTCGTACCCAAGACTCGGGCGGATGGGTTCCCCGGGCCGCCTGCCCACCCGCAGGCTCCGAGCGGGTGAGCGGGGCTCCCCACCGCCCTCCCGAATACGTCCGGGCTTGGTGGCTGGGCGACAATGACCGGGTGACCCAGCCCCTGCAGGCCACGGCCCCGACCACCCACAGCAGCGCGCTCTTCGAGCGGGCCCGCGCCGTGACCCCCGGTGGGGTCAACTCGCCGGTCCGTGCGTTCAACGCGGTGGGCGGGACCCCCCGCTTCATCCGCTCGGCGTCCGGCGCCTGGCTCACCGACGTCGACGGCAACGAGTACGTCGACCTCATCTGCTCGTGGGGCCCGATGCTGCTCGGCCACGCCCACCCCGAGGTGCAGGCCGCGGTCGCTGCGGCGGTGGCCCGCGGGACCTCGTACGGCACCCCCACCGAGCCCGAGGTCGAGCTGGCCGAGGAGATCGTCTCCCGCACGCCGGTCGAGGCGGTCCGCTTCGTCTCCAGCGGCACCGAGGCGACCATGTCGGCGATCCGGCTGGCCCGCGGCTTCACCGGTCGCGACCTCGTCGTGAAGTTCGCCGGCTGCTACCACGGCCACGTCGACGCGCTGCTCGCGTCGGCGGGCTCCGGCCTGGCCACCCTCGCCGTCCCCGGCACGCCCGGCGTCCCGGCCTCCGCGGCGGGCGAGACCATCGTGCTGCCCTACAACGACCGGGCCGCGGTGGAGCGGGCCTTCGCCGAGCACGGCGACCGGATCGCCTGCCTCATCACCGAGGCCACCCCCGGCAACATGGGTGTCGTCCCTCCCGAGCCCGGCTTCAACGGCTTCCTCGCGGAGACCTGCCGCCGGCACGGGGCGCTCTTCGTCAGCGACGAGGTGATGACCGGCTTCCGCGCCACCCGGCAGGGCGGCTGGGGCCTCGACGGCGCCGTGGAGGGGTGGATCCCCGACCTGATGACCTTCGGCAAGGTGATGGGCGGCGGCTTCCCGGCCGCGGCCTTCGGCGGCCGCGCCGACGTGATGGGCCGGCTGGCGCCGGACGGGCCCGTCTACCAGGCCGGCACCCTCTCGGGAAACCCGGTCGCCACGACCGCGGGGCTCGCCACGCTGCGCCTCGCGACCGACGAGGTCTACGCCCAGCTGGGCGAGACCGCCGCGACGATCGGCGCCGCGGCCGTCGACGCCCTCGTCGGCGCCGGGGTGCCGCACCGCCTCCAGTCCGCGGGCACGATGTTCTCGATCTTCTTCGCCGACGGCGAGGTCCGCGACTTCGCCGGCGCGAGCCGGCAGGACACCGGTGCGTTCGCGGCGTTCTTCCATGCCATGCTCGAGGGCGGGGTCTACCTGCCCCCCTCGGCGTACGAGGCGTGGTTCGTCTCGACGGCCCACGACGACCGCGCCGTGCAGACCGTCCTCGACGCGCTGCCGGCGGCGGCCCGTGCCGCTGCGGCGGCCATCCCCTCCGACAGGGAAGGAAACCGCTCCTGATGGAGACGATCGTCCACCTGCTCCGCCACGGCGAGGTCCACAACCCCGAGGGCATCCTCTACGGCCGCCGCGACGGGTTCCACCTCTCCGACCTCGGCACCCGGATGGCCCGCCGGGTCGCCGAGACGATCGGTGACCGCGACATCGTCCACCTGGTCAGCTCGCCGCTGGAGCGGGCCCGCGAGACCATCGCTCCGCTCGCCGCCGCGCGCGGGCTCGAGCCGGTGATCGACAAGCGGGTCATCGAGTCGGCCAACAAGTTCGAGGGGATCAGCTTCCGCGACGGCGGCATGACCTTCGTCAAGCGCCCGGCGCTGCTGCGCCACATGTACAACCCGGTCAAGCCGTCGTGGGGCGAGCCGTACGACGACATCGCGGCGCGGATGATGGCCGCCGTCCACGACGCGCGCGACGCCGCCCGCGGCCACGAGGCGGTGGTGGTCTCGCACCAGCTGCCGATCTGGACCACCCGCCTCTTCGCGGAGCGCAAGTCCTACCTCCACCACCCCAAGAAGCGCCAGTGCACCCTGTGCTCGCTCACGTCGCTGCACTTCGACGACGACCGCCTGGTGCGGGTGACCTACTCCGAGCCGGCCGGCGACATGATCCCGGTGGCCGACCGCTCGGCGCCGTTCTCGGCCGGTGGGGCCGCCGCGGAGGACCGGCCCTGATCGTGCGCTCCCACCCCTCGCGCCCACGGACCCCCGGCGCCCTCGTCTCCCTGCTCGCCTGCCTCCTGCTCGGCACGGTGGCCCTCGGCGGCTGCTCGTCCCTGGAGGGCTCGGGCGACAAGGGCTACGTCACGAGCGACGGCCAGGTCGAGGTCGTGGCCCCGGCCGACCGTGGCGAGCCGATCGAGCTCGAGGGCGAGGACCTCGACGGCAAGCCGCTGTCGCTGGCCGACCTGCGGGGTCAGCCCGTGGTGGTCAACGTCTGGTGGTCTGCCTGCCCGCCGTGCCGGGTCGAGCAGCCGGACCTCACCGAGGCGGCCGCCGAGCTCGAGGGCGACGCGGCCTTCGTCGGGCTCAACATCCGTGACTCGTCGTCCGACCAGGCCAACGCCTACGTCCGGACGTTCGACGTGCCCTACCCGTCCTTCTACTCCGCCGACGGCAAGGCGCTGGTGCCCTTCTACGGCACCCTGACCGCCTACACCGTGCCGGCGACCGTCGTGCTCGACGCCGAGGGGCGCATCGCCGCCTCGGTCCTCGGCGCCCTCCCGTCGAAGCAGACGCTGGTCGACCTCGTCAACGACACCGCCGCCGAGGCCGCTGCGGACGATGCCGCTGCGGGCGAGGACGCCTCGTGAGCGACTGGTTCACCGACCAGGCGGCGGCGGGGTCCCTGGCCCTCGCCGTCCCCGTCGCCCTGCTCGCCGGCCTGGTCTCGTTCTTCTCCCCGTGCGTGATCCCGTTGCTGCCGGGCTACCTCTCCTACGCGACCGGGCTGTCCGGCGCCGACCTGGAGAACGCCCGCCGCGGCCGCATGCTCGCCGGGGCCCTGCTCTTCGTCCTCGGCTTCACCGTCGTCTTCGTCGCCATCGGGACGGCGGCCGGCTCGATGGGCGCCTGGCTGGTCGACTGGAAGCGCGAGATCACCGTCGTGCTCGGCCTGGTGACGATCGTGCTGGGGCTGATGTTCGCCGGCCTTCTGCCCGGCCTCCAGCGCGACTGGCGCGTCCACCAGGTGCCCGCCGTGGGCCTGGCCGCCGCGCCGTTGCTGGGCTTCCTCTTCGGCCTGGGCTGGAGCCCGTGCATGGGGCCGACGCTCGCGGTGATCACCAACCTGTCGCTCAACGAGGGCACCGCGGCCCGTGGCGCCCTGCTGTCGGCGATCTACGCGCTCGGCCTCGGGCTGCCGTTCATCATCGCCGCCCTGGCCTACCGCCGCGCCCTGACCGTCTTCGCCGTCGTCCGACGGCACCAGCTGTGGGTGATGCGGGCCGGGGGGCTCATGCTCGTGCTCGTCGGCGTCCTGCTGGTCACCGGCCTGTGGGACCAGATGGTCCAGTGGCTCCAGGTCCGCATGGTCACGTCCTTCGAGACGGCGGTGTGAGGTGAGCACCCACTCGTCCGGTGACGACCGGCAGGCCCAGCCCATGCCCACCGACATGAGCGCGCGCGAGCTCGCCCGCTGGTCGTGGCGCCAGCTGACGTCGATGCGCACCGCCCTCGTGCTGCTGCTCCTGCTCGCGCTGGCCGCCATCCCCGGGTCGGTCGTCCCGCAGGAGGACGTCGACGCGCTGGCCGCCGGCCGCTGGAAGGACGCACACCCCGACCTGGCACCGGTCTACGAGCGGCTCGGGCTGTTCTCGGTCTACGACTCGGTGTGGTTCTCCGCGATCTACATCCTGCTCATGATCTCGCTGGTCGGGTGCATCCTGCCCCGGTCCGCGGTCTACTGGCGGGCACTGCGGGCCCGGCCGCCCCGCGCCCCCCGCAACCTGTCCCGCCTCCCGGAGCACGCGTCGTACAGGACGGGCGAGGGCGTGGACGACGTCCTCGCGGCGGCCGCGACGGAGCTGAGGCGGCGTCGTTACCGCGTCGAGGTCCGCGAGGGCGCGGTCTCGGCCGAGAAGGGCTACCTGCGCGAGGCCGGCAACCTGCTCTTCCACCTGTCGGTGCTCGTGGTGCTGGTCGGCTTCGCCGTTGGCGGGCTGTTCGGCTTCAAGGCCGGCGTCATCGTGACCGTGGGCAACGGCTTCTCCAACAACCCGACGCAGTACGACGAGTTCGTCCCCGGCAGCCTCTTCGGTGCCGACGACATGGACGGCTTCTCCGTGGCGGTGGAGGACTTCGACATCACGTGGCTGACCGAGGGGCCGGCCAAGGGGCAGGCGCGCAAGTTCGTCTCCCACCTCGACTACACGACCGCCGACGGCGAGAGCGGCACCTACGACCTGCGCGTCAACCACCCGCTGGCCATCGGCGACACCGAGGTCTTCCTGATCGGGCACGGCTACGCCCCCGTCGTCACGATCACCGACGGCAACGGGGACGTGGCCTACAGCGGCCCGACGATCTTTCTGCCGACGGGGCCGACCTTCGACAGCTTCGGCGTCATCAAGGCCCCGGACGCGCAGCCCGGCCAGATCGCCCTCGAGGGCACCTTCTACCCGACGTTCGCCCTCGGCGACGGCCTGCCGCGGTCGGTGTTCGGCGACGCGGTCAACCCGCTGATGTCGCTGTTCGTCTACACCGGCGACCTCGGGCTCGACGACGGCGGCAGCCAGTCGGTCTACGTGCTGGACAAGTCGAATGCCGAGCAGCTCATGCAGGACGACGGCCAGCCGCTGCGGCTCGACATGCGTCCCGGCGACACGGTGGAGCTGCCCGACGGTCTCGGCACCGTGACCTTCGACGGCGTCCAGCGCTGGAACAAGCTGCAGATCAGCGAGACCCCCGGCAAGCTCGTCGCCCTCGCGGGCGTCGTGCTCGCCCTCGTCGGCCTCCTCGGGTCGCTCTTCATCCGGCCGCGCCGGCTGTGGGTGCGGGCCCGCGAGGAGGACGGGGCCACCGTCGTGGACGTCGCCGCCCTCGACCGCTCCAACGGCGGTGACCCCGACCGGGGTGCCGCCGAGCTCGTGGCGATCATGGACACCCTGCGCGCCGGTTCCGGCGACGTGGGCAGCACCACCAAGGAGAGCTCGTGACCGACGCATCGTGGGAGACCCTCAGCAACCAGGCCGTCGCGGCCGCCGGGGTGGTCTACTTCCTCGCGCTGATGGCGCACCTGGTCCAGTGGGCATCGTTGCGCAAGCTGCCGGCCGACGAGGTCGTCACCACCGGGCGCACCGCCATGGCCGGCCGCCTCGGGGTGCTGCTGACCGCGGTGGCGGCGCTCGTGCACGGCCTGGCGCTCCTCGCCCGGGGCATGGCCGCGGACCCCAACCGGGTGCCCTGGGGCAACATGTACGAGTTCACGCTCTCCGGCACCTTCGTCGTCACCCTCCTCTACCTGCTCCTGCTGCGCCGCTTCTCCCTCGAATGGATGGGCCCGCTCGTCGTGGGCCTCGTGCTGGCGCTGATGATGACCGCGGTCGTCTGGCTCTACTCACCCGTCGCGCCGCTCACCGAGGCCCTCTACAGCCCGTGGCTGGTCATCCACGTGGTGTCCGCGGTCATCGCCACCGGCGCCTTCACCCTCGGCGGCATCTGCTCGGTGCTCTACCTGCTCAAGGAGCGCTCGACCAAGGAGCGCGGCTACCTCGCCCGCGTCCCCGAGCTGGTGTCGCTCGACCGGATCTCCTACCGGATGCACGCCTTCGCGTTCCCGGTCTGGACCTTCGCGGTGCTGATCACCGGGCCGATCTGGGCCCACCAGGCGTGGTCGTCGTACTGGAACTGGGACCCCAAGGAGGTCTGGGCCTTCATCACCTGGGTCGTCTACGCGGCCTACCTCCACGCCCGAGCCACGGTCGGCTGGAAGGGCCGCAACGCGGCGTACGTCGCCCTCGTCGGCCTGGCGACGCTGTGGTTCAACTTCATCGGGATCAACTTCTTCAGCACGAGCTCGCAGCACTCCTACGCTGCGCCCGCGCTGGTCGAGCAGCGACCGGCGTACGACGACGTCGCCCCCGGCCGCGCGGCTCAGGTGCCGGTGCCGGTCCCGCCGGGACCGCCGGTCCCGCCCTCTTCCTGACGTCGCTTGCGGTCGAGGTCACGCAGGAAGTCCGGGTCGTCGTCGGGTCCGTGAGGACGTGGGGGCGGCGCCGCGGGTCGTCGCGGCGGCGGGCGCAGGCCGCGCTGTTGGGCCACCCGCACGAGGGCGTAGACGACCAGTGCCAGCAGCACGAGGAACACCAGGAACTTCACCCCCCCAATGTAGGCGGCCACGCAACCGCCCACCTGGGTCATGCTCCCGGGCAGCACCTAGGCTTGGTGGCGTGAAGGAGTTCCTCGTCTACACCGCCCTGCGCGTCCTGCTGTTCATCGGCATGGTCGGCCTCGTCGTCGGCGTCTGGACGCTGCTCGACAGCGACGGCCAGGTCAACATGATCTGGCCCGTGGTCATCGCGTTCGCGCTCTCGGGTGTCGCGTCGTACTTCCTGCTCAACCGCCAGCGCGATGCCTTCGCCCGCAAGGTCGAGGAGCGCGCCGCCCGCGCCAGCGCGGCGTTCGAGGAGCGCCGCGCCCGCGAGGACAAGGAGTAGTCAGAAGCTCGTCAGCGAGTACGGCTCGGGGCCGCCGTCCATGAGCCGGCCCAGCCGCTCGACCGCCTCGCGGTCTCCCGTGAGGCGACCGGCGCTGGCCAGCGACTCGACCCGCACCCCGCCGAGGTAGAGCGACCCGAGCGTCTCGGCGGTGACCGTGAGGTCGGCGTCGTCGTTGGTGGCCGTGACCTCCGCGCGACCGTGGACCGCCTCGATCCGCCACGCACCCTCCGCGTGGCCGAGCGGGTCGGTGACCCCCAGGACCATCGTGTCGTCGGTGAACCACGGCCGCGCGCCCAGGGCCACCGGCACGTCGAGCACCCGGACCCAGAGGTGGTCGTACACGCTCCTGACACCGATCACGTCGCTGTTGACGAGCGCCCAGTAGAGCGGGTCGTCGGGGTGGCTGTTGCGCACCGCGACCCGCGAGGAGAGGTCGATGTCGGCCAGGAACCGCCACAGGCCCAGGTGGGCGGAGGTGTCGAGGGTGAGCAGCTCGGCGGTGACGGTGGCGGGCTTGTCGCCCTCGCCCTCGGCGTACTTGTAGAGGACGTAGCCGTCGGGGCGCTCGTCGGCGTCGAGGTGGACGGCGCCGCGCAGCTTGTCGTCGGTGCTGCCGGTGGCCGGGTCGAAGCGTCCGGTCTGCCAGGCGCGGTAGAAGTGCGGGCGCTCCACCGACCCGCGCGTGGAGGCGTGGAAGCGGTCGAAGAGGTCGCTGGCGGTGTCCCACAGGTCGGCCGGCTCGACGAGCTCGACGCGGCCCGGGTCGGTGAATTCGCGCAGCGCGAACGTCGCCGTGGTGTCCACCTCGATCCGCCGGCGGAAGGTGGCGGGGCCGAAGCCGAAGCGGCCGTAGATCGACGCCTCGGAGACGGTGAGCGCGGCGACCGGGGCGCTGGCCTGCGCGAGGTCGTCGACCATCAGCCGCCGCAGCAGGCCGCGCCGGCGGTGGGCCGGGCTGACGGTGACGTCGCTGATCATGTGCAGCGGCACCGTGGCGGCGCCCGCGTTGAGCGTCTTGGTCCACGAGCTGAAGGTCGCGACGGGCAGCGGCCCGGCGCCGAAGGTGCCGTCCGGGAGCCACGCGCCGGCCAGCCGGAGCGAGTCCTCCCGGGCGGTCTCGCGCCAGATCTCGCGGGTGCTCTCCGAGGGGCGGCCTTCGTGGAAGCCGCGGCTGACCGCGCCCATCCAGGCATCGACGGCGGCCTTGCCCTCGGCGCTGTCGTCGTGCGGGTCCAGGGTCCTGTGCTCGTACTCCACGGACCTCACGCTAGTCAGCGCGGCAACCGGATTTCCGAGTCGGGGTGGTCCGACCCAGCTCTCGGGTAGTCCGTGACGATCGGACCCCGGAGTCGGCTCGCGAGGGGTCCGATCGTCACGGACTACCCCGCCTGCGCGACGGCTGCTCAGGCGGCGAGGAGGCCGTCGACCTGGTTGACGGCCTGGGTGATGCCCTCCTCCATCCCCATGTCGAGGACCTTCTGCAGGTCCTCGGCGGTGGGGTAGGTCGCGGTCATCACCATCCGGGTGCCGCCGTCGGTGGGGTGCAGGTCGACGGTGCTGGAGCCGATCGGGGCGGACTCCTGCGGGTTGCCGTCGGCGTCCGCGAAGCCGTCGTCGTACCCGAGGCGGGTGGGCTTCTCGACCTCGGTGATGTCCCAGTAGCCCGGGTAGACCTCACCGTCGGGGCCGGTCATGTGGTACTTCACCCGGGCGCCCGGTGCGAGCTCGTGCTCGGTGAAGGTGGCCGGGTGTGTCGGCGGGCCCCACCAGCGCTCGAGCTGGCGCGGGTCCTCCCAGATCTGCCAGACCCGGTCCACCGGGGCGGCGAACTCGGAGGTCACGGTGATGGTGCGGCTGTCGAGGTCCTTGGCGACGTCGATGACGGGCATGTCAGGTCTCCTTCTGCGTGGGCTCGTGCGTGGGTGGGGTGGCGGTGTCGTCGTCCAGCAGCGCGTCGATGCGGTCGACGCGACCGCGCCAGACCTGCTCGAACTCGGCGAGCAACGCGGTGACGGACCGGACGGCCTCCACCTCACCGCTCGCCAGCTGCTCGCGCCCGCTGCGTCGCTTGGAGACGAGGCCGGCGCGCTCGAGCACCGCGACGTGCTTCTGCACGGCCGCGAAGCTCATGGGGTAGTGCTGGGCCAGCGCCGAGACGGAGTGCTCGCCGGCCAGCACGCGACGGAGGATGTCGCGCCGCGTGCTGTCGGCGAGGGCGTGGAAGAAGGCGTCCGCCTGCTTCTCCCGCTCGCTGGTCATGTGACTAACGTACAACCAATCAGTTGTACGTTGTCAAGGGTGCGCCCCGGCCGACTTCAGGACGTGAGGAGGAGGGGTACGGCGACCAGCACCGACCACACCAGCTGGCCGACCCCGGTCTGCTGGAGCACCGGCACCAGCGCCGGTCCGACCGCGCCACCGAGGACGGTGCGGACGGGCGGGATCATGCGGAGCAGGAACCCGAGCCCGAGGAGCGCCCACCACGTCGTGGCGGCCGCGACGGCCACCACCGCCAGGGCCGCGGCCAGCACCAGCAGGGCGTAGAGGCCGCGGGTCCGCTCGGCCCCGAGCTTGACGGCGAGCGTCCGCTTGCCGGCCTCGACGTCGGTGGGGATGTCGCGCAGGTTGTTGGCCACCAGGATCGCGCAGGCGAGCGCGCCGACGCCCACGGCGGCGTACAGCGCGGCCCACTCGAAGGTCTCGGTCTGGACGTACGTCGTCCCGACCACGGCGACGAGGCCGAAGAACACGAAGACCATGACCTCGCCGAGGCCGAGGTAGCCGTAGGGCCGCGACCCGCCGGTGTAGAACCAGGCGGCGAGCACGCAGACCACCCCGACGGCGACCAGCCACCAGGCGGTGGTGGCGGCGAGCACGAGCCCGGCCACGGCAGCGACGCCGAACGCCGCGAACGCGGCCGCCTTGACCGCACCGGGCGACGCGGTGCCCGAGCCGACGAGGCGCATCGGGCCGACCCGGTCGGCATCGGTGCCGCGGATCCCGTCGGAGTAGTCGTTGGCGTAGTTGACCCCCACCTGGAGCGCCAGGCTCACGACGAGGGCGAGCAGGGCCTTCCACCAGACCGCGCCGTCGACGTACGCCGCGACGCCAGTGCCCGCGAGCACGGGAGCGACGGCGGCGGGCAGGGTGCGGGGGCGGGCTCCGGCGAGCCAGTCAGACGGTGATGCCACCCGAGGATTCAAGCACCCGGGCCGACGGCCCCGGAGGGCGCTCCCGGGGCGCCCGGGCTGGCCGGCTGCTCGATCGTCGGGGGGCCGACCGGGGCGACGTCGTCGGCGACCTCGTGGGCGGCGGCGTCG
The DNA here is from genome assembly GCF_001428425.1 of Nocardioides sp. Soil777. Lineage (NCBI taxonomy): Bacteria > Bacillati > Actinomycetota > Actinomycetes > Propionibacteriales > Nocardioidaceae > Nocardioides > Nocardioides sp. Soil777. Next base: position 157,086 of record NZ_LMSN01000015.1, read on the forward strand.
GCGAGCACGTCGGCCGGGACGTGCTTCTCCAGGAAGCGGCGGGCCATGGCGGTGGAGGGGTGCAGGGCCACGGCGGCCGCGGTGATGATGCCGGCGATGATCATCCAGCCGATCCCTCCCCAGTTCATCGCGAGGAACGTGAACGCCGCCGGCGCCCAGACCCGGCCCAGCGTGCCGCTGAGCTCGGAGGCGCCCTGGTACTCACCGCGGCGGCGGGGGTCCATCAGCTCGGCCTCGAAGGTCCAGCTCGCCGCCGACAGGAAGAGCTCGGCCCCGGTCAGGGTGACGTGGCCGAGGAAGAACAGCGTGATGGTGGCCCACCCGATCGACTCGTGGGTCGACAGGGTGATCACGCACGAGACGACGAAGAAGGCCGTCGAGATGCGGATGGCCCGCAACGCCGTGCGGGTGTCCTTCACACCCCGGGCGGCCGCCATCGGCAGCACGATGCACATCACCGTGTTGGTCGCGAACAGGAAGCCGAGGACCACCCAGGGGGCGTCGGTCTTGTCGACCAGCCACAGCGGGATGACCAGGTTGAGGATGACCTGGTTGGTCCACAGCACGCCGGTGAAGAACGTGACGGCCAGCCAGCCGACGTTGCGCATCGGGCCCGGGCCCTCGATCCGGACCTTGCGCTCGTCGACCGTCTTCAGGTCGTGGGGGGCCTTGGGCAGGCGGGTCACGTTGACGGCGTTGACCATGAAGACCGCGGCGGTGAAGTACGGCACGGCCGCCAGCAGGGTGAGCGACTCCAGCGCCAGCGCGATGATGCCGACGAACGAGCCGAGGGTGAAGCCGACGTTGAGCGCGGAGTACATGTAGGCCCGCGACGTGACGCGCTCCCGCGGTGGCAGCACGTCGATCGTGTAGGCGCCGTGGGCGACGCCGCCGAGGGCGCCGATCACCTCCATCACGACGGCCATCGCGAGGTAGCCGGTGAAGCTGTCGATGAACGGCCAGACCGCGAACATCGCCGCCTGGCCGGCCGAGCTGATCGCCCAGCAGCGCTTGGGGCCGAAGCGGTCGACCAGCCGTCCCATCGGGTACGCCGCGATGAACCCGGCGATCCCGGCGAGCGTCAGGCCCAGGCCCACCTGGGCGGGGGTCAGGCCGACGATCTGCGTGAAGAAGACGGCCGACCCGGCCATGAACGTGCCCTCGCCCAGCGCGAACAGCAGCGACTGCAGCGCCAGCCGGCCCGCCAGCGGCGACGGGGGGATCGCCTGGTGCTTGAGCGTCGTCAGGATGCTCAACGCGGTCCTCCCGTCGACATGGTCGTCCTTTCCAGGTACCGCTCGGCCGAGCGGGACGTCGTACGCATGGTGGCGGTGGCGACCAGGACGATCGCGGCGATCACCAGCCAGCCGGTGGTGCCGTGCTCCATCGCCAGCCAGGTGAACAGGGCGGGGGCCCACACCGACCCGGCAGTGTGACCGATGTGGGCCGCTCCCTGGTACTCGGCGCGCTGGTCGGGGTCGGTCAGCTCCGACTGGTAGCCCCAGCTCCCGGCCGACTGGAAGAGCTCGGCCCCGGTGACGGTGACGTGCCCGACCCACACCAGCAGGATCGTGACCCACCCGAGCGTGTCGTGGGTGACGAGCACGATCAGGCACGAGAGCACGAAGAAGGAGGCCGAGATGTACGACGCCCGCAGCGAGCGGGCGACCGAGTCGACGCCGCGCGCCGCCGCGACCTGGAGGAGCACCGCCATCACGGTGTTGGTGCCGAAGAGGAAGGCCAGCAGCACCCGGGGCGCGTCGGTCTCCTCCACCAGCCACAGCGGGATGACGATGTTGAGCAGCACCTGGTTGGTGCCCAGCACCCCGTCGGCGGTCATCAGGCCGAGGAAGGCGCGGTTCTTGAGGGCGCCCGGCTTGATGAGCTGGTCGTCGTCGTGCGTCGGCTCCTTGGCCGGCGGCTCGGGGAGCCGGGTGATCCAGAAGGTGTTGAGGGCGAGGATCGCGGCCGTCAGCACGGGCACGGCGCGCACGACGTCGTCGTTGTTGGTCGCGAGGGCCGCACCGCCGATGAGGGCGCCGATGGTGAAGCCGATGTTGAGGGCGGCGCGCATGAACGCCAGCGACTCGACCCGCTCCTCCTTGGAGAAGATGTCGAGCGTGTAGGCGCCGCGGCCGTTCCAGCCGGCGACGCTCACCGCCTCGAGCACGACCATCATCGCGACGTAGGCGACGAACCCGTCGATGAAGGGCCACGCGAGGTAGAGCGCCGCTGTGAGGCCGGCGCTGATGGCCCAGATGCGCCTGGTGCCGACGCGGTCGGCCAGCTTGCCGGCCGGGACGGCGAGGAAGAACGAGACCAGCCCGGCCACGGTCAGGCCGACACCCACCTGAGCGGCGGAGAGCCCGACGATCTGGGTGAAGAACACCGCGCTGCCGGTGATGAAGGTGCCCTCGCCGACGGCGAACAGGATCGACTGGACGCTGAGGCGCCGGGCCAGCGGCGACGGAGGCAGCTGGCGCTGCCACCAGCCGGGGTCAGGGTCGATCGGGGGAGTCGCTGGTGCCATCGGTCCGGAGTGCCCCGAGGACTCCGGCAGATCGGGTGGCTGGGAGGTCATTGCCGTCCATTCTCCCCCCGGGACTAGCGTGCGTCTCGTGAATTCCTTGCGTCCGGTGCGGGGCGGTGCCACCGAGGTGGTCGCCGCGCTGCGGGACTGGCTGGCGGTGATGGCCGAGCCCGTGCCGCTCGTGGTGGAGACGTCGGGGTCGACGGGCACGCCCAAGCGGGTCGAGCTCGCCCGGCACGCGGTCCTCGCCTCCGTGCACGCCTCCGCGGCCCGCCTCGGGGCCAGCGGCCAGTGGCTCCTGGCGCTGCCGGCGTCGTACGTCGCGGGTGTGCAGGTCGTCTGCCGCTCACTGGTCGCGGGACACGAGCCGGTCGTGGTCCAGGGCTCCTTCGCCGCCACGCTGGCCGGCCTGCCGCACCACCGCGACGTCCCCCTCTTCACCTCGCTGGTGCCGACCCAGCTGCACCGGCTGCTCACCGACGAGCGCGAGGCCGAGGCACTGCGTCGCCTGCACACGATCCTGCTCGGCGGCGGTCCGATCGACCCGGCCCTGCGCCGGCGGGCCGAGGACGCCGGCCTGCACGTCGTCGCGACGTACGGCGCCAGCGAAACCGCCGGCGGCTGCGTCTACGACGGCCACCCGCTCGACGGCGTCGCCGTGGCGATCGGGACCGACGGCCGGATCCGGATCGGCGGGCCGACGCTGTTCGAGGGCTACGCCGACGACCCGGAGCTGACGGCGAGCACGCTCGTCGACGGCTGGTACCTCACCGCCGACGCCGGCCGCCTCGACGAGGACGGTCGGCTGCACGTGCTCGGCCGTCTCGACGACGTGGTGGTCAGCGGCGGGGTCAACGTGCCCCTCCCCGCGGTCGCGCGGCGGCTGCGCGAGCACCCGGCGGTCGACTCCGCGGAGGTGCTCGGCGTCGAGGACGAGGAGTGGGGGCACCGCGTCGTGGCCTTCGTGGTCGGCGTCGTGGTGCTGGAGGAGGTCCGTGACTGGGTCGGGGAGGTGCACCCGCGCTCGTGGGCGCCCCGGCAGGTCGTCGCCCTCGACGTCCTGCCGCTGCTCGACAACGGCAAGGTCGACCGGCAGGCGCTCGTGGCGCGCGCGGAGGAGGGGGCGTGATCCGCGTCTTCAGCATCCCGCTGCGCACCCGCTTCCGCGGGATCACCGTCCGGGAGGGCGTGCTGGTCGAGGGGCCGGCGGGCTGGGGGGAGTGGAGCCCCTTCACCGAGTACGACGCCCCGACCGCGCGGCCGTGGTGGCGCGCGGCCGAGGAGGCCGCCGCCGGGGACTGGCCGGCCCCGCTGCGCGACGCCGTGCCCGTCAACGTGACGGTGCCCGCGTGCAGCCCCGAGCGCGCCCACGCGATCGTGCGGGCGGGCGGGTGCGCCACCGCCAAGGTCAAGGTCGCCGAGGTCGGACAGACCCTTGGCGACGACGAGGCCCGCCTGGAGGCGGTGCGCGACGCGCTGGGCCCCGGGGGACTCATCCGGGTCGACGCCAACGGCGGCTGGGACGTCGACGAGGCGGTCGGCGCGATCCGCCTCCTCGAGCGGGCCGCGGGCGGCCTGGAGTACGTCGAGCAGCCCTGCGCCGACGTCGAGGAGCTGGCCGCCGTGCGCCGCGCGGTCGACGTGGCGATCGCCGCCGACGAGTCGATCCGCCGGGCGGAGGACCCCTACCGGGTGCGCGACCTGGGTGCCGCCGACATCGCCGTCCTCAAGGTGCAGCCGCTCGGGGGCGTGCGCGCGTGCCTGCGGATCGCCGAGGACATCGGCCTGCCGGTGGTCGTCTCCAGCGCGATCGAGTCGAGCGTGGGCATCGCCGCGGGGGTGGCCCTGGCGGCGGCGCTGCCGGAGCTGCCGCACGCGTGCGGGCTGGCCACCGTGCAGATGCTCACCGACGACGTGGTGACCGAGCCGCTGCTGCCGGACGACGGGATGCTGCCCGTCCGCATCCCGGTCGTCGACCCCGCCGCGCTCGACCGGCTGTCCGCCGACCCGGAGCGGGTCGCCTGGTGGGAGCGCCGGCTGGCGTCCGTGCGGCAGGATCAGCCCTCGTGAACCCGTCGACCGCCCTGGCCCGCGAGGTCGTGGCCGCACTGCTCGCGGCCGGGGTGCGCGAGGTCGTCCTCTGCCCCGGCTCACGCAACGCACCGCTGTCCTTCGCGGTCCACGACGCGGCTCGGGCCGACCTGCTGCGCCTGCACACCCGGGTCGACGAGCGCACCGCCGGCTTCCTCGCGCTCGGACTCACCAAGGTGGGCGCCCGCGCGGCCGTGGTGTGCACCTCCGGGACGGCCGTGGCCAACCTCCTGCCCGCCGTCATGGAGTCCGCCCACTCCGGCCTCGACCTGGTCGTCGTCACCGCCGACCGGCCGGCACGGATGCGCGGCACCGGCGCCAACCAGACCACCGATCAGGTGGGGGTCTTCGGCGCCTTCGCCCCGACGACGGTCCTGGAGGCGGGCGGACCGGCCCTCGGCGGCGCGCTGTCGGGCACCGCCGGACCGGTCCACCTCAACGTCCACCTCGACGACCCGCTGCTCCCCGACGGGCCGTGGACCGACGTGGCCGCCGACTCCTGGGCCATGTCGTGGGACGACCGCGCCGTGCCCGTCGAGCTCCCGTCCGGTCCCCGCACCGTCGTGGTGGCCGGTGACGACGCAGGCCCGCCCGCGCGCGTGCTGGCCCAGGACGCCGGCTGGCCGCTGCTGGCCGAGCCGACGAGCGGCTCGCGCACCGGCGACCACGCCATCCGCACCTACCGCCTGCTGCTGGGCAGCGACCTCGGCGACCGCGTCGAGCGGGTCGTCGTGGCCGGTCACCCGACGCTGTCGCGCCCCGTCACCCGGTTGCTCGGTCGCGAGGAGGTCGAGGTCGTCTCGATGCGCTCGCGGGGCATCTGGTCGGCGCGCCCATTCGCGGTCAGCCAGGAGGCCGACCGGTACGCCGCCGCTCCCGGCGACCCGGCGTGGCTCGACGAGTGGCGCGAGGCCGACCGGTCGGTCGGCCGCCAGCTCGACCGGCTCCTCGCCGCGGAGCCCGACCTCACGCCGTACGAGGTAGCGGGAGCGGTGAGTCGGGCGCTGCCGCCCGGGGGACTGCTGCACGTGGGCGCCTCCAGCCCGATCCGCGACCTGGACCTGATGGTGGCGCGCTACGCAGTCGGCGACCGGCGCAAGGTGATCGCCAACCGCGGCCTGGCCGGGATCGACGGCACGGTATCGACCGCGATCGGCGCCGCGCTGGGCCGCCCCCGCAGCACCCGGGCCCTGGCGTTGATGGGCGACGTGACCTTCGTGCACGACATGACCGGGCTGGTGCTCGGTCCCCGTGAGCAGCGCCCGGACCTCACGGTCGTGGTCGTCAACGACAACGGCGGGTCGATCTTCAGCATGCTGGAGCAGGGCGCCGACGAGCACCGCGACGCCTTCGACACCCTCTTCGGGACGCCCCACGACGTGGACCTGGCCAGCGTCTGCGCGGCCACCCGCACCCCGCACCTGAGGGTGACGAGCCTGCCCGAGCTCGAGCAGGCGCTCGGCTCGCCCAACGGGGGCATCGAGGTGGTCGAGGCGGTCGTCCGCCGCGACAACCGCCGCGAGCTCGACGCCCGGATCAGGTCGCTCCGGCCGGGATCTCGCTGAAGGTCGTCCCCAGCAGCGTCGGCGGACCGTCGTCCGGCAGGTGCACCAGGCCGACCGCGAGCTCGTCGACCGCCAGCACGCCTCCCTCCCCGGCACGGAGCCGGGCGTAGGGCGGGTTCCACCGCACCGCCAGGTCTGGACGGCCGTTCAGCCGGGTGGCGACCCGCAGCGCGACGACGGCGAGGTGGCCGTCCGCGACGGCCACGACCCGCACGGGGGCGTCCTCGGCCCTCGTCCCGACCTCCCAGCCGCGGAAGATCGCCCGCGAGCCCAGGTCGGCCATCGCCCGGCGCCATGCCCGCGACGCCTCGTCGACCCGCAGCCCTTCTTCGGTGCCGCTCTCGAGGAAGGCGGCCCAGGCACTCCGGGCCGCGGTCGCTGCCTCGCGGACCCCGCTGCCGGGGAGCGTGGTGGGACGCCCCGACCGCGGCAGGTCGCCGGCGACCTCGGTCCGGGCCTCCATCAGCCAGGGCGAGGTCACCGAGTCGCGGACCATCACGTGCACCTCGGGGTCGCCACCCTGGGCGCGCGCCGCCACCAGCGCCCACATCGGGTAGGCGTCGAACCGCGCGGCGTAGACCCGCAGCCCGGTGTGCGCGGCCGCGTGCCCGTGCCCGAGCCCCATCGTGCGCCGGGCCGCCGTCTCGTAGCGGTCCACGGCCAGTGCCAGCCCGCGGTCGGCGGCGCGCCACGGGCCCTCGCGGTAGGCCGGCGGGCCGGCGCGGCGGACGGCCCGCGCCCGCCGCTCGTCGTACGACGCGTAGAGCGCCGGCAGGTCGTCCTCGGTGAGCGACACCTTGGTCCGGGCGAGGGTGGCGGCCTCCTGGGTCGACGGCTCCGGGAGCTGGCACCCGGTCGCGAGGAGCACCACGGCGAGGGTGGCGACTGTCGTGGTGGTCGTGGTGCGGGAGCGGCGTCCGGGGCGGGCGGCCTTGCGGGCGCCCGGGCGTCGGACGGGCGCCGGCTCCTCGGGGTCGGCGGGGTCGGCTGGGTCGGCTGGGTCGGACGCCCGGCCCCGCGACGGACGGGAGCGTCGGGGGCGTCGGGGACCCCGGGGACGCAGCAGCTCGACGGCCAGGACGAGCAGCAGCAGCCCGGCACCCGCGACGCCCAGCGCGGCGAGGTAGGCCCCCTCGACGGTCACGCCGAAGGACACCGTCGTCGGTCCGGTGCCGCCGAGCGGGGCGATCACCCACTGGGCGGCCGAGGTGCTGCGGTCGAGCGCCAGCTCCTGCGGTCCGGTGCCGGTCATCTCCCGGGTCCAGAAGTCGGCGTCCTCGGGGTGCCGCGGTGCGCCCCGGCCCGCGTCCTCGGCGACCACGCCGTCGAGCGTGACGCCGTCGAGCCGCACGCGCGTGGAGCCGCCGACGAAGTCGGCCACGTCGACCGGGTGCGCGGTCCCGATGAACACGCCGTCCGGCGCCTGGGCCCGCAGGGTCACCGTCACGCCGTCCCAGGCCAGCAGGTCAGGTGCGGTGAGGACCGGACGCCCGTCGGCGCCGAGCGCGGCCGGGCGGTTGAAGACGGTGTCGTCGGAGCCGAAGTACGCCGCCGCGGCGGCCCCGGCGAGGAGGCACACGAGGCCGACGAGCGCCAGCAGCATCCTCCCGAGTCGTCGCACCCGCAGATCATCCCAGCCGCCCGGTGGGGCCCGGACCCCGTGCCCCGCGGACGCGCGGCGACCGTGCGTCGTACTCCTGCCAGACTCTGCGGGTGGAGATCGCCCTCTTCCTCGTCGCCCTCGTCGTCGTGGTCCTCGCCGGCACGGCGCTGGCCGACCGCTTCGACCTGCCCGCCCCGCTGCTGCTGATCCTGGTCGGCGTCGCCGGGACCTACCTGCCGTTCGTGCCGGAGGTCCGCCTCGAGGCCGAGGTGGTGCTGCTGGGCTTCCTGCCCCCGCTGCTGTACGCCGCCGCGCTGCAGACGTCGCTGGTCGACTTCAACGCCAACCGGCGCCCGATCCTGCTGCTCTCGGTCGGGCTGGTGCTCTTCACAGCGTTCGGGGTCGGTGCGGTCGTGCACTGGATGGTGCCGGCCATCTCCTGGCCGCTGGCCATCGCCGTGGGCGCGGTCGTCGCGCCGCCCGACGCGGTGGCGGCGACCGCGATCGCCCGCAAGATCGGGCTGCCACGACGGATCGTCACCATCCTCGAGGGCGAGTCGCTGCTCAACGACGCGACCGCCCTGGTCACCCTGCGCACCGCGCTGGCGGCCAGCTCGGTCGGCGTGGAGGCCTTCGACGTGGGACTGGACTTCCTGTGGGCCTCCGTCGGCGGTGCCGCGCTCGGCTTCGTGGTCTTCGTCGTGGTGGCCAAGGTCCGCCTGCTCGTCACCGACCCGCTGATGGACACCGCGATCTCGCTGGTCACGCCGTTCGCGGCCTACCTCCTGGCCGAGGAGCTGCACTCCTCGGGGGTCATCTCCGTCGTGGTGACCGGGCTGCTGCTCGGGCACAAGGCGCCGGTCATCCAGACCGCGCAGTCGCGGATCGCGGAGCGCATCAACTGGCGGACCATCTCCTTCCTGCTGGAGAACACCGTCTTCCTGCTCATCGGCCTCCAGGCCCGCTGGATCCTCGAGGGCGTCGCGGACAGCGAGCTCTCCCCGCGGCTCATCACCGCCGTGTGCGTGGCGGCGCTGCTGACCACGGTGGTGCTGCGGATGGTCTGGGTGTTCGCGGCGCGCTACCTGCTGGTCCGGCCCGGCCCGGACCCCGACAGCGGCGAGGTGCCGCCGTGGCAGTACAGCTTCGTCCTCGGCTGGGCCGGCATGCGCGGCGTGGTGACGCTGGCGGCGGCCTTCGTCATCCCCGAGGAGACCGAGCACCGCGAGGTCCTGCTGCTCATCGCCTTCACCGTGGTGGCCGGCACCCTCTTCCTCCAGGGCCTCTCCCTGCCGTGGGTGGCCCGCACCCTGCGCGTGCCCTCGCCCGACCCGCTCGACGACGCCCTGGCCCGGGCGTCGGTGCTGCAGCAGGCGTCCAAGGCCGGCTTCAAGGAGCTCGAGCGGATGGAGACCGACGACCCGCACGGTGTCCTCGACCAGATCCGGCAGCGGGTCGAGCAGCGCAACTTCGCCGCCTGGGAGCGGTTGTCCACGACCGCCGGGCAGGAGTCGCCCAGCGACCTCTACGCGCGGGTCCGGGTGGCCATGATCGGCGCCGAACGGGAGCGGGTGCTTGAGATCCGCAGCACGGGCAGCGTGGCCAGCGACGTCATCCGAGACGTGCTCGCCGTCCTCGACGTCGAGGAGTCGATGCTCGACGTCGCCCTCGGTGACGAGGACGAGCGTGACGAGGCCCGCAACGCCCGGGTGGTCCGCGGGGACACCTGCGACCACCTCGACGAGACGCCCGCCCAGCCTCCCGCGTCGGCCGACGACGGGCTGGTCTGCGAGGAGTGCCTCGCCGCCGGGGTGCACTGGGTCTCGCTGCGCCGCTGCCTCACCTGCGGGCTCGTGGCCTGCTGCGACTCCTCGCCCTTCCGGCACGCCACCGAGCACTTCCACGAGACCACGCACCCGGTCATGCAGTCCGCCCAGCCCGGCGAGGACTGGCGCTGGTGCTACGTGCACCACCTGACCGGCTGAGCCCGACCTGCGGCACACGGCGGTGTGCCCCCGGCGTCCGGGAGTGCGTCGTACGCGCGAGGTGGGCCGGCGTCGTACGGCGTGAGTGGGGCGACGTCGTACGGCGCAGGCGTGGGGAACGAGACCGGCCGCCGGCCCCGCAGTGGAGCAATTCTCGTCCGACGCCACCTCGGCGAAGCCGGGGCGGGCTGAAATGCGACGACGCGCCGTCCCGCCGGAGCGGGACGACGCGTCGCACGTCGTGCGGGCGGCCTTGCGGCCGGTCGATCAGGCCTGCCAGACCCGGATCCAGTCGACAGTCATCGACTGGGGGAGCTTGCTGTCCTTGACGATCTTGGAGATCTCGTAGTCGGACGCGAGCATGCTCAGGATCGGGTACTGCGGCTGGCCGGAGACGCCGACCTTGGTGCGGTAGGTCTCCTTGCCGTCGATCCGGAAGATGTAGACGTTGGGCGTCCACTCCACCGAGAAGACGTGGAAGTTCTTGGACCAGCCGTCACGCTTGTTCTTGAGGAACGAGCGCGAGTCCTTGATCCACGAGCCGGTCTTGACGCCCTGGCCCTTCTTGTTCTTCGAGTAGACGAACGACGTCAGGCCACCCTCGGGGTGCTGGTCGCCGAAGTACTCGATGACGTCGATCTCGGCACCGGTCAGGCGCGGGTCGGTGGCACCGGACACGCTGACGGCGGGCTGCATCCAGAACGCGCCGTGCTGGCCGCGCGACTTCTGGAACTTGATGCGGGCGGCCGCGAAGCCGTACTTGTACGAGAACGCGCCCTGGGTGCCGATGTGGCCGTTGAGGCGGTAGGCGAACTTGCCGGTGGACTTGCCGTCCTTCTTGGCCACGCACTTCGTCGAGCGGCTCGGGTCCTTGATGACGCTCAGGCGGGCGGTGCCGCCGCCGACGGAGACGGCGCGCGGGTCACCCTTGGAGCAGGCGCGCAGGCTCTCGGGCTCGTAGGTGCCGCCGCGGTGGTTCCAGACCGGGTCGAGCGAGTTGCCGGAGAACTCGTCGGTCCAGGTCGGGGTCAGCCAGCGAGCGGTGCTGACCGACTTGCTCTTGCCGGCCTTGGAGCCCTTGAACGCCATCGCCTGGGCGCGGTAGGTCAGCGCCTGGCCGCCCTTGGAGATCGGCGCACCGAACTCGGCGCGACCCTTCTTGTTGACCTTGGTCTTCTTGACCGTCTTCCACGTGCTGCCCTTCTGGACCTGCAGGGCAACGGTGCGACCGGGCTTGCCCGGCTTGACGGTGGCGGTCAGGCCGGCCTGGGCCGATCCGGCCGACGCGGGGCGCTTGCCCTGGCCGACGATCTGGGGCAGGGCCACCAGGCTGACACGGGTCTTGGCCCGACGCTCACTGACGGAGGTCGAGATGGAGTCGGAGGTGTCGGCACTCGACGAGCTGGTCTGCGTGACCAGGATCATCGAGGCGGGCATCAGCAGCGCGAGCAGGCTTCCTGCGAGGGCGCGGCGTCCAGACATGGGTTCTCTCATTCGATCGGGTGCGGTTGACGTTCCCCCACTGCACTCGAGGGCGACCACACCTTAACTTCCGGGACCTGATCCTCCGCATCGAACGGCGGTGTCGGGCGGGGATGACCGGATTCCGGGATCGGCCTACTGTGGCGAGATGCGGATCACGAAGTTCGGCCACGCGTGTGTGCGCATCGAGCACGACGGGGCCGTCGTCGTCCTCGATCCGGGGGTCTTCACCGAGGCGGAGGCGCTCGACGGCGCCACCGCGGTCCTCATCACCCACGAGCACGCCGACCACGTCCACCCCGACCTGTTGCGCCGTTCCGACGCCCCGATCTGGACGATCGAGGCGGTGGCCCGGCTGCTCCGCGAGCAGGCACCCGACGTCGCCGAGCGCGTCACCGTCGTACGCCCCGGCGACCGTCTCGACGTGTCCGGGCTGCCGGTCGAGGTGGTGGGGGAGAAGCACGCGGTCATCCACCCCGACTACGACCGCTTCGACAACTCCGGCTACCTCCTGACCGTCGGCGCGGATGCCGTCTACCACCCCGGCGACGCCCTCACGGCGCCCGGACGGGCGGTCGACGTGCTCCTCTCGCCGGTGAGCGCGCCGTGGCTCAAGGTGAGCGAGGCCGTGGACTTCGTCCGCGAGGTCGGGGCGCCGCGCTCGCTGGGGATCCACGACCGGGTCTACAGCGACATCGGGCTCGACATGGTCGCCTCGCACATGGGCAACCTGCTGCCGGAGGGGCAGGAGTTCGTACGCCGGCAGCCCGGCGAGGACCTGTAGGGCCCGGACGACTCAGATCTCGCCCGAGAGGGCGTCGCGGACCGGGACGAACTTCGCCTGGGACTCCGCCAGCTCGGCCTCCGGGTCAGAGCTGCCGACCACGCCGCAGCCGGCGAAGAGCCGCACCGTCGAGCCCTGCACCAGCGCCGAGCGCAGCGCGATGCCCCACTCGCCGTCGCCGGTGGCGTCGATCCAGCCGACCGGGCCGGCGTAGCGGTCGCGGTCCATGCCCTCGATCTCGCCGATGAGTGCGACGGCCTCCGGGGTCGGGGTCCCGCCCACCGCGGCCGACGGGTGCAGGGCCTCGGCGAGCTGGAGGGAGGACACCGTGGCCGCGTCGTGGACGACCCCGGCCACGTCGGTGGCGAGGTGCATGACGTTGGGCAGGTGCAGGACGAAGGGCGCCTCAGGCACGTTCATCGACGAGCAGTGCGGCTCGAGGGCGTCGGCGACCGAGCGGACGGCGTACTCGTGCTCCTCGAGGTCCTTCGACGAGCGGGCCAGCGTCGCGGCCAGCGCGAGGTCGCGCTCGTCGTCGCCCGTACGCCGGATGGTCCCGGCGAGCACGCGGGACGTGACGAGGCCACGCTCGCGGCGCACCAGCATCTCGGGCGTGGCGCCGAAGAGGCCGTCGACGTGGAAGGTCCAGCACATGGCGTAGTCGACGGCGAGGCGGTGCAGGGCCCACCGCACGTCGACCGGCTCGGTGCAGGTGGCGATGAGGTCGCGGGCGAGCACGACCTTCTCCAGGGCGCCGGCGTTGATCCGGGAGACGGCGTCGGCGACGACGGTCATCCAGGCCTCCCCGTTGAGGGCGCCGTCGGCGAAGCTCAGCCCGACCGGGGCCGGGGGGACGTCGGCCGGCGCGACCCGAGGGGCCTCGGCGACGGGCGAGTCGCCGACGGTGGTGATCCACGCGCGGTCTCCGCGGCGACCCAGCACCACCCGGGGGACGACGAGCACCGAGTCGCCGGGGTCGTCGGCGAAGCCGAAGGAGCCGAACGCGACCAGTCCGGTGCCTGGCTCGACGACCTCGTCGAGGACGTCGGCGCGGGCGGTGGTCTCGGCCCACCACTTGTCGGCGTCGCTGAAGCGGGCGGTGCCGCTGGTGCGGACCTGGGCGGCGACGCCCCAGCCGACGAGGCCCTCGCCGTTGCGCAGCCATGTCACCGGCGCGTCGGCGGGCAGCAGGTCCAGCAGGCGGGTGGTGGCGGGGTCCCCGAGGTCGACCGCCGTCGTCCGCACCACGAGGGGGCTGGACGCGGTCGTCACGGGGGTGGTCGCCGCACTCGTCACGTCCCGGAGCCTACTGCGACGGGCCCCGTGAGCCCGAGCCAGGACGGGTGGCCGACGCCGTCAGGAGCGGTAGACGATCACCTTGTCGCCGAGGTGCACCTGGTCGAACAGCCGGCGCACCGCGTCGTAGTCGCGCACGTTGACGCACCCGTGCGAGGCGCCGTCGTAGCCGGTCGCCGCGAAGTCGGGGGAGTAGTGCACCGCCTGGCCGCCCGAGAAGAACATCGCGAACGGCATCGGGGTGTCGTAGAGGCTCGACACGTGGTCGCGGCTCTTGCGGAAGACCGTGAACGCGCCCTCTCGGGTCGGCAGCTCGTCGGAGCCGAACCGCACGTCCACGCGGGTCCGCACCACCCCGTCGACCACCCAGCGCAGGGACCGCGAGGTCTTGTCGACGCACATCGCGCGCCCGGTCATGCAGCGCGGGTCGAGCGCCGGGCCCTGCGGCTCGATGTTGAAGAGCTCGGCCTTGGTTGGCTGGCGGGTCATCGCGGCGAGCCGGTCGAGGGTGCGCCGGTCGACCTCGCCGGTGACGGGGATGCGGCGCTTGGCCTGGAACCCGCGCACGGCCTCGGTGGTGCGGGCGTCGTAGATGCCGGTCACGTCGCCGCTCCACCACTGCAGCTGTGCCAGGCGGGCCTGGACGCGGCGCACGGCGAGGCCCCGGTCGCCCGCGGCGAGGATCGCCGGGCCGGGCGTGTAGATGTTGTGCAGCGCCTCGCGGGTCGGCTCGGTCGTGACCGCGACCAGCTTGCGCCACGTGGGTGCGTCGACGCGGCCGGTGGTCTCGCGCTGCCGGCGTGCCTGGAAGGTGCGCACGCCCGCACGCGTCTGCGCGTCGAAGCGGCTCGTGACCACCTCGGAGTGGAGGCCGAGCTGGTGCAGCCGGCTCTGGAGCTCCCGCACCCGCCAGCCGGTGTCGCCGAGGCGCAGCGGGTCGAAGGCGCGGGCGGACGCGGCGTCGTCGGCGCGGGCGGGGGCGAGCGGGACGGTGGCGCCGAGGCCGGCGAGACCGAGGGTGAGCACGAGCGCCAGGACGAGGCGCGCGGACCGGGCGAGAGGCATGGGATCTCCGAGGTTGGAAGTGGTCGTCATCGTAGGGACGCCGACCGACATCGAGAAGTTGCGTCCGACTACGCTCACCGCGTGGCCCGCGCAGAGCTCGACAAGCAGCCGACCGACGTCCGACGCATGTTCGATGCGGTCGCCCAGAGGTACGACGTCACCAACGACGTCCTCTCGTTGGGCCAGGACCGCCGCTGGCGGCGCGACGTCATCGACGCCGTCGCCCCGTCGTACGGCGACCGCGTGCTCGACCTCGCGGCCGGCACCGGCACCTCGAGCCAGCCCTTCGCCGACGCCGGCGCGTACGTCGTCCCGTGCGACTTCTCGCTCGGCATGCTGCAGGTCGGCAAGCGGGCCCGTCGCCACCTGCCCTTCACCGCGGGCGACGGCACCAGGCTGCCCTTCGCCGACGACACCTTCGACGCGGTGACCATCTCGTTCGGCCTGCGCAACATCGTCGACCCGGAGGCCGGGCTGCGCGAGATGCGCCGGGTGACCCGGCCCGGCGGCCGCCTCGTGGTGTGCGAGTTCAGCAGCCCGACGTTCGCGCCCTTCCGCACCGTCTACATGGAGTACCTCATGAAGGCGCTCCCCGCGATCTCCCGAGCGGTCTCGTCGTCCCCGGACGCCTACGTCTACCTCGCCGAGTCGATCCGCGCGTGGCCCGACCAGCAGCGGCTGGCAGCGATGGTCGCCGCCGCGGGCTGGCAGTCGCCGCAGTGGCGCAACCTCTCGGGCGGCATCGTCGCCCTGCACCGCGCGACGGCCTGAGAGCCGGCCCCGAGCAGTCCATTTAGACAAGGCCTGCGTGCGTTAAATCCGCAGGTGAGGCGGGGTGAAGAGGCCGACAACCCCCCACGTGACGACCGGCGTGACGGGTCCTACACTGTGGGCTGCGCCACTAGTGAAGTAGTTCACAAAGCCACATGCGACCTGGTCGCGGCGGCCCGCTGGTGGCCATGAGGTGCACAGGCAGGCGGTGCACAGGGACGACGAAGGGACAGGCTCGATGGAGCTCTACACGCCAGTGCTCGTGCTGGCGGCCATCGCCGCGGCCTTCGCCGTCGGCTCGGTCGTCATGAGCGCGTTCATCGGGCCCAAGCGCTACAACCGCGCCAAGCTCGACTCCTACGAGTGCGGTATCGAGCCCACCCCGCAGCCCATCGGTGGCGGCCGCATCCCGGTGAAGTACTACATCACCGCGATGATGTTCATCATCTTCGACATCGAGATCATCTTCCTCTACCCCTGGGCCGTGCACTTCGACGCCATGGGGCTCTTCGGGCTCATCGAGATGGTCATCTTCATCGCCACGGTGTTCGTGGCCTACGCGTACGTATGGCGTCGCGGCGGACTGGACTGGGACTGAATCATGGGACTTGAAGAGAAGCTGCCGAGCGGCGTGCTCCTGACCACGGTCGAGGGTGTCGCCGGCTACATGCGCAAGGCGTCGTTCTGGCCCGCGACCTTCGGCCTGGCCTGCTGCGCCATCGAGATGATGACCTCCGGCGGCCCCAAGTACGACCTGGCCCGCTTCGGCATGGAGGTCTTCCGGGCCAGCCCGCGCCAGGCCGACCTGATGATCGTGGCAGGTCGGGTGAGCCAGAAGATGGCTCCCGTCCTGCGCCAGATCTACGACCAGATGGCCGAGCCCAAGTACGTCCTCGCCATGGGCGTGTGCGCCAGCTCCGGCGGCATGTTCAACAACTACGCCATCGTCCAGGGCGTCGACCACATCGTCCCCGTCGACATGTACCTCCCCGGCTGCCCGCCGCGGCCCGAGATGCTCATCGACGCGATCCTGAAGCTCCACGACCAGGTGCAGGCCACCAAGCTCGGTGCCAACCGCCTCGCGGAGATCGAGGAGCTGGAGACCACCGCGCTCAAGGCGCTGCCCACGAGCCAGATGCGAGGCCTGCTGCGATGAGCAACCCGCAGGACAACCCCTCCGACAAGCCGGAGACGGCGCACGTCGACCAGCCGGCCGTCGAGCAGTCGCCGGAGAACCTCCCGGCCCCCGGCGGCGAGGGCACCGAGGTCCGCTCAGCGGGCCAGCGGCGCGGCATGTTCGGCGTCTCCGGCACCGGTGACACCTCCGGTTACGGCGGCCTGGTCTCCCCGATCGTGTTCCCCAGCCCGTCCCAGCGCCCGTACGGCGGGTGGTTCGACGAGGTCGCCGACGCCCTCGAGGCGCGGCTGCGCCAGACCGACCTGACCGCGGCGATCGAGTCCGTCGTGGTCCACCGGGGCGAGATCACCTTCCACGTCCGCCGCGACGACCTGCCCTTCGTGGCACAGATGCTCCGCGACGACGAGGCGCTGCGCTTCGAGTTCTGCTCGGGCGTGAGCGGCGTGCACTACCCCGACGACACGGGCCGCGAGCTGCACGCGGTCTACCACCTGCTCTCGATGACCCACAACCGTCGCGTGCGCCTCGAGGTGTCGTGCCCCGACGGCGACGCGCACGTCCCCAGCCTGGTGAGCATCTACCCCACCATCGACTGGCACGAGCGCGAGACGTGGGACATGTTCGGGATCGTCTTCGACGGCCACCCGGCCATGACCCGCATCCTGATGCCCGACGACTGGCCGGGCCACCCGCAGCGCAAGGACTACCCCTTGGGCGGCATCCCCGTGGAGTACAAGGGTGGGTCCGTCCCGCCGCCCGACCAGCGGAGGTCGTACAACTGATGGCCACGACACAGAAGCCCACGACAGAGAACCAGCAGGACCTGTACGCCGACCCGAGCGAGACCAGCCAGGGCAAGGTCTTCACGGTCACCGGCCAGGACTGGGACTCGATCACCCAGGGTCTCGGCGATGCCGCCGACGAGCGGGTGGTCGTCAACATGGGTCCCCAGCACCCGTCGACCCACGGCGTGCTCCGCCTGATCCTCGAGCTCGAGGGCGAGACGGTGACCGAGGCCCGCTGCGGCATCGGCTACCTCCACACGGGCATCGAGAAGAACATGGAGTACCGCTCCTGGGTCCAGGGCACGACCTTCTGCACCCGGATGGACTACCTCTCGCCGTTCTACAACGAAGCGACCTACGTCCTGGGCGTCGAGCGGCTGCTCGACATCGAGGACGACATCCCGGAGAAGGCCCAGGTCATGCGGGTGCTCCTCATGGAGCTCAACCGGATCTCCTCGCACCTGGTCGCCATCGCGACCGGCGGCATGGAGATCGGCGCCCTGACGGTGATGACGATCGGCTTCCGCGAGCGCGAGCTGGTGCTGGACCTGTTCGAGCTGATCACCGGTCTGCGCATGAACCACGCGTTCATCCGTCCCGGCGGCGTCGCCCAGGACCTCCCGCCCGGCGCGCTTGACGAGATCCGCGACTTCGTCGCCCTGATGCGCAAGCGCCTGCCCGAGTACGCCGCGCTCTGCAACGCCAACCCGATCTTCAAGGCCCGCCTCGAGGGCGTCGGCCACCTCGACCTGGCCGGCTGCCTGGCGCTGGGCCTCACCGGCCCCCCGCTGCGCTCCACCGGCTACGCCTGGGACCTGCGCAAGACGCAGCCCTACTGCGGCTACGAGGACTACGACTTCGACGTCCAGACGTGGGACACCGCCGACGCCTACGGCCGCTTCCGGGTGCGCCTCGCCGAGATGGACGAGTCGCTGCGGATCGTCGAGCAGGCGGCCAAGCGGCTCGCCGACCTCGAGGGTGCGCCGGTGATGGTCGGTGACAAGAAGATCGCCTGGCCCAGCCAGCTGTCGATCGGCTCCGACGGCATGGGCAACTCCCTCGACCACATCCGCCACATCATGGGCGAGTCGATGGAGGCGCTGATCCACCACTTCAAGCTGGTGACCGAGGGCTTCCGGGTCCCGGCCGGCCAGGCCTACGTCCCGGTCGAGTCGCCCCGCGGCGAGCTCGGCGCGCACGTCGTCTCGGACGGCGGCACGCGACCGTTCCGGGCGCACTTCCGCGACCCGTCCTTCACCAACCTCCAGGCGACGAGCGTGATGAGCGAGGGCGGCATGGTCGCCGACGTCATCGTCGCCATCGCCTCGATCGACCCCGTCATGGGAGGCGTCGACCGATGAATCACCCCGCACCCGACCGCTTCACCGAGAACGACCGGGCCCTCACCCAGCAGACGTGGGCCGAGCTGCGCCAGATCGCTGCGCGCTACCCGGAGGCCCGCTCGGGACTGCTCCCGATGCTGCACCTCGTGCAGTCGGAGGAGGGGCGCGTGACGCCCGAGGGCATCGAGGCGTGCGCCGAGATCCTGGGCATCTCCCCGGCCGAGGTCAGCGGCGTCGCGACCTTCTACACGATGTACAAGCGCAAGCCCGTCGGCGACTACCACGTCGGGGTCTGCACCAACACGCTGTGCGCCGTCATGGGTGGCGACCTGATCTTCGAGCGGCTCAAGGAGCACCTCGACGTCGGCAACGACGAGACCACCGCCGACGGCACGATCACCCTCGAGCACGTCGAGTGCAACGCCGCCTGCGACTACGCCCCGGTGATGATGGTCAACTGGGAGTTCATGGACAACCAGACGCCCGACTCGGCCGTCCAGGTCGTCGACGACCTGCGCGCCGGCAAGGACGTCCACTCCACCCGCGGTCCGCGCCTGTGCACCTGGCGCGAGGCCGAGCGGGTGCTCGCGGGCTTCCCCGACGACCTCGCCGACGAGGGCCCGTCCGCAGGTCCTGCCTCCCTGGTGGGCCTGGGCATCGCGCGCGAGCGTGGCTGGACGGCGCCGGGCGGCAACGCCGCCGGTCGCACCGCCGACGAGCCCGCCGCGGCCGCGACGGGTGCCGACGGCAGCCACGAGGCCGACCGCCAGGACTCCGAGGGCGCGGTCCAGCGCTCCGACGCCGACCTCAAGCACGAGGACGACGCCCAGGGAACCGAGGAGGCGAAGTGAAGACAGACACCCTGACCCCGGTCCTCACCGACAACTGGGACGCCGAGCGCTCCTGGACGCTGGCGTCGTACGAAGGTCGCGGCGGCTACGGCGCGATGCGCACGGCTCTGGGCATGGACCCTGACGCCATCATCACCGCCGTCAAGGACTCCGGCCTGCGCGGTCGCGGCGGCGCGGGCTTCCCCACCGGCATGAAGTGGGGCTTCATCCCGCAGGACAACCCCAAGCCCAAGTACCTCGTGGTCAACGCCGACGAGTCCGAGCCGGGCACCTGCAAGGACATCCCGCTCATGATGGCCAGCCCCCACACGCTCCTCGAGGGCGTCATCATCAGCTCGTTCGCGATCCGCGCCAACCACGCCTTCATCTACGTGCGCGGCGAGGTGCTGCACGTCATCCGTCGGCTGCAGCGCGCCGTGCAGGAGGCCTACCTGGCCGGCCACCTCGGCAAGGACATCCACGGCTCGGGCTACGACCTCGACGTCGTCGTGCACGCCGGCGCGGGTGCCTACATCTGTGGCGAGGAGACCGCCCTGCTCGAGGGCCTCGAGGGCCGTCGCGGCCAGCCGCGCCTGCGCCCCCCGTTCCCCGCGGTGGCCGGCCTCTACGCCAGCCCCACGGTGATCAACAACGTCGAGTCCATCGCCTCGGTGCCGAGCATCATCGGCAACGGCGCCGAGTGGTTCGCCTCGATGGGCACCGAGAAGTCCAAGGGCTTCGGCATCTTCAGCCTGTCGGGCCACGTCGTGCGTCCCGGCCAGTACGAGGCCCCGCTCGGCATCACGCTGCGCCAGCTCATCGACCTGGCCGGTGGCATCCGGGAGGGCCACGAGCTGAAGTTCTGGACCCCCGGCGGCTCCAGCACCCCGCTGCTGACCACCGAGCACCTCGACGTGCCCCTCGACTTCGAGGGCGTCGGCGCGGCCGGCTCGATGCTCGGCACCCGCGCGCTGCAGATCTTCGACGAGACGACCTGCGTCGTGCGTGCCGTGCTGCGCTGGACCGAGTTCTACAAGCACGAGTCCTGCGGCAAGTGCACCCCGTGCCGCGAGGGCACGTGGTGGCTGGTGCAGACGCTGGCCCGCCTGGAGAAGGGCGAGGGCCAGGAGTCGGACCTCGACATGCTGCTCGACCAGTGCGAGAACATCATGGGCCGCTCGTTCTGCGCGCTCGCCGACGGTGCGACCAGCCCGATCTCGAGCTCGATCAAGTACTTCCGTGACGAGTACCTCGCGCACCTCACCCACGGTGGGTGCCCGTTCGACCCGACCGCCTCGACGGCGTTCGCCCAGACCGGAGCCTCTGCATGACGACCACCCCGGCCAAGATCGACACGGTGACCCTGACGATCGACGGCGTCGAGGTCAGCGTCCCCAAGGACACGCTGGTCATCCGCGCCGCCGAGCAGGTCGGCGTCCAGATCCCGCGCTTCTGCGACCACCCGCTGCTGGCCCCCGTCGGTGCCTGCCGCCAGTGCCTGGTCGACATCCCGGACGCCGGCAACGGCAAGCCCATCCCCAAGCCGCAGGCCTCGTGCACGATCACGGTGGCCGAGGGCATGGTCGTCAGCACGCAGGCGACGAGCCCCGTGGCCGACAAGGCGCAGCAGGGGATCATGGAGTTCCTGCTCGTCAACCACCCCCTCGACTGCCCCGTCTGCGACAAGGGCGGCGAGTGCCCCCTGCAGAACCAGGCCATGTCCAACGGCCGTGGCGAGACCCGCTTCGACGGCGTCAAGCGCACCTTCCCCAAGCCCATCAACATCTCGCCCCAGGTGCTGCTCGACCGCGAGCGGTGCATCGTGTGCCAGCGCTGCACCCGCTTCGCCGACGAGATCGCCGGCGACCCGTTCATCGCGCTGGTCGAGCGTGGTGCGCAGCAGCAGATCGGCATCGCCGACGGCGCACCGTTCCTCTCCTACTTCTCGGGCAACACCATCCAGATCTGCCCGGTGGGTGCCCTGACGAGCGCGGAGTACCGCTTCCGCTCGCGTCCCTTCGACCTCGTCTCCACCCCGAGCGTCGCCGAGCACGACTCCTGTGGCGCGGCCATCCGCGTCGACCACCGGCGCGGCAAGGTCATGCGCCGCCTCGCCGGCAACGACCCCGAGGTCAACGAGGAGTGGATCAGCGACAAGGACCGCTTCGCCTTCCAGTACTCCCGCCAGGACGACCGCCTCACCCACCCGATGGTGCGCGAGGACGGGGAGCTCCGGCCCGCGTCGTGGCCCGAGGCCTTCGCCGTCGCGGCCCGCGGCCTCCACGCGGCCGGCAGCGCCGCCGTCCTGACCGGCGGCCGCGTCACCGCCGAGGACGCCTACGCCTACGCCAAGTTCGCGCGGGTCTCCCTCGGCACGCACGACATCGACTTCCGCGCCCGCCCCCACACCGCCGAGGAGGCCGACTTCCTGGCCTCCCGCGTCGCGCTCTCCATGGACGTCACGTACGACGACCTCGAGCGCGCGTCGGTCGTCGTGCTTGCGGGCCTCGAGCCCGAGGACGAGGCGGCCACGATCTTCCTGCGGTTGCGCAAGGCGTCGAAGGGCTCGACCAAGGTCGTCGCCCTCGCCCCCTTCACCACCCGCGGCCTGGGGAAGATGAAGGGCCGGCTGGTCCCGACCGCCCCGGGCGAGGAGGCCGAGGCGCTGCGCGCCCTGGCCGAGGACGCCACCACCGCCCTGGACTCCGGCGGCGTCATCCTCGTGGGCGAGCGGCTGGCCCAGCACCACGGCGCCCTGACGGCCGCCGTCGAGCTCGCCCGCACCACCGGCGCCCGACTCGCGTGGGTGCCCCGCCGGGCCGGTGACCGCGGCGCGGTCGAGGCCGGTTGCCTCCCCACCCTCCTGCCCGGCGGTCGTCCGGTCGGCGACGCCTCTGCCCGGGTCGACACCGCCACCGCGTGGGGTGTCGACCACCTGCCCGACGCGCCCGGTCGCGACGGCAACGCGATCATCGCCGCGCTCACCGACGGCAGCCTCGGTGGCGTCGTCGTCGGTGGCGTGGACCCCGACGACACCGCCGACCCGGCCGCCACCCGGGCCGCGCTGGAGGCCGCGTCGTTCGTGGTCAGCCTCGAGCAGCGCGAGACCGACGTGACGCGGCTGGCCGACGTGGTGCTCCCGATCGCCCCGGTCACCGACAAGGCCGGCACCTTCGTCACGTGGGAGGGACGCCCGCGCCCCTTCGACGCCGTCTTCAGCAACCCGGGCTCGCTGCCCGACCTGCGCGTCCTCGCCGGCATCGCCGACGAGCTCGCCGCGCTGGGGCAGGGGAGCTCGCTGGGCTTCCGCACGGTCCCCGAGGTGCGCGCCGAGATGGAGGCCATGGGCCCCTGGGACGGCACCCGCCCCGAGCCGGTCCTCGGCAAGGATCCGCGCAAGCCGCGCGCCAAGGCCGGTGCGCTCGTGCTCGCCGGCTGGAAGCAGCTGCTCGACCAGGGCTCGATGCAGGACGGCGACCCGCACCTGGCCGCCACCCGGCGCCCGGCCGTCGCCCTCGTCAGCCCGGCCACCCTCGACGGCCTCGGCAGCGCCGTGGACGTCGTCCTGACCGGTGACCGCGGGTCCGTCACGGTGCCGGTCGAGGTCGCCGACGACATGGTCGACGGCGTCGTGTGGCTGCCGACCCACAGCGTGGGGCGCGGCGTGCTCGCCGACCTGGCCTCGCCCGGCAGCACGGTCACGGTGAAGGGAGCCGGCAAGTGAACATCTCCCAGGTGGTCACCCTCGCGGCGGAGACGCCGCAGGGCGACGGGCTCGAGGCCTTCGGGCAGGACCCGTGGTGGCTCGTCCTCGTCAAGGCGCTGCTGATCTTCGTGGTCCTGGTGCTGCTGACGCTCTTCAACATCTGGTGGGAGCGCCGGGTCGTGGCCCGGATGCAGCACCGCATCGGCCCCAACGTCAACGGCCCCTTCGGCCTGCTCCAGTCGCTCGCCGACGGCGTCAAGCTGGCGCTCAAGGAGGACCTGATCCCCAAGGCCGCCGACAAGGTGGTCTTCCTGCTGGCGCCGGTCCTGGCCGTCATCCCGGCGTTCGTCACCTTCTCGGTGATCCCGTTCGGTCCCGAGGTGGGACTGCCGTTCTCCGACCGCACCACCCCGCTCCAGCTGACCGACATGCCCGTCGCCGTGCTCTTCGTGATGGCCATCGCCTCGATCGGCATCTACGGCATCGTGCTGGGTGGCTGGTCCTCCGGCTCGACGTACTCCCTCCTCGGCGGCCTGCGCTCGAGCGCGCAGATGATCTCCTACGAGGTCGCGATGGGCCTCGCGCTCGTCGCGGTGTTCCTCTACTCCGGCTCGATGTCGACGTCGGAGATCGTGGCCGCCCAGAACCCCGAGCCCGACTACTGGCTCGGCGTCATCCCGATCCCCACCTGGTACGCCCTGATCCTGCTGCCGTCGTTCGTGATCTACGTGATCGCGATGATCGGCGAGACCAACCGCGCCCCCTTCGACCTCCCCGAGGCCGAGGGCGAGCTCGTCGGCGGGTTCCACACCGAGTACTCCAGCCTCAAGTTCGCGCTGTTCTTCCTCGCCGAGTACATCAACATGGCGACCGTGGCCGCGCTGGCCACCACCTTGTTCCTGGGCGGCTGGCACGCCCCGTGGCCGATCATCCAGATCTGGGAGGGCGCCGACTCCGGCTACTGGCCCCTGCTCTGGTTCTTCGGCAAGGTGCTGCTCTTCATCTTCATGTTCATCTGGCTGCGCGGCTCGTTGCCGCGGCTGCGCTACGACCAGTTCATGGCGTTCGGCTGGAAGCGCCTCATCCCGATCTCGCTGCTGTGGATCGTCGCGGTCGCGACCATCCGGGTGATGACCCTGGAGGGCGGCATCAACCGCGACTACCTCCTCGGCGCCGCGGGTGTCCTGCTGGTGCTGTTCCTGGTGCTGTTCTTCGTCGGCGACAGCGACTCCGGGGACGACGAGGCCGAGGGCCCCGCCGACCGGGAGCCGGTCGACGCCTTCGCCGGGGGCTTCCCCGTCCCGCCGATGCCCGCCGGTGGTGCGGTCCGCGGTGCGGCCGCCCCGCTGACCTTCGCCGATCGCCGTACGACGGTGTCGGGCACCTCGAGCACGTCCGACGCCGACGACGCGTCCACCTCCGGGACCGCGTCGCAGGAGGAGAAGTCATGAGTGAGTCCAAGGGCTTCAAGGAGCAGTTCTGGGACCCGGTCGCCGGTTTCGGCGTCACGTTCCGGACCATGTTCAAGAAAGTCGTCACCGAGCAGTACCCCTTCGAGAAGATGCCGACGGCGCCGCGCTTCCACGGCCGGCACCAGCTCAACCGCTGGCCCGACGGCCTCGAGAAGTGCATCGGCTGCGAGCTGTGCGCCTGGGCGTGCCCGGCCGACGCGATCTACGTCGAGGGCGGCTCCAACAGCGACGGTCCCGACGGCGAGCGCTTCAGCCCCGGCGAGCGCTACGGCCGCGTCTACCAGATCAACTACCTGCGTTGCATCCTCTGCGGGCTCTGCATCGAGGCCTGCCCGACGCGTGCGCTGACGATGACCAACGAGTACGAGCTGGCCGACACCAACCGCGCCGACCTCATCTACGAGAAGTCCGACCTGCTGGCGCCGCTGCTGCCCGGCATGGAGCAGCCGCCGCACCCGATGCGCCTCGGCGACGACGAGGGCGACTACTACCGAGGGACCTACGGGGCCCCCACAGACCTGGTGACCGACCGGACCACGACCGCGGGGGAGGGGAGCCACTGATGGCCTTCTGGATCCTGGCCCCGATCATGGTCGTGGCCGCGCTCGGCATCCTGTTCGTCCGCAAGGCCGTGCACGCCGCCCTGCTGCTCGCCGTGGTGATGATCAGCCTCGCCGTGCTGTACGCCGTCCTCGACGCGCCGTTCCTCTTCGCCGTGCAGATCATCGTCTACACCGGCGCCATCTTGATGCTGTTCCTCTTCGTGCTGATGCTGGTCGGCGTCGACGCCTCCGACTCGGTGGTGGAGACGATCCGCGGCCAGCGGGCGATGGCGACCGTGCTGGGCCTCCTGCTCGGCCTGGTGCTCGTCACCGGCTTCTCCCAGATCGCGCTCGGCACCGCCGTCGGCCTCGACGAGGCCAACGAGGGCGGCAACATCCAGCAGCTCGCCAACGTCCTGTTCAGCCGCTACGTCTTCGCCTTCGAGGCCACCAGCGCGCTGCTGATCACCGCGGCCATGGGCGCGATGGTGCTCGCCCACCGCGAGCGCCTCACCCCCAAGGCCACGCAGTCCTCGCTCGCCGCGCAGCGGATGCGCGACTACGCCGAGACCGGCAAGCACCTCGGTCCGCTGCCCTCGCCCGGTGTCTACGCCCGCCACAACGCGGTCGACACCCCGGCGCTGCTGCCCGACGGCACCGCCTCCGAGCTGTCGGTCTCCCGCGTGCTGGCCGCGCGGGGCACGGTGCGCTCCGCGCCGGCGTTCGCCGACGACATCGACGAGGTACGCCGCCAGCTGGCCGCCGGTCGCAGCGACGCGACCGCCGACCCCGACCGGATGCCCGAGCAGGGCGGCAAGGACGGCGCCCCGGCGACCACCGAGGAGGACGTCCCCCGATGACGAATGAATACATCGTGCTGTCCGCGATCCTTTTCACCATCGGCTGCGTGGGGGTGCTGACCCGACGCAACGCCATCGTGGTCTTCATGTGCGTCGAGCTGATGCTCAACGCCTGCAACCTCGCCCTGGTGACCTTCGCCAAGCAGCACGGCAACCTCGACGGGCAGATCGCCGCCTTCTTCGTGATGGTGGTGGCCGCGGCCGAGGTCGTCATCGGACTGGCGATCATCATGACCATCTTCCGCACGCGACGCTCGGCCTCCGTCGACGACGCCAGCCTGCTGAAGTACTGAGGACCTGACTGTGAACCTCCAGACCATCGTGCTCGCCGCCGAGGGCGGCGCCATCCCGGTCGTGCACCCGGTGGACGCCGACGGCGTCTTCTCGCTCCTGTGGCTGATCATCGCGCTGCCGCTCGCGGGAGCCGTCGTGCTGCTGCTCGGCGGCGCCCTGGCCCCGCGGGCCCTCGACCGGGTCGGCCACTGGCTCGGCACGGCCACCGTCGCCGGGTCCTTCGGCCTCAGCCTGGCGATGTTCGTCTCGCTGCTGGGCCGCTCCGAGGAGGAGCGCCAGGTCGGGCAGCACCTCTACACCTGGTTCGAGGTCGGTGGCCTCGACGTGGGCATGGACCTGCTCTACGACCCGCTGTCGGCGCTCTTCCTGCTGCTCATCACCGGGGTCGGTGCGCTGATCCACGTCTACTCGATCGGCTACATGGAGCACGACGCCCGCCGGCGCCGCTTCTTCGGCTACCTCAACCTCTTCGTCGCGGCGATGCTGGTGCTGGTCCTCTCGGCCAACTACCTCGGCGTCTTCCTCGGCTGGGAGGGCGTGGGCCTCGCGTCGTACCTCCTGATCGGCTTCTGGCAGCACAAGCACTCCGCGGCCGCGGCCGCCAAGAAGGCCTTCGTCATCAACCGTGTCGGTGACATCGGCCTCTCGCTGGCCGTCGCCCTCATGTTCACGACCTTCGGCACCACCGACTTCGCCGCGATCAGCGAGGCCACCGGGGACGCCTCGCAGGGCACGCTCAACGCCCTCGGCCTGCTGCTGCTGCTCGCCGCCTGCGGCAAGTCGGCCCAGGTGCCGCTGCAGGCCTGGCTGCTCGACGCGATGGAGGGCCCGACCCCTGTCTCGGCCCTCATCCACGCGGCCACCATGGTGACCGCGGGCGTCTACCTCGTCGTCCGGTCCAACTTCATCTACGACCTGACGCCGACGGCACAGACCGCGGTGGTCGTCGTCGCGACCGTCACGCTGCTCTGGGGTGCGGTGATCGGCTGTGCCAAGGACGACATCAAGAAGGCGCTCGCCGGCTCCACGATGAGCCAGATCGGCTACATGATGCTCGCCGCCGGTCTCGGCCCCGCCGGCTACCCGTTCGCGATCTTCCACCTGCTCACCCACGGCTTCTTCAAGGCCAACATGTTCCTCGGGGCCGGATCGGTCATGCACGGGATGAACGACGACGTCGACATGCGCCACTACGGCGGCCTGTCGAAGTACATGCCGGTCACCTACCTGACGTTCGCGATGGGCTACCTCGCGATCATCGGCTTCCCGGGCTTCTCGGGCTTCTGGTCCAAGGACAAGATCATCGAGACCGCGCTCGCGGAGAACCTCGTGGTCGGACTGTGCGCCCTGCTGGGCGCCGGCATCACCGGCTTCTACATGACCCGGTTGATGCTGATGACCTTCCTCGGCGAGAAGCGGTGGGAGCAGGGCGTGCACCCGCACGAGTCGCCGCGCCTGATGACCGTCCCGCTGATCGTGCTGGCGGCCCTCTCGGTCCTCGGCGGGGTGCTGATCCTGAACGACTTCATCGTCGACTTCCTCGCCCCCGTCACCGGGGTCGCGGAGCACCACGAGCCCCCGCTCGCACCGATCGTCATCACCCTCATCGTGACGCTCGTCGTCGCCGCGGGTGTCGCCGCCGCCTGGTTCCTGGTCGGCAAGCGCGACGTCCCGCGCGAGGCCCCGCAGGACGTCTCCTTCGCCACCCGCGCCGCTCGCGCCGACGTCTACGGCGACGCGATCAACGAGGGGCTGGTCGTCCAGCCGGGCCGCCGCCTGGTCGGGTGTCTCGCGACCTTCGACCGGGTGGGTGTCGACGGGGTCGTCGAGGGCGGCTCCGCGGCCGTCGGCGGCATGTCCGGCGTGCTCCGCCGCGTCCAGAACGGATTCGTACGCTCCTATGCCCTGTCCCTGCTCGGCGGCGCCCTGCTCGTCGTCCTTGCCCTGCTGGCGGTGAACCTGGCATGAACGACCTTCCTGTCCTCACGATCCTGATCGCGCTGCCCCTCGTGGGCGCGCTCGTCACGGCGTTCCTCCCGGCCGCCACCGCACGCCTGGCAGGCCTCGGCTTCGCCGGCGCCACGCTGGTGTGGGCCGTGGTCGCCGCGCTCACGTCGTACTCCCTCGACGGCGGCATGCAGCTGACCGAGACCCACACGTGGATCGAGGCGCTCGGCGTCCACTACGCGCTCGGCGTCGACGGCCTCGGCCTGCTGATGGTGCTGCTCACCACGGTGCTCGTCCCGATCGTGCTCGTCGCGTCGTGGCACGAGGCCGACGCCCCGGGCAACGGCGGCAGCCGGGCGTTCGTCGCCTGGGTGCTGGCGCTCGAGGCGATGTCGCTGGCCGTCTTCACCGCCACCGACGTGTTCCTGTTCTACGTCGTCTTCGAGGCCACCCTGATCCCGGCCTACTTCCTCATCGGCGGCTTCGGCCGCGAGGGACGCGGTCGGGCGGCCACGAAGTTCCTGATCTACCAGCTCGCCGGCGGTCTGGTGATGCTCGCCTCGGTCATCGGCCTGTACGTCGTCTCGGCCGACTCCGGCCGTCCGAGCTTCCTGCTCACCGACCTCGCCGCGCTCGACATCGACCCGGTCACGCAGCGCTGGATCTTCCTCGGCTTCTTCATCGCCTTCGCGATCAAGGCCCCGATGTTCCCGGTGCACACCTGGCTGGCCGACACGACCGAGCGCGCGACGACGGGCACCTCGGTGCTGCTGGTCTGCGTGCTCGACAAGATCGGCACCTTCGGGATGCTGCGCTTCTGCCTCGGGCTGCTGCCCGACGCCTCGCAGTGGGCCACCCCGGTGGTGGTCGTGCTGGCGCTCATCTCGATCGTGTACGGCGCACTGGTCGCGATCGGGCAGGACGACATCCTCCGCCTGATCGGCCTCACCTCGCTGAGCCACTTCGGCTTCATCGTGCTGGGCATCTTCGTGTTCAGCAGCCAGGGCGGCTCCGGCGCGATCCTCTACATGGTCAACCACGGCATAGCGACCGCCGCGCTCTTCCTGGTGGCGGGCTACCTGGTCCAGCGTCGGGGCACGGCCTCGATCCGGGCCATGGGCGGCGGCATCGAGAAGGGCGCCCCCGTCCTGGCGGGCATCTTCCTGATCTCCGGCCTGGCCGCCTGCGGCCTGCCCGGCCTCTCGCCGTTCGTCTCCGAGATGCTGGTGATCATCGCCGCCTTCCAGCACGCCTGGTGGGCCGGTGCCGTCGCGGTGACCGCGATCGTGCTCGCCGCGATCTACGTCCTGTGGCTCTACCAGCGCACGATGACCGGCCCCGAGCAGGTGGAGGTCAAGGACCTCGACCGGCGCGAGGTCGGCACGCTGGCGCCGCTCATGCTGGCGCTGGTGCTCTTCGGCTTCTTCCCGATGCCGCTGCTCGACGTGATCAACCCCAACGTCGAGGACACCCTGACCCAGGTCGGTGTCACCGACGAACCCCCGACCGTGGGCTCAGCCGATGGTGCGGCCAGCTCGCAGGGAGGCCACGAGTGAACGAGTTCATCAAGCCGACAGTCGAGTACTTCGAGCTCTGGCCGCTGCTCGTCGTCTTCGGCGTCGCCTGCCTCGGCGTGGTCGTGGAGGCGTTCGCGCCCCGATCGGCCCGCTACCTCGCCCAGGTGCTGCTGGCCCTCGGTGGCCTCGGTGCGGCCCTGGTGGGCGTGGTGCTCATCGCCCGCGACAGCGAGGTCTACGCCGACGGTGCCGCCCGCGGCGTCCTGGCCATGTCCGGCACCATCGCGGTCGACGGCCCGACGCTGTTCATCTGGGGCCTCGTCCTGGTGCTCGCCATCGCCGGCACCCTGCTCTTCGCGGAGCGCCACCTCGACGGCGGCGTCTCGGCGTTCGCCGGCCAGGCGGCCGCGCTGCCGGGCACCGAGGCCGAGCGCGAGGCGTCGACCCGCGGGCTCGACCACACCGAGGTCTACCCGCTGCTGATGTTCGCGGTCTTCGGGATGATGCTCTTCCCGGCGGCCAACGACCTGCTCACCATGTTCGTGGGCCTCGAGGTGCTCTCCCTGCCCCTCTACCTCCTCACCGGGCTGGCGCGCCGTCGCCGCCTGCTGAGCCAGGAGGCCGCGCTCAAGTACTTCCTGCTGGGTGCCTTCTCGAGCGGCTTCTTCCTGTACGGCGTCGCGCTGGTCTACGGCTACGCCGGCTCCATGCAGTTCGCCGAGATCAACGAGGCCGTCCGCAACGACACGGCCAACCAGTCGCTGCTGCTCATCGGCATCGGCATGTTGTCGGTCGGCCTGTTCTTCAAGGTCGGTGCCGCGCCGTTCCAGGCCTGGACGCCCGACGTCTACCAAGGCGCTCCGACCCCGGTCACGGCCTTCATGGCCGCCGGCACCAAGGTCGCCGCGTTCGGGGCGATGCTGCGCCTCTTCTACGTCGCCTTCGGCGCGGACCGCTGGTCGTGGCAGCCGATGATGTGGGTCATCGCGATCCTCACCATGCTGGTCGGCGCCGTGCTGGCCGTCACCCAGACCGACGTCAAGCGCCTGCTGGCCTACTCCTCGGTCGCGCACACCGGCTTCCTGCTCACCGGCGTCCTCGGCGTCCAGCAGACCTCGGCCCTGGCCGACGGTGAGCTGACCGCCCTGCAGGCGGTGCTGTTCTACCTCGCGACGTACGGCTTCGCGACCCTCGGCGCCTTCGCCGTGGTCAGCCTGGTCCGGGACTCGGGTGGTGAGGCCACCGCGCTGTCGCGCTGGGCCGGGCTGGGCAAGGAGTCGCCGATCGTGGCCGGCGTCTTCGCCTTCTTCCTGCTGGCGATGGCGGGGATCCCGCTCACCTCCGGCTTCGTCGGCAAGCTCGCCGTCTTCTCCGTGGCCCTGGCGGCCGGGGCGTGGCCGGTCGTGATCGCGGCCGTGGTGGCCAGCGTGATCGCCGCGTTCCTCTACATCCGCGTCATCAAGGCGATGTACTTCGACGAGCCCGTCGGCGACGGTCCCACCGTGGCCTACCCGAGCGTCCTGACGGCCACGACGATCGCCCTCGGGGCGGCGGTGACGCTGATGCTGGGCATCCTTCCGGGCCCGCTGCTCGACCTCGCGGCCCTTGCGGGAGAATTCATCAGGTGAGCACCCCTTCCGCGCCGGCGCTGGCGCTCCCCGTCGTGGACGAGGCCCTGGCCCGTCGCCTCTCCGCGCGGCTCGAGGTCGTCGAGGAGATGCTCGTCGGGCACACCCGCGCGCGGACGGCGTACGTGTCGGACGCGGCCGGCCACCTGATGCGCTCGGGTGGCAAGCGCTTCCGCCCGCTGCTGGTGCTGCTGGCCGCCGAGGCGGGGGCCACCCCCGAGGCGGAGGAGGTGCTGGCCGCGGCCTGCGTGGTCGAGCTGACCCACGTCGCGTCGCTCTACCACGACGACGTGATGGACGAGGCGGCCCTGCGCCGCGGCGCCGACACGGCCAACGCGCGGTGGGACAACCACGTCGCGATCCTCACCGGCGACTTCCTCTTCGGCAAGTCCTCCGAGGTCACCGCCCAGCTCGGCCCCGAGGCCGTGCTCATCCAGTCCCGGACCTTCACCGAGCTGGTCGAGGGACAGATCCTCGAGACCGTCGAGCCCGGTCCCGATGAGGACCCGCTCGCCCACTACCTCGAGGTCGTCGCCGGCAAGACCGGCTCCCTCATCGCCACGTCCGCCGAGTACGGCGCGATGTTCGGCGGTGCCTCGTCCGAGGTGCGGACCGCGCTGCGCGGGTACGGCGAGATCGTGGGCGCGGCCTTCCAGCTCTCCGACGACATCCTCGACGTCGCCTCCGAGTCGGTCGAGTCGGGCAAGACGCCCGGCACGGACCTGCGCGAGGGCGTCCCGACCCTGCCGGTGCTGATGGCGCGCGCCTCCGCGGACCCGGCCGACGCCCGTCTGCTCGAGCTGCTCGACACCGACCTGACCGACGACGACCTGCACGCCGAGGCGCTGGACCTGCTGCGCAAGCACCCGGCCATGGACCAGGCCCGCGGCTACGTCCTCGCCGAGTCGGAGCGCGCCAAGGCGCTGCTCACCGTGCTCGACCCGGGTCCCGTCCGGACCGCGCTGGAGTCCTTCGCCGACATCGTGGCCAACCGCTCCTCCTGACACCGGCGCCTGGCGGCCGTGGAGGGGTGGCACCGGGTTTCGGCACGCCGGTCGCGACCTCGTTCTCGGTCGCGCGGCTCGCTCAACCACCATCAGCGGATCTGCTGGCGCGGCTCCGCTCAACAGGCAGAGGCCTCGGTCACGAGACGCAGCTGCCGGCGCCGGTGGTTGATCGCCTCGACGGTGAAGATGACCAGGGCCACCCAGACCAGGCCGAAGCCGAACCACCGTCCGGGGGGCATGTCCTCCTGGAAGAGCAGCACCCCGAGCGCGAACTGGATGACCGGCGCGAGGTACTGCAGGAGACCCAGCACCACCAGCGGCACCCGGATCGCCGCGGCACCGAAGCACAGCAGCGGGATGGCGGTGACCACGCCGGTGGTGAGGAAGAGCAGGGCGTGGCCCAGGCCCTCGGACCCCATGCTGGAGGCGCCGGTGAGGACCAGCCACGCGACGTACAGGCCCGCG
The DNA here is from genome assembly GCF_001428425.1 of Nocardioides sp. Soil777. Taxonomy (NCBI): domain Bacteria; kingdom Bacillati; phylum Actinomycetota; class Actinomycetes; order Propionibacteriales; family Nocardioidaceae; genus Nocardioides; species Nocardioides sp. Soil777. Next base: position 189,792 of record NZ_LMSN01000015.1, read on the forward strand.
AGCGGCGCGAGGACGGCGGTCTCGATGGTGAGGCTGACGACGGCGTCCACGTTGGCCTGCTTCTTGGCCAACCCGTAGGAGCCGAAGGAGAACGCCAGCACCAGTGCGACGTACGGCAACCGCCCGTAGTCGAGGGTCAGCACCACCACGGCCAGGGTCGCGATCCCCACGGCGACCCACTGCAGCCGGCGCAGCCGCTCGCCGAGGATGAAGACGCCCATGAGCACCGTGACGAGCGGGTTGATGAAGTAGCCCAGCGAGGTCTCCACGACCCGGCCGTTGTTGACCCCCCAGATGTACGCCGCCCAGTTGAACGAGATGACCACCGCGGCGAAGGTCAGGATCCGGAAGGCCCGGCGGTCGCGGACGACCGCCATGACCTCCGGCGTACGCCGCATCAGCGCGACGACCAGCGCCATCGTGACGGCCGACCACAGCACCCGGTGGGCGAGGATCTCGACCGCCCCGGCCGGCTCGAGCAGCGGCCAGTAGAGGGGGAAGGCTCCCCACAGGGAGTACGCCGCCACCCCGAGGAGGAAGCCGCGACGGGATTCCTGCACGGACCTGACCCTAGTGGCGTCATGACCTAGGATTCGGCTGGTCTCGAAACCGTGTGGTGCACTGCGCACCGCAGCACGGGTGCCCGCTCGAGCTCCACGCGGGCACCACCTGACAACACACGATCGTCCAAGGGGGACACATCATGCGGATCTTCCGCACCGTGGCAACCGGCCTGCTGGCCACGCTCGTCGGCCTCGGGGTCGCCGTCGCCGGCCCGACCACCGCGAGCAACGCCGCCGCGAAGCCCGAGCGCATCCTCACCGAGGTGCCGCCGGACGGGCACCAGGTGGCCTACAACGCCTTCCGCCTCAAGGGCAAGGTCCTCAACCCGCAGGCCGACGGCACCACCGTGCCCTTCCAGGGCAAGGTGATGCTGACCAAGAAGGCCTGCAAGACCTGCAAGTTCAAGACCGTCCGCAAGGTCAAGGTCAACGACAAGGGCGTCTTCAAGACCCGCCTCACCGTGCCCGCGCGGGGCCGCTGGGTCTGGCGCGTCAAGGTGAAGAGCAACTCCACCTACAAGACCACCCTCGGCGAGAAGTGGACGCTCTTCTTCGACTGAGTCGAGACTCCACCACGACCAACGACCCGGCGCATCGCGCCGGGTCGTTCGTCGTCGGAGGTGCGTGTGCGCCCGGACGGGTCAGACGACGGTCCAGGTGTCGCCGCCACCGATGAGCGCCGACAGGCGTGCCTGCGGGTCGTCCTCGGAGTCGCCGCGGGCGGTCGTGAGCTGGGCGCGCGCCTGGTCGTCGTACGTCGCCCGCTCGACCTGGCGGAAGATGCCGATCGGCGACTGGTTGAGGTAGCCGGAGTCGGTGAGCCGGCTGATCGCGAAGGCGGTCGACGGGTCGTCGTGGTGGGCGTCGTGGACCAGGATGTCGGCGTCGTCGACGTCGGCGGCCTCCACGACGAGGACGCCTCCGCCGGCGGTGTCGCGCACCAGGGCCTTGGAGCCCAGACCGGACTCGAGCGGTGCGCCGAAGCGGATCTGCTCACCGTGGACGAGCGGGATGATCGCGTCGGCCTTGGTGTTGGGGTTCTTGATCGCGTCGAAGGCGCCGTCGTTGAAGATCGGGCAGTTCTGGTAGATCTCGACCAGCGACGTGCCACGGTGCGCGGCGGCCGCGGCGAGGACCGCGGTGAGGTGCTTGCGGTCGGAGTCGATGGTGCGGGCCACGAACGACGCCTCGGCGCCGAGGGCCAAGGAGACCGGGTTGAAGGGGTGGTCGACCGATCCCATCGGGGTCGACTTGGTGACCTTGCCGGGCTCGGAGGTGGGGGAGTACTGGCCCTTGGTGAGGCCGTAGATCCGGTTGTTGAAGAGCAGGATCGTCATGTTGACGTTGCGGCGCAGCGCGTGGATGAGGTGGTTGCCGCCGATCGACAGCGCGTCGCCGTCACCGGTGACGACCCAGACCGACAGGTCCTCGCGGGCGGTGGCGATGCCGGTCGCGATCGACGGCGCACGGCCGTGGATCGAGTGCATGCCATAGGTGTCGAGGTAGTAGGGGAAGCGGGAGGAGCAGCCGATGCCGGAGACGAAGACGATGTTCTCGCGGCGCAGGCCGAGGTCGGGCAGGAAGGACTGGACGGCCTTGAGCACGGCGTAGTCGCCGCAGCCGGGGCACCAGCGCACCTCCTGGTCGGAGGTGAAGTCCTTGCCGGTCTGCGTCTCGCCCGCGTCGATCGTCGGAACGCCGTCGGTGCCGGACCTCAGCCCGGGCAGGCCAAGCTCGGTGGTCATGACTTGTCGTCCTCTCCGGTGGGGCCGTCGATGCCGGCCGCTGCGTTGACGGGGGTGAGGTCGACCTCGATGCCCTCCGCCTCGGCGACGAGGCCGCCGATGACGTCGGCCAGCACGGCGGCCTTGAGCGGCAGGCCGCGGACCTCGTTGTAGCCGACGACGTCGACGAGGTACTTCGCGCGCAGCAGCAGGGAGAGCTGCCCGAGGTTCATCTCGGGGACCAGCACCTTGTCGTAGCGGGCGAGCACCTCACCGAGGTCCTTCGGGAAGGGGTTGAGGTGGCGCAGGTGGGCCTGCGCGACCTGGTAGCCGGCCTTGCGCACGCGGCGTACGCCGGCGCCGATGGGGCCGTAGGTCGAGCCCCACCCGAGCACGAGCACCTTGGCCCCGCCGTCGGGGTCGTCGACCTCGAGCGGCGGCAGCGAGTCGGCGATGCGGTCGACCTTGGCCTGGCGGGTGCGGACCATGAAGTCGTGGTTGGCGGGGTCGTAGGAGATGTTGCCGTGGCCGTCGCCCTTCTCGAGCCCGCCGATGCGGTGCTCGAGACCGGGCGTGCCGGGGATCGCCCACGGTCGCGCGAGGGTCTCGGCGTCGCGCTCGTAGGGCCAGAACTCGGCGTCGTCGCCCTCGCCGTGGTTGCGGGTGGTGGCGAAGTCCGGGTCGATGACGGGCATCTCGGAGACCTCGGGGATGCGCCACGGCTCGGAGCCGTTGGCCAGGTAGCCGTCGGAGAGCAACATCACCGGCGTGCGGTAGGTGATGGCGATGCGGGCGGCCTCGAGGGCGGCGTCGAAGCAGTCGCCGGGGGACTGGGGCGCGACGATCGGCACCGGGGCCTCGCCGTTGCGGCCGAACATCGCCTGCAGCAGGTCGGCCTGCTCGGTCTTGGTCGGCAGTCCGGTGGAGGGGCCGCCGCGCTGCACGTCGATGACCAGCAGAGGCAGCTCGGTCATCACGGCGAGGCCGATCGCCTCGGACTTGAGCGCGATGCCCGGCCCGGAGGTGGTGGTCACGCCGAGGTGTCCGGCGAAGGACGCGCCGATGGCGGCACCGACGCCGGCGATCTCGTCCTCGGCCTGGAAGGTCGTGACACCGAACGACTTGTGCTTGCTGAGCTCGTGGAGGATGTCGGAGGCCGGGGTGATCGGGTAGGAGCCGAGGAAGACCTGGAGGCCCGACTGGACGCCCCCGGCGACGAGGCCGTAGGCCAGCGCGAGGTTGCCGGTGATGTTGCGGTAGGTGCCCGCGGCCATCGGGGCGGGCTTGACCTCGTAGCGGACGATGAAGGTCTCGGTGGTCTCGCCGAAGTTCCAGCCCGCCTTGAACGCCGTCACGTTGGCGTCGCGGATGTCGGGGACCCGGGCGAAGCGGCGCTCGAGGAACGAGATCGTCGACTCGGTGGGGCGGCCGTACATCCACGACAGCAGGCCGAGGGCGAACATGTTCTTGGCGCGGGCGGCGTCCTTGCGGGACAGCCCGAACTCCTTGACCGCCGCGACCGTCATGCCGGTCAGGTCGATCTGGTGCACCGCGAACTCCGCGAGGCCGTCGCCGTCGAGCGGGTTGGCGTCGTAACCGGCCTTGGCGAGGTTGCGTGCCGTGAAGTCGTGGGTGTCCACGATGATCGTCGCGCCGACGGGCAGGTCGCCGAGGTTGGCGCGCAGGGCGGCGGGGTTCATCGCCACGAGCACGTCGGGGGCGTCGCCGGCCGTCAGGATGTCGTGGTCGGCGAAGTGCACCTGGAACGACGAGACGCCCGGGAGCGTGCCCTGGGGGGCGCGGATCTCGGCGGGGAAGTTGGGCAGCGTCACCAGGTCGTTGCCGAAGACGGCCGACTCCTGGGTGAAGCGGTCCCCCGTCAGCTGCATGCCGTCGCCGGAGTCGCCGGCGAACCGGATGATCACCCGATCGAGCTGCTTGACCTGCTTGGTCACGGCCTTGTCACCTCTATGCCTCACTGCCTGATGTCCGGCCGCCCACTGTAGTCGGGAGGCCCGACGGGGCCGGCCGGATGCCGCTGCGTGGACCGGTGCGGCGGGTGACACGCGACACGTGCAGACCAGTCGTCCCAATCTCTCTTAAGTCATGTAGTCTGCGCGACATTAGTCAGTAACTGTCCATCTCGGGACATTCGAAAGAGAGCTCACATGTCCATCCCCAGCAAGACCTCCCGGCGGCTGGTCGCCGCTTCACTCACCGGGATGCTGGCCCTGTCCGCGTGCGCGCCCGGCGCCAGCAGCAGTGACGCCGACGCGGAGGAGACGATCAGCATCGTCGGGTTCGCCGTCCCCGAGGCCGCCAACAAGAACCTCGCCGCCGAGTTCAAGCAGACCCCCGAGGGCCAAGGCGTCGCGTTCCAGACGTCGTACGGCGCCTCCGGTGACCAGAGCCGCGCCGTCGTGGCGGGCCTCGAGGCGGACTACGTCCACTTCTCGGTGCCGCCGGACGTCACGCGCCTCGAGGACGAGGGCCTGGTCGACGCGAGCTGGGACGACGGGGAGAACAAGGGCATCGTCTCCCACTCCGTGGTCGTCTTCGGCGTCCGTGACGGCAACCCCAAGAACATCCAGACCTGGGCCGACCTGGTCAAGCCCGGCGTCGAGATCGTCACGGCCAACCCGGCGTCGTCCGGCGCGGCCCGCTGGAACGCGCTGGCCGCCTACGGACAGGTCATCAGCGACGGTGGCACCGAGGAGGAGGCCACCGAGTACGTCGACAAGTTCTTCAAGAACGTCGTCGCGCTCCCCGGCAGCGGTCGCGACGCCACCACGGCGTTCCTCGGCGGCACCGGCGACGTGCTGATGGCCTACGAGAACGAGGCCATCCTGGCCGCGCAGAACGACGAGCCCTTCGAGTACATCCTCCCGGAGACCTCGCTGCTGATCGAGAACGCCGGCGCCATCCTGAAGGACGCCTCCGCGCCGTCGCAGGACTGGCTCGACTTCGTGCTCTCCGACGAGGGCCAGGTGCAGTTCGCCCTCACCGGCTTCCGCCCGATCCGCGACGACGTCGACTACGGCGGCACCGTGGAGGGTGCGAAGGACCCGTCGAACCCCTTCCCCGAGGTCCCCACCCTGCTGACGGTGGACGAGGACTTCGGCGGCTGGGACGAGGCCTCCACGAAGTTCTTCGACGAGGAGAACGGCATCGTCTTCGAGGCCATCCTCGGCGCCGGTCTCTCCCTCGAATGACCTCATGACCTCCATCGAGATCTCACGCGTCCGACCGGCGAGGACTCCTCGCCGGTCGGGTCCGCGTTCCACCCTCACGCGGTCGTCGGGCATCGGGCTCGGCATCGCCATGATCTGGTTCAGTGCGCTGGTCCTGATCCCCCTGGCCTGCGTCGTCGTCACGGCGATCGACGGCGGCTGGGAAGCCTTCTGGAGCGCGATCACCAACGGGCAGACCACCGCCGCGATCAAGCTCACCGTCTTCACCGCCCTGGGCGTGACCGCGGTCAACGTCGTCATGGGTCCGCTCATCGCCTGGGTGCTGGTGCGTGACCGCTTCTGGGGCAAGTCGGTGCTCGAGGTGCTGATCGACATCCCCTTCGCGCTGCCGACGATCGTGGCCGGCCTCGTGCTGCTGTCGCTCTACGGCAACGCGGACAGTCCCCTGGGCGTCGACATCGCCAACTCCCGGCCGGCCGTCTTCCTGGCCTTCCTCTTCGTGACGTTGCCGTTCGTGGTCCGCATGGTCCAGCCGGTGCTGGAGGAGCTCGACCAGGACGTCGAGGAGGCCGCCGCGTCACTCGGCGCGAGCCGGTTCACCACGTTCCGACGGGTGGTCCTGCCGAGCCTTGCCCCGGCCATCGCCGCGGGCGCCGCGCTGTCCTTCGCCCGTGGTGTCAGCGAGTACGGCTCGCTCGTGCTGCTGTCGGGCAACCTCCCGTTCCAGACCGAGGTCACCTCCGTGCGGATCCTGAGCAGCATCGAGAACGACAACGTGGCCGCGGCCGCGGCCGTCGCCACGGTGCTCCTGATGATCTCGCTGGCCGTGATCGTGCTCCTCGACGTGATCCAGAGGCGGGTGGCTGCCCGTGGCTGACACGCTGGTCCACGACGTCGCCGCTCCGCCACCGGTGGAGACGTCGCGGCGACCCCCTCGCGTCCGCAAGACCCCGACGACCTACGTCCTGCGCCTCGTCGCCACGGCGTACCTGTTCTTCCTCGTCGCCTGGCCGGTGTCCCTGGTCGCCACGAACACCTTCGAGGACGGTCTCGGCTCGATCCGCGCGCTCCTCGAGGACCCCGACATCGTCGTCGCCCTCCAGCTGAGCGTGTACGTCGCGTTCTTCTCGGTCGTGATCAACACGGTGTTCGGCGTGGGGATGTCCCTGCTGCTCGTGCGCTACGAGTTCCCGGGGAAGCGGCTGCTCAACGCACTGCTCGACCTGCCGCTGTCGGTGTCGCCCATCGTGGTCGGGCTCGCGCTCGTCCTCGCCTACGGCGGTCGCAACGGGTGGCTCGGTCCCACCCTGGCCGGGTGGGGGCTCGACATCATCTTCTCCACCCCCGGCATCATCATGGCGACCACCTTCGTGGCCCTGCCGCTGATGATCCGCGAGATCGTGCCGGTGCTGGAAGAGGTCGGCATCGAGCAGGAGCAGGCGGCCCAGAGTCTGGGGGCCAGCGGGCTGCAGTGCTTCCGGCGCATCACGCTGCCGTCCATCAAGTGGGGCATCGTCTACGGGGTCGTGCTGACCCTGGCCCGCTCGCTCGGGGAGTTCGGCGCGGTCAAGGTGGTCTCGGGCAACGTGCTCGGCCAGACCCGCACCGCCACCCTCGTGGTCGAGGAGAAGTACCTCAACTTCGACCAGCAGGCTGCCTACGCGACCGCGTTCCTCCTGGCCATGGTGTCCGTGGCCTGCATCGTCATCGTCGCCATCATCCGACCCAAGAACCACGCGTGAGAGCGATGTCCTTCCCCAGACGCACTGCCAGAAAGGTCCACCCATGAGCATCGAGGTCTCAGGCCTGAACAAGACGTTCGGCGACTTCGTCGCCCTGGACGACGTCAACGTCTCCATCCCGACGGGTCGGCTGACGGCCCTCCTCGGCCCCAGCGGCGGTGGCAAGTCCACCCTCCTGCGCATCATCGCCGGCCTGGAGACGGCCGACACGGGCTCGGTCACGATCGAGGGGATCGAGTCCACGCACCTGCCCGCGCAGAAGCGCAACGTCGGGTTCGTGTTCCAGCACTACGCGGTCTTCAAGCACATGACCGTGGCCAAGAACGTCGCGTTCGGGCTGGAGATCCGCAAGAAGAGCAAGGCCGAGGTGGCCGCACGCGTCGACGAGCTGCTCGCGCTCGTGCACCTGTCGCAGTTCGCCCACCGGCTGCCCTCGCAGCTCTCCGGCGGTCAGCGGCAGCGCATGGCGCTCGCGCGTGCCCTCGCGGTCGAGCCGAGTGTCCTGCTGCTGGACGAGCCGTTCGGTGCGCTCGACGCCAAGGTGCGCAAGGAGCTCCGGGAGTGGCTGCGTCGCCTGCACGACGAGGTGCACGTGACCACGATCTTCGTGACCCACGACCAGGAGGAGGCGCTCGAGGTCGCCGACGAGATCGTGGTGATCAACGAGGGTCGCGTCGAGCAGGTGGGCACCCCCGACCAGCTGTACGACGACCCGGCCAACGACTTCGTGATGGGCTTCCTCGGCGAGGTGACCCACCTCGCCGGGACCGCGGTCCGGCCCCACGACATCGACGTCGCCACGTCCCCGCTGTTCGCCGGCGCCGTCGAGGGCACCGTCGCCCGGATGGTGCGGGTCGGCTTCGAGGTGCGCCTCGTCGTTCTGACCGTGGCCGGCGAGGAGGTGTCGGTCGTCCTCACCCGCACGCACGCCCGGTCGCTGGGGATCGAGGAGGGAGCGACGGTCTGGCTGACCGTCACGGCCGGCGCGACCGTCGTACCGTCCATGCGGCCCTCCCTGGCGGGCTGAGCCGGACTGGACCGACGTCACCCATTCAGGTGAATCCCCGGTGGTGGGCCCGGCTCCCGGGCCGCCGCGGGGGATCCTGCGGCTATCGTGCGCTGGTGAAGGTGATGGATCCGTTGGGTGAGCTCTGGGTGGGCATCGAGGCCTTCGACGAGGAGGCCGCCGACCGCGCGCTCGTCGGACTCCTCTGGGACGTCCCGCTCAGCGAGGCCCTCACCCGCGTGGTGATCCCGTTCCTCGCCCAGCTCGGGGACCGCTGGGAGGACGGCTCGCTGTCGGTCGCGCACGAGCACTTCGCGAGCAACCTCCTGCGCCGACGGCTCTCCGCCCTGGCCCACCAGCACGAGGTGCTGCCCGTGCCGGGGGTGCGGCGTCCCCGGGTGCTGCTCGCCTGCCCGCCGGGGGAGCGGCACGACCTGATGCTCCTGTGCTTCTCGCTGCTGCTCGGCGAGCGGGGCTGGCGCACCCTCTTCCTGGGGGCCGACACCCCCGTCACCGCGCTCGTCAGCGCGGCGCGGAGCGTCGGCGCCGACGCGGTCGTGCTCGCGGCCACCCGGCCCACCGCCCTGACTGCGCACAGCACCTCGCTGGCGAAGCTGGCCCAGGACCACCCCGTCTACATCGCCGGTCGCGGCGCCGACGAGGAGGTCGCCCGGGTGGTCGGCGGCCGGCTGCTGCCGCGGGACCTGGTCGAGGCGCTCGAGCACCTCGGTCCGCGCGAGACCGCCCCGGCCTAGTCACCTCGCCGTCCGGTGCCGGGGGGCGTCCTACCCAGCTGCGCTAGTCCAAATGGGGTATAGCCGCGCAAAGACGTCCCGTCGACGCCCGCGTCGACGAGGCTTGCCGGAGTACCAGGGCAACCCAGGGGGGAGCGGAGACGCGGGGTTGCACCAGTGTCCCTCCGCCGGACCTTCCCGAGAGGTGCGGCGGGGCGACACCGATCCTCGGGCACCCGGGTCGGGAGGGGTGTCCAGCCGCCTCGGCGGCACAGTGTGGTGAGGGTGTCGCGTCCGGCGACGTGCCTCCGGCCCCCCGGAGGAATCGCCGGCCGCGACACCGACCGCGAGGGCGCCCGCCGCGGCGGGTCTCAGCGGTAGTTGGTGAACTGCACCGCGAAGTCGTAGTCCTGCGCCTTCACGAGCGCCTGCACGGCCTGCAGGTCGTCGCGCTTCTTCGACGACACCCGCAGCTCGTCGCCCTGCACCTGCGCCTTGACCCCCTTGGGGCCCTCGTCGCGGATCAGCTTGCCGATCTTCTTGGCGTCCTCGGAGGTGATGCCCTCCTTGAGCGCGATGGAGATCTTGGACTGCTGGCCCGAGGCGCGGGGTTCGGAGGCGTCGAGGATCTTGAGGCTCTGGTTGCGCTTGATGAGCTTGTCCTTGAACACGTCGAGCACCGCGGTGGCGCGGTCGTCGGCCGAGGCCGTGATCTCGATGGCCTGCTCGCCCTGCCACTCGATGGTGGCGCCCGTGCCCTTGAAGTCGAAGCGGGTCGCGATCTCCCGCGCCGCCTGTCCGAGGGCGTTGTCCACCTCCTGACGGTCCAGCTTGCTCACGATGTCGAAGCTCGAGTCGGCCATGGGTCCCTCCGGTTTCTCCTGTGCGTCGGACAGACGCTATCCTCTCTTGCTGTCGATCCCCACAGGGGTGACGCATTGGCAGATTGCCCGAGCGGCCAATGGGAGCGGACTGTAAATCCGTCGGCTTACGCCTTCGAAGGTTCGAATCCTTCATCTGCCACACACGAACGGCCGGACCCGCAGGGTCCGGCCGTTCTGCGTCTTCCGAGCCTCAGAGCTCGCAGGTGCCGAGCAGGTCGCCCCCGGCGGGCCGCGGTCGGAACCCGTCGGGCGGTGGGGCGACCCCGTCCTCCACCCACGCGGTCAGCAGGTCGAAGGCGTCCCGGGCGCAGGGGAGGAGCGGCCGGAGCCGGTCCGGGTACGCCGGGTAGAGGCCGTCGGTGTGGGTGCCGTCCTCGACGAGGTAGTAGCGGTGCAGGCGACCGCTGCCCGCCTCGTCGACCAGGGCGTCGTACACGTCGGAGTCGACGGCGGGCGGCAGGAGGGTGTCGAGGGAGCCGTGCACGGTGATCATCGGGCGGCGGATCCGGCCGGTCAGCGACACCGAGCGCACGGCGTCCTTCACCGACTCCGGGCGCGAGGCGTAGTCGTAGTCCGCGTCGCACGAGGGCGTCCCGCTCGCGCAGAACGGGATCCCGGCGTCGAGCGCGCCGTCCCACGTCGGGTCGAGCTCCTCGCGGTAGATCCGCTGGGTGAGGTCCCAGTAGTAGGAGTGGTGGAACGCCCACAGGAACTCCGAGCCGGGCGCGAAGCCGGCAGCGATGATCGCGTCGTGGGCCGCCTGGTCGCCGGTCGCGGCGTACGCCGGGTAGTTCTTCAGCGCGGTCGGCAGGAAGGTGAGCATGTTCGGTCCCTCCGCGCGGAAGAGGGTGCCCTCCCAGTCCAGGCCGCCGTCGAAGAGCTGCGGGTTGTTCTCCAGCTGCCAGCGGGTGAGGTAGCCGCCGTTGGAGATGCCGGCCATGTAGGTGCGGTCGGCCTGCGCGCCGTACGCCTGGCGGACGACGCGCTTCGTCGCCCGGGTGAGCTCGGTGACCCGGCGGTGCCACTCGCGGATCGAGCCGCCGGGCGAGGAGCCGTCGCGGTAGAACGCCGGCCCGGTGTTGCCCTTGTCGGTGGACGCGAACGCGTAGCCCTTGCTGAGCACCCAGTCGCCGATGATGAAGTCGTTGGCGTACTGGCCGCGCACGCCGGGGGCGCCGGTCACCACGATCCCGCCGTTCCACTCCTCGGGGAGGCGGATGACGAACTGGGCATCGTGGTCCCACCCGTGGTGGGTGTTGGTGGTCGAGGTGTCGGGGAAGTAGCCGTCGACCTGGATGCCGGGTACACCGCTGGGGTTGCGGGTGCCGGCCGCGTGCAGGCCGTTCCAGTCGGCCTGCACGGTGTGGCCCGAGGCGACCGTGCCGGCCGTGGTGAGGTCGTCCAGGCACGCCGACTCCTGGCGCTCGGCGCCCTTGACCACCAGGCCCGCGTGGTCGGCGCACCAGCCCGGACCCGTGGGTTCGGGGCGGCCGGCACCGGGCGCGGCCGCCCCCGGAGCGGCACCGGCGAGGGTGCCGACGAGGGCGCTGCCGGCGAGCACGACGACGGCGGTTGCCCGGGCGAGGGCGTGCGGGAGAGGTGTCATGCCGCCACTGTCGTGACCGACGTCACACGGCAGCAATGTGGCAGCCCCACACATCGGACCCCGTCGGCTGTGGCCGGCGCACGCGGGCAGACTGGGCCCCGTGAATGTGCAGGTCCACGACATCGGACGGCGACGGGCGTGGGCCATCTGGCTCGTCGCCCTCGCGGTCTACGTGCTCGCGGTCTTCCACCGCAGCTCGCTCGGCGTCGCCGGGCTGCTGGCGTCCGAGCGCTTCGACATCAACGCCACCCGGCTGGCGGCCTTCACCGTCCTCCAGCTCGTCGTGTACGCCGCGATGCAGGTGCCCGTGGGCGTGATGCTGGACCGCTTCGGGTCGCGCGCCATGCTGCTGTCCGGCCTGGCGATGATGACGGCCGGGCAGCTGTTCTTCGCGTTCACCACGTCCTTCGGCGGCGCCGTCGTGGCGCGGGCCGTGCTCGGCGCCGGCGACGCGATGGTCTTCGTGAGCGTGATCCGTCTGGTGACCGTGTGGTTCCTGGTCCGCCAGGCGCCGATGGTCACCCAGCTCACCGGGCTGGTGGGCCAGATGGGGGCGATCGCCGCGGCCGCCCCGCTCGCCTTCCTCCTCGACCGGCTCGGGTGGACGCGGGCCTTCGCGGTGGTGTCCAGCCTGGGGATCGTCCTGCTCGTCGCCGTCGCCCTCTTCGTCAAGGACTCGCCGTACCGGCGCGACCAGGTCGTCCAGGTCAAGCTGCGCGCGCTCGCGCTCTCGGTGCGGACCCTGTGGGGCAACCCCGGCACCCGGCTCGGCATGTGGTCGCACTTCACCTCCCAGTTCGCGGCGACGGTCTTCACGCTGCTGTGGGGCTACCCGTTCCTCGTGCAGGGCCTCGGCTGGTCGGAGGCGGCGGCCAGCACCCTGCTGATGGTGATGACCGCGTGGGCGGTCGTCAGCGGCCTGGTGCTGGCGAGGCTGGTCAGCCGCCTGCCCTACTGGCGCTCGTGGATCGTCATCGGCATCGTCGTGGCGATGGTGGTGCCGTGGACGGCCGTCCTGCTGTGGTCGGGACCCGCGCCGGACTGGATCGTCGTGGTGATGGCGTGCACGACCGCCACCGGCGGCCCGGCCGCGATGGTCGGCTTCGACCTCGCCCGCACCTTCACGCCGGTGCACGCCATCGGCCGCGCCAACGGCCTGGTCAACGTCGGTGGCTTCACCGCCGCTCTGCTGACGATGGCGCTGATCGGTGTCGTCCTCGACCTCGTGGAGCCCGGCGGCATGGACTCCTACACCCTCGACGACTACCGCCTCGCGCTCTCCGTGCAGTACCTCTTCTGGGGGCTCGGGGTCGTGCAGATCCTCCGCTACCGGCGCCGGGGGCTCGCCCACCTCGCTCGCGTGCACCCGGGCGCGACCGAGCAGCTGCGTGCGGGACGTCCCTTCGTGCATCCCGGCATCGGCACCGAGGGCGTCTGAGGACGGACCAATCCGGTGACGTGGCTCACTCCGAACGGTGATCAGCCGTCGAGTGACGGTGTCCGCCGACGAAGGGTTCCACCATGCGTCTCCCCTCCATCCGCCGCCCGTCCCCGTCCATGGCCGTCTCCGTGATGGCGCTCGTGGTCGCCTCGACCGGCACGTCCTACGCCACCGGCCTGATCGGGTCCGACGAAATCCGCAACGGCTCGATCAAGTCCGTGGACGTCAAGGACAACAACCTCAAGGGCCGCGACGTGAAGAACGGGTCGCTCGGCTCGATGGACATCCGCGACAAGTCGCTCAAGGTCCGCGACTTCGCCGACGGCCAGCTCCCCGCCGGTGCGCAGGGTCCCGCCGGTGTCGGCCGCTGGGCCCTCGTCGACGCGGCCGGTGCGATCATCGCCCAGTCCGGTGGCTTCTCGGTGACCGCGGCCTACCCGACCCTCGCCCCCATGGGCACCGACGCCGCCGGTCTGCGCGCCAACGGCAACGTCTACATCAACGCCGGTGAGGACCTCTCCGACAACGCCGTCATCGCGACCATCGCGCTGCAGAACACCGTCGACCAGAACGGTGACACCGTGACCAACGGCCGCGCTGCCGGCGCCGACGCCAACCCGGAGTTCTCCGGCGAGGTCGCGGCCGCCGTGTGCCAGCCCGGCGTCGTCAACTGCGCGCCTCCCGGCACCGGCAACAGCAGCCACCTCGTGGTCAGCCCGCGGCTCAGCGACGGCAGCGTCACCACCGCCGACAACCGCAAGCGCTTCTACGTCGTCGTGAGCGGCGACTCGAGCGACCGTTCCTGACCGACCCACCAGCTCACGGGCGGCGGGGCAACGATGTGGGGTCTACGCCCCGCCGCCCGTGTTGAACGGTGACGTCTTGCTCGAGGCCATCTCGACGGCCTCCGCCAGGCTGATCGACCCCATCGCCTCCAGGATGTCGATACCGACCCCGTTGACCTCCGGGCCCGGGACCAGCGGCACGATCGTGTGCACCAGCCGGTCGTCGTACGCATGGACCATCGTGAACGACTGCGACCCGTCGACGCCGGAGACGAAGCGCTCCACCGGCGCGGGGTCCGAGGTGTAGCAGGACGCCGACGCCACCGAGACGGGCACGCCGGCGAACGTCGACCACGTCGAGAAGTGCAGGTGGCCGGAGAGGATCCCGCGCACGTCGGTGCCCTCGACGACCGCGGCGAGACGGTGCTGCTCGTGCAGCTCGATCAGCTCGGCCGCGCGCAGCATCGGCAGCGGCAGCGGCGGGTGGTGCATCGCGAGCAGCGTGCCGTGCGGCGCGGGCGTCGCGAGCACGTCGGCCAGCCACTCCAGCTGCGCGTCGGTGAGGTCGCCGTGGTGGTAGCCGGGCACGCTGGTGTCGAGGGCGACGATCCGCAGCCCGTCCACCTCGTGCACCCGGTCCTGGGGGCCGTCGTCGTCGGAGTCGAAGAGCCCGCGGGCGTACGGAGCCCGCTCGTCGTGGTTGCCCATCACCCAGACCACGACCGCGCCCATCGCCTCCGCGGCGGGCTCGACCAGCTCGCGCAGGCGTGCGTACGCCGCGGGCTCGGCCCGGTCGGCCAGGTCGCCGGTGAGGACCAGCGCCTGCGGGGCCGGGTCCACGGCGGCGAGCCGCTCCAGGGCGCGGGCCAGCCCGGCCTCGGTGTCGACGGCGCCGTACTGGAGCCGGCCGCCGGCCAGCAGGTGCGGGTCGGACAGGTGCGCGATCGTGTGCCGGGGTGGCGGGTACTGGCCGAGTTGCCTCACGTCCCCACGCTAGCCGTACTCGGCAGGGACGTCGGTGACACGGCGTCCAGCCGCTCGCCACCTGCGTGGGCGTCACGGTCCTTCCCTGGACATGTGGACGCCCAGGATGCCGGCCGCGGCCGCGGCAACGAATCGCGCCCCCGGTGCGTCGTACGGGTGAAGACACGCGAGGGAGATCTCGGATGGACCCGTACGACGAGCACGCCGACCGCCCACGACCCTCCTCGCGGCTGCGCGCTCCGCTGCTGGTGGCGGTCGCGGCCGCGCTGGCGGTCGGCATCCCGGTGCTGGTGGTCAGCCAGCATGGCGACGACGAGCCGGAGCCGGCGGCGCGCTCGACCGGCACGCCGACCACGACCGCGCCGGCGGACGACGACTCAGTCTCCGAGGCCCCGCCGACCGTGCCCTTCGTCATCGACGGCCGGCTCACCGTCGACGGGGAGCGGGTGCCGGGCGAGTTCGACTCCGTGGAGTTCCGCGACGACGTCTGGATCGCGCACGCGCGGGACGGCTCGTGGTGGTCGGGCGGCCCCGGCCTCGATCCCGGCCCCATCGGCGCCGAGCTCGAGCAGCCCCCGGTGATCTCCCCCGGAGGCGGGTTCGTGGCCCTCGTCGACGTGAGCGACGGGAAGGCCCGACTGAGCGGCTTCGACACCCAGCCGGCCGGCGAGGGCTTCGGGCAGGCACCGATCGACCTGCCGCGCACCGAGGACGGCGTCCCGATCCGGGTCCGCGCGGTGACCGACGACGGCGACGTCGTCGTGCAGGGCCGCCGCACCAGCCTGGTGTGGCGCGCGCAGGTCGGCGACCAGCGCACGGTCATCGACCTCGCCGAGACGGCGCCCGACCAGCAGGTCCTGGCCGCAACGCCCGCCGGCCTGCTCGTCGTCGACGGCATGGACTCCGACCCGCAGAGCGTCGAGCCCTACCTCGCCGACCTCTCGACCGACGGCCGTCTCGAGCGCACCGCCGCGATCCCGAGGTACGACGACCTGGGGATCAGCCCGGGAGGCACCTGGCTGCTGTTCTCGCCGCCCGGCACCCTCGGCGGCGAGGTCTCCGCGGTCGACACGCTCACCACCCTGCCGGTCGCGGGCGGCGACGAGGTCGTGCTGCGCGCACCCGAGGGCGGAGGCTTCGCGGTGGGGACCTGGGCGTGGGAGGACGACCGGACGCTGGTCGCGGTGCTGCTGCCCGACGGCGACCTGCCCCCGCTGCCGGTGCGGTGCGACGTGACCCTCGTGGAGTGCCGCGCCCTGGCACTCCCCGGGGCCGAGGTGCGGGCCTACTCGCCTGAGTCGACGCTGGACGCCGTTCTCGCGGCCGCCGCCGCCCGCGACCGGGGCAGCCTGCTGGACCCCGCGGTCGTCGACGACGCGGAGTGGGACCTGCTGGTCGGCTTCGCCGACGGCCGTGGGGGCGAGATCGCCGGCTGCCGTGACAACGGCGAGGGCACCCAGGACTGCGAGATCGCCTTCGAGGCCGCGCCGGAGGTGACCCGTTACGCGATCGTGGAGCCCGCCGACACCGACTACGGGTGGCGGGTCTCCTACGCCGGCACCGCACACGACTGAGCCCCGGCCCGCAACCCTCAGCCGTCCTGAGCGGCCACTCGATACTGTCTGGCGCCGGAGCGGTCGAGGGGCTCAGCGGGCCGGGACGATCCGTCCCGTGACCTCGCCGAGCGCGATCCGCCGACCCGACGTACCGGGCGCCGTGTAGCGCAGGGTGACCTCGTCACCGTCCTCGAGGAACGTGCGCTCCCGACCACCGGCCGTGAACGGCTCCTTGCCACCCCAGCTGAGCTCGAGCAGGGAGCCGCGCTGGTCCGCGTCGGGGCCCGAGATGGTGCCCGAGGCCCACAGGTCGCCGGTGCGCACGGTGGCGCCGTTGACCGTGGTGTGGGCGAGCATCTGGGCGGGCGACCAGTACATGGCGGCGTAGGGCGGGCGGGAGACGACCTCGCCGTCGAGGACCACCTCGACTGTGATGTCGAGGCCCGCCGGGCCGTCCACGCGCAGGTAGTCCAGCGGCTCGGGGTCCTGGCCGGGCAGGTCCGTCCAGGCGGCGTCCAGAGCGGCCAGCGGGGTCACCCAGTGGCTGATGGAGGTGGCGAACGACTTGCCGAGGAACGGGCCGAGGGGGACGTACTCCCAGGCCTGCACGTCGCGCGCGGACCAGTCGTTGAGACCGACCACGCCGAAGGTGTGGGCGGCGAAGTCGGCGGTCGACACCCGCTCGCCGAGCCGCGTCGGCGTGCCGACCACGAAGCCGAGCTCGGCCTCGATGTCGAGGCGACGGCTGGGCCCGTACGTCGGGGTGTCCTCCGTCGGCGCCTTCCGCTGCCCGCAGGGGCGGACGATGTCGGTGTCCGACGCGACGATGGTTCCGGAGCGCCCGTGGTAGCCGACCGGCAGGTGCTTCCAGTTGGGGAGCAGCGGCTCCTGGTCGGGGCGGAAGATCCGGCCGACGTTGGAGGCGTGGTGCTCGGAGGCGTAGAAGTCGACGTAGTCGCCCACGTCGATCGGCAGGTGCAGCTCCACCGCGGTGAGCGGGTGCACGTGCGGGGCGGTGCGGGCCTCGTGCACGTCGTGGCCGAGCACCTCGACGATCCACTCCCGGGCGATCGCCCACTGCTCGGGCCCCATCGCCATGAAGGCGTTGAGGCTCGGGGTCCGCCATGCGGCGGCGAGGGCGGAGGCGGGGTCGCCGATCTGCGCGACCGGGGCGAGGTCGAGGACGTGGTCACCGATGCGGACGCCCACGCGGGGGTCGTCGCCACCCCCCTCCCGGTCGCGGAGGGAGAAGACGCCGTACGGCAGGTTGTCGAGGTCGAAGAGGGAGCCTGCGGCGCCCTCCACCCAGGTGGTGGTCGTCTCGGTCATCGCGGCGGCTCCGTGCTGTCGTGGGGGAGGAGGTCGAGGGAGAGGAGGTCGGCGAGCGGCTCGTCGACCGAGCAGGTGCCGAACGACGTGAACCAGCGGCGGGCCCGGGCGACCTCCTCGAGGCTCACCCCGAGCCGGGTGGCGTCGCGCTCCTCCAGGGTCGCGACGGTGTCGTCGCGGGAGGCGCCGTCGAAGGCGCGGACCGTGGCGAGCAGGACGTTGAGGAAGCCGTGCTGCTCGAAGCCCTCGGCCGAGGTGTGCCGCACGGCGTGGTGCAGGCCCGCGGTGCACTTGAAGGGCACCTCGCGGTCGAGCGCGGCGTCGATCCAGGCGGCGAGCGTGGCCGAGGTGGGGAAGAGGTGGGCCTCCACGCCACCGGTGCGGAGCTTGATCCGCAGCTCCGCGGCCGCCACCTCGTCGGCCGCGGCCTCCCAGCCGTACGACGGGTCGACCTGCGGCAGCTCGACGAAGACGGTCACGTCGTCGGCGAGGAGCCCCTCGCCGCGGGCGTGGTCGACGGCGGCGACGACGCGCCGGGCGTTGCCGGCGAGGTCGTCGGGGTCGCGCAGCGCGATCTCCAGGCCGGTGACGGACAGGCCGAGGCGGGCGGCGATGCCGAGGGGCCCGGCGACCTGGCCCGCACCTCCGGCGACCACGACCGACAGCGGGTGGGGCAACCCGCGCACGAGCGGGAGGTCGGTGTCCCGGAGCACGAACGACCCGAGCAGGTCGGCGTACCAGGCGCGGCGGTGCTCGCCGTGCGCCGCGGTGGCGTCGTGGAGGGGGACGTCGCCGGGCGGGAAGATCGCGGCGTCGTCGAGCAGGCCGGACCAGGCGGGCGGGAGCGGGGCTGGCTGGGAGACGGGCACGGGGCTACCCTAGCCATCACGCACATAACGGACGAACGCGTCCGTTTATCGGACGGCTCTCCCCAGACAGGACGTGGACGATGGCGCACTACCGGAGCGCGGGATCCATCCCGCCGAAGCGGCACACCCAGCACCGCGATCCCGAGGGCCGACTCTACTTCGAGGAGCTGATGGGCGAGGAGGGCTTCTCCTCCGACTCGTCCCTGCTCTACCACCACGGCGTGCCGTCGGCGCTCGTCGACAGCCGGACGTGGGAGCTCTCCGACCAGTCGCGCACGCCCAACCACCCGCTCAAGGCGCGCCACCTGCGCCTGCACGACCTCGAGACCGGCACCTGCCCGGTCGAGGGCCGCCGCCTGGTCCTCGGCAACAACGACGTCCGGATCGCCTACGTCCTCACCGGGACCGACCCCTCGCCGCTCTACCGCAACGCCATCGGTGACGAGTGCGTCTACGTCGAGCACGGCACCGGCACCGTCGAGACCGTCTTCGGCGTCGTCGCCTACCGCACCGGCGACTACGTCGTGATCCCGCGCGCGACGACCCACCGCTGGGTGCCCGCCGAACCGAGCCGGCTCTACGCCGTCGAGGCCAACAGCCACATCCACCCGCCCAAGCGCTACCTCTCGCGCTTCGGGCAGCTCCTCGAGCACGCGCCGTACTGCGAGCGCGACCTGCACGGCCCCACCGACCTCGACGCGCTGGTGGCGCGCCACCGCGATGTCACCGACGTCGACGTGCTGGTCAAGCACCGCACCAGCTCCGGCATCGTCGGCACCCGGATGACGTATGCGACGCACCCGTTCGACGTCGTCGGCTGGGACGGCTGCCTCTACCCCTACACGTTCAACATCGACGACTACATGCCGATCACCGGCAAGGTGCACCAGCCGCCGCCGGTGCACCAGGTCTTCGAGGGGTGGAACTTCGTGATCTGCAACTTCCTGCCCCGCAAGGTCGACTACCACGAGCTGGCGATCCCGGTGCCCTACTACCACTCCAACGTCGACAGCGACGAGGTCATGTTCTACGTCGGTGGCGACTACGAGGCGCGCAAGGGGTCGGGCATCAACCTCGGCTCGATCTCGCTGCACCCCGGCGGCTACGCCCACGGCCCGCAGCCGTCGGCCATCGAGGCGTCGCTCGGCGCGGACTACTTCGAGGAGTCCGCCGTCATGGTCGACACCTTCGCGCCGCTCGACCTCGGCGAGGGCGGCCTCGCCGTCGAGGACCCGGCCTACGCCTGGACGTGGGCGGGGCGTGGTCCCGACGCGGACGGCACCGACGGCGGGCCGGCGGTCTACAGCAACAGCTGATCGGCCGTAGTCTCCCCCCATGCGACGGGGGCCGCGCCAGGCGCGAGAAGACCGCTACGACGAGCTGATGGCCCGCCACGAGGCGGTCCTGGCACTCGTGCGACGGCGCCAGGGTGAGCACATGGAGTCCTCCGCGCGATCGCAGCCGCTTCCGGGCGGCAGGTATGGCGCCACGACGGCGGGCGTGCGCCTCGCTCCCGACGGCTCGCTCGATGCAGAGCTGGAGCTGAGACACCCCGACGGCCGGGGGGAGACCGTCCGCTTCGTCGCTGCCCCGGGTGAGGACCCTGCCGAGGTCCCGCCCTGGCGGCCAGCGCCTCCCGAGCCGGCTCCGCAGTCCTCCGTCGACCAGACCCCCGAGTGCGAGGCCGAGATCCGACGTCTCGCCATGACACACCTCCCTGTCGACGCCGCTGCCGAGTTCCTCGGATGGCTGCGACCCGCGCTGAGGCTGCGGCAGGCGCAGGAGGGGGAGGTCGTCATCGCCCAGCTCGGAGGACTGCCGACGCTCCCGCTCAACAGCTGGCCGGTCTGGGAGGGGCACGGACCGCTGTCACACGTGCTGACCCTCGACCTGGTGGCGGTCGACCGGCTGCTGCCCGAGCTCGCCCTGCCCGATGTCGGCACCCTGGCCTTCTTCTACTACGACGGGCGCTACCTCGACGACATCACGACGACGGTCGGCACGTGGGACCCCGGGACGCGGCACGGCGCCCGGGTGCTGCACCTGCGGCCGGACCTGAGCACTCGCGAACGGGTCACCGACCTGCTCACACCGGCACCGCCCGGTCTCGACGCCTATCCGGCCGTCGGGCTCACACCGGCGCGCATCCTCACCTGGCCCTCGTTCGAGCTGGCCTGGGTGGGGGAGGCATGGCAGCGGCACGGGGTGCCGGAGGCGGCCGTGTCAGCGCTCGGCGACGCGCTCTCGAGCCTCCCCTGGAGCGGGTACGACGAGCACCTCGTCGGCGGCCACCCCACGCCGCAGCAGTCACCGGTCGAGTACGAGGTCGAGCAGCTGCGCTGCCTCCTGGCCGGGGTCCCCTTCGAGTGGGGCTCGACCGAGGTCTCGGCTGCGCTGCCACGCTGGCGGTCGCTCCTCCAGGTGGGATCGGACAACGCCGACATGATGTGGGGTGACGTCGGTCAGCTGCACTGGTTGCTCCGTGACGACGCGCCCCCGGAGGAGGCGTCGTTCACCTGGCAGTGTGGGTGAGCGTCAGGACGTCCAGGCGCGCCAGAGCGCGGCGTACTCACCGTCGAGCTCGACGAGCTCGTGGTGGCTGCCGAGCTCGACGATGCGGCCGTCGATCACCACCGCGATGCGGTCGGCGTCGTGGGCCGTGTGCAGCCGGTGGGCGATCGCGACCACGGTGCGACCCTCGAGCAGGTTGTTCATCGAGCCCTCGAGGGTGCGCGCGGTCCGCGGGTCGATGAGCGAGGTCGCCTCGTCGAGGACCAGCGTGTGCGGGTCGGCGATGATCAACCGCGCCAGCGCGACCTGCTGGGCCTGCGCCGGGGTCAGGGAGTAGCGGCCGGAGCCGATCACGGTGTCGAGGCCCTGCGGCAGCCGCTCGACCCAGAGCAGCGAGCCGACGGCCCGCAGCGCCTCGCGCACGGCGTCGTCGTCGGAGCCCTCGCGGGCCAGCACGATGTTGTCGCGCACCGAGCCGATGAAGACGTGGTGCTCCTGGGTGACGAGGGCGACCTCGGTGCGCAGCACCTCCAGCGGCAGGTCGACCAGCTCGACCCCGCCGACGCTGGCCGACCCGGTCCGGGGCCGGTTGATGCCCGAGAGCAGCCGACCCAGGGTCGACTTGCCCGAGCCGCTCGGCCCCACGATGGCCAGGCGCTCCCCGACGCCGAGGCGCAGGTCGACGCCGTGCAGCACGTCGTGCCCCTCGCGGTAGGCGAAGCGGAGGTCGGCGCCGACCAGGTCGGTGCCGTCGGGCAGCCGGTCGCCGGCCTCGCGGTCGGGCCTGACCTCGGCGATGCCGAGCAGCCGGCTCGTCGACGCGGCACCGACCTGCAGCCGGTCGACCTCGCCGATCAGTCGGTCGAGCGGGTCGCCCAGCGCCTCGACGTAGAGGACGGCGGCGGTGATCTGGCCGAGGTCGACCCACCCGCGTGTGTAGGCGTAGGCGCCGACCAGCAGGGTGATCACCCGCGGTGTCTGGAAGGCGAAGTTGAGCGCCGTGAACAGCACGTTGCGCAGCGTCATGCCGTAGCGCTCGGCCTGCGCCGACACCTCGATGTCGTCGTCGCCGGCGCGGACCCGCACGCCCGAGAGGCCCAGGGCCTCGAGGGTGCGGGCGCCCTCGACGGTCTCGGTGAGCGTGGTGTTGATGCGGGAGTAGGTCGCGCCCTCGGTGATGTAGCCCTTGGGTGCGCGCCGCAGGTAGCGGCGCACGGCGGGGGCCGAGGTGGCGAAGGTGAGCAGCGCCGGCACCGCGAGGACGACGGAGTTGAGCAGCATCGCGCCGATCGAGAGGACGACCGTCAGCAGCGAGATGATGGCCATCGGCAGGCCGTACTGGACCGAGCGGCTCATCGTGCCGACGTCGCGGGTGACGCGGGTGACGAGGTCGCCGGTGCTGGCGCTCTCGACCGCCCCGAGCGGCAGCCGCAGGATCGTGCGCACGATGTACTCGCGGGCCGTCGAGAGCAGGTCCTGGCCGAAGATCGTCGAGGTGCGCTGCGCGATGAACGTGAACGCCGCCTGGAGCAGCACCACCCCGACGATGGCCAGCGCGAGCGTGTCGAGCGGCAGGCCGCCACCGTCGACCGTGGTGTTGACCAGCTCGCCCAGCAGGCGGGGCACCACCAGTCCGGTGGCGGCGGCGAGCGCGTTGAAGGCCACGAGCGCGGCGAACATGCCCTTGCGGCTGGTCAGCAGGTCGCGGAAGAACGCGAGCACGGCGCGGTTGCCGGACACCGGCCACCCCCGCACGGGGTTACGAGAGGCGTCGTAGACGTCCTCGGCCCGTTGTCGTCGCAGGTCGTGGCGCGCCCACAGTGCCCGGTTGCGCTCCGTCGGCGACGCGTCGACGGGCGGGTGCAGCTCGGGCGGGATCACGGGCGGGTCGAGGGTCCGGTCGCGCCAGGTGTCGGGCGAGGTCGCCAGCAGGTCGGTCATCGCGGGACCCCTTCGCCGAGCTCGTCGTGGTGGTCGAGCGAGCGGACCACGACGCTGCGGTAGTCGGCATCGTGCTCGAGCAGGTCGGCGTGCTCGCCGTCGGCGACCACGATCCCGTCCCGGAGCAGGACGACCCGGTCGGCGTGGTGCAGCCACAGCGGCGACACCGTGCAGACGACGGTCGTGCGCCCCCGGCGCAGGTCGCTCACCCGCGCGGCGATGCGGGCCTCGGTGTGGGCGTCGACGGCGGACGTGGGCTCGACCAGGACGAGGACCGGCGCGTCGACGGCGAGGGCACGGGCGAGCACCACGCGCTGGCGCTGGCCGCCGGAGAGCCCGCGACCGCGCTCGTCGAGCTGTCCCTGCCAGCCCTCGGGCAGCGCGTCGTAGACGTCCTCGGCGTTGGCGACGCGCAGCGCCTCCTCGGCCTGCTCGCGGGTCAACCGGCCGTGCGGGTCGATGGCGTCCTGGAGGGTGCCGGCGAACAGGCCGCTGCCGGTGTCGCTGACCAGCACCTGGCGGCGTACGTCGTCGAGGCGCGCCGCCGACAGGTCGACGCCACCCAGCCGCACGCCCCACGCCCAGGTCGCGGTCTCCTCGTCGCGCGCGGCGATGCGGGCGCGACGGCGCTCGCGGTCGGCCCGGGCCCGGCGGGCCGCACGACCCTTGAGCCCGTCGGCGTCGTCCTCGCCGATCGGGTCGGTGTCGGGCGGCAGGTAGCGCCCGAGCCGGTCGGCCAGCGCCGCGCTCTGCTCGGGCACCGCACTGACGACGACGGTCAGCAGGCCGGGGCGGGCCGTGAAGCCGCTGAGGTCGTCGACGATCTCGGCGCCGCCGTCGAGCGGGACCGGGTCGGCGGGCTCGCGCCACGGCGGGCGCTGCTCGAAGATCGCGATCGCCCGGCGGGCGCTCACCAGGGCACGCGTGGACTTCTGGGCGAGCTCGAAGAACGTGCGGATGGGGCCGACCATGAAGAGCCCGTAGCCCAGGAAGCTCACCAGCTGGCCGACGCTGAGCTCACCGGCGTTGACCTGCCGGGTGCCGAGCCAGACGAGGCTGACCAGGAAGACGCCGGAGAGCAGGACCCCGACGGCCTCGACGGCCGCCTGCCAGATGCCCGACGAGACGCCGGCCCGCCTGGCCGACTGGGACTGGACGGCGTAGTTGCGACCGAAGGTCTCCTCACCGCCGATGCCGCGGAGGATGCGCAGCCCGGCCACGATGTCGGTGGCCATCGACGTCAGCTCGGAGTTGCGGCTGCGCTCGGTCTGCTGGCGGCGGTGCAGCGGCCGGAGCAGCGGCAGGGCGGCGCCGAGGAGCACCGGTGCCGCGACCAGCACGAGCACGCCGAGCTGCCACGACATCGACAGCACGATGGCCGCGACGGTCAGGTAGGAGACGAGCTGCGCCGCCGACCGCGCCAGGATCTCGGTCAGCGCACCGAACTCGTCGGAGTCGCTCGACGCGACGCTGAGCACCTCCCCGGTCGGCGAGCGGCGCGGCAGCACGTGGCCCATCTGGGCGATCTTGCGCGTCACCATCTGGGTCGTGCCGTACAAGCTGATGAGCCAGCTCCGCACGACCAGCGTGTGGAAGACGACGCCGAAGACGCCGCCGACGATGACCACGCCCAGCATCACACCGGCCCAGGTCAGCAGGTCGGCGGTCGAGCCGCCGAGGATGCCGTCGTCGACGGCCCGGCCGAAGATGTAGGGGCCGAAGGTCAGCGGCATCAGCCACAGCAGGCAGGCCAGCGACGCCAAGGCGATGACCTGCCACTGCTGGCGCAGCATCCATCGCAGGAACGCCGCAGGTGATCGGGTGTCGGGGTCCGGGGTGGGTGCGTCGCTCGTGCCCGAGAAGAACGTCGCGATCCGGGGTGGGAAGTCCTGCATCGGACGATCAGCCTAGGCGCCCGCGCCGACGGCGCGCGACGCAATAAGCGCTCAGGCGCCCGCGTACGCCGGGTAGTCGACGTACCCGGCCGCGCCACCGCCGTAGAAGGTCGACCGGTCCTGCTCGTTGAGCGGCAGCGACTCCTCGAGCCGGCGCGGGAGGTCGGGGTTGGCGATGAACGTGCGGCCGAAGGCCGCGGCGTCGATCCAGCCGCGCTGCAGCATCTGCTCGGCCTTGTCCTTGTCGTAGGCACCGGCCCCGACGATGACGCCGTCGTACGACGCGCGCAGCTCGTCGCGGAACGCGTCGGTGAGCGGCACCCCGCCGGCCCAGTCGGGCTCGGAGAGGTGCAGGAAGGCGAGCCCCCGCGACGACAGCTCGCGGGCCAGGGCGAGCCCGGTGACGTCGCCGTCCGGGTCCTCGAGGCCGTTGAAGGCCCCGGTCGGGGAGATGCGGATGCCGACCCGGTCCGGCGCCCACGCGTCCGCGACCGCGTCCACGACGGCCAGCGGCAGCCGCAGCCGGCCGGCGAGGTCGCCGCCCCAGCCGTCGGTGCGGTCGTTGACGGTGGAGCTCAGGAACTGGTGCAGCAGGTAGCCGTGGGCGCCGTGGATCTCGACCAGGTCGAAGCCGGCGTCGCGGGCGTTGCGGGTGGCGGCGGCGTAGTCCTCGACGAGCCGGGGGAGCTCGTCGGTCGCCAGCGCGCGCGGCGTCGGGCAGTCGGCCCGGAACACGGCGCCGTCGGGGTCGACGAGGCTCGTGCGTGAGCGGAACGGCTTGTCGGTCGCCGACACGGGCAGGGCGCCGTCGTGCAGCGACTCGTGATCGACCCGGCCGGTGTGCCACAGCTGGGCGGCGATGAGCCCGCCCTCGGCGTGCACGGCGTCGGTGACCTCACGCCACCCGGCGACCTGCTCGGGGCTGTGGATGCCGGGGGTGTCGGCGTACCCCTTGCCCTCCGGGGTGATCTGGGTGCCCTCGCTGATGACCAGGCCCGCGCTGGCGCGCTGGCGGTAGTAGTCGATGGCGTGCCGCGACGGCAGGTCGCCGGGCTGCTCCGCGCGCTGCCGGGTGAGCGGGGCCATGAAGACGCGGTTGCGGGCCGTGACGGCACCGAGGTCCAGGGGCGAGAAGAGGTCGGTCACGAGGGGCCCAACCGGTGCCCCGCACCCCGCATTCCCGGACGCGACGTTCGTCACGGGGGCGGGGCGGCGGCACGGACGCCGCCCCGACAGGACCCCTCCGGGCGGTGTGCGTCGCACCACCCGCGAGGCAGGATGGGGCCGTGACCCTCCTATCCCAGCTGCGAGACGTGCCCGCCCGACTGCGCAACGAGGCCCGCCAGGTGCCGACCCGCGACATCGACGAGACGGAGGTCGAGGTCGAGTCGACGGCCCACGCCGCTGCCGGGGTCACGGCCGTCGCCGTGGCCATGCGCCGCGCGATCGGCCAGATGGGCGTACGCCGCACGGCGGCGACGCTGCCCCGGCTCAACCAGGTCGGGGGCTTCGACTGCCAGGGCTGCGCCTGGCCCGACCCGGACGCCGGCCACCGGCACCCCGCGGAGTTCTGCGAGAACGGCGCCAAGGCGGTCGCCGAGGAGGCCACCCGCCAGCTGCTGGACCGGGAGTTCTTCGCGACCCACTCCGTGGAGGACCTGGCCGGGCGCACCGAGTTCTGGCTGGGCAAGCAGGGCCGGCTCACCGAGCCGATGGTCCTGCGACCCGGCGCCACCCACTACACGCCGATCTCGTGGGACGACGCCCACGCCACCATCGCCGGGCACCTGCGGCGTCTCGACGACCCCGACCAGGCGATCTTCTACACGTCGGGCAAGACCTCCAACGAGGCCGCGTTCGTCTACCAGCTCTTCGTGCGGGCCTTCGGGACCAACAACCTCCCCGACTGCTCCAACATGTGCCACGAGTCGTCGGGCTCCGCGCTCGTCGACACGATCGGCATCGGCAAGGGCTCGGTCAGCCTCGAGGACATCCACCAGGCCAAGCTCCTCGTCGTGGTGGGTCAGAACCCGGGCACCAACCACCCGCGGATGCTGTCCGCCCTCGAGATCGCCAAGCAGAACGGCGCGAAGATCATCTCGGTCAACCCGCTCGAGGAGGCCGGGCTGGTCCGCTTCAAGAACCCGCAGACCCCGAAGGGGGTGGCCGTCGGCACCGCGCTCGCCGACCTGCACCTGCCCGTCCGCCTCAACGGCGACATGGCCCTCTTCCAGGCGATCGGCGCGCTGCTCCTCGAGTGGGACGCGATCGACCGCGACTTCATCGACGAGTACGTCACCGGCTTCGACGCGTACGCCGCGCACGTCGCGCAGCTCGACTGGACCAAGGTGGAGGCCGCCACGGGCCTCACCCGGGAGCAGATCACCGAGGCGGCCCGCATGTTCGCGGACTCCCCGGCGACGATCACCTGCTGGGCGATGGGCATCACCCAGCACCACAACTCGGTGGCCACCATCAAGGAGATCGTCAACGTCGCCCTGATGCAGGGCAACATCGGCAAGCCGGGCGCCGGGCTGTGCCCCGTCCGCGGCCACTCCAACGTCCAGGGCGACCGGACCATGGGCATCTGGGAGCGGGTGCCGGACCACTTCCTCGACGCGATCCGCGACGAGTTCGGCTTCGACCCGCCCCGCGAGCACGGCCACGACACCGTGGACTCCATCCGGGCCCTGCGCGACGGCAAGGCCCGGGTGTTCTTCGCGATGGGCGGCAACTTCGTGGCCGCTGCCCCCGACACCGAGGCGACCGAGGCCGCGATGCGCAACGCCGCCCTCACGGTCCACGTGTCCACCAAGCTCAACCGCTCGCACGTCGTCCACGGCGGCGAGGCGCTGATCCTCCCGGCCCTGGGCCGCAGCGAGAAGGACATGACGGGCGGCCGCGCCCAGCGGGTCACCGTCGAGGACTCCATGTCGGCCGTGCACGCCTCGCGCGGTCCGCTCGACCCGCCGTCGGAGCACCTGCGCTCCGAGGTCGACATCGTCTGCTCGATGGCGCTGGCCACCCTCGGCGAGGACTCGCCGGTCCCGTGGGCGGACTTCCGGTCCGACTACACCGAGATCCGCCGCCGGATCGCCCGCGTCGTGCCCGGCTGCGCGTCGTACGACGAGAAGGTCGACCAGCCCGGCGGCTTCGTGCTGCCGCACCCGCCCCGTGACAACCGCGTCTTCGAGACCGAGAGCCGGCGCGCCGTCATGACGGCCACCCCGCTCGAGGTTCTCGACGTGCCCCGCGGCCGGCTGCTGCTGCAGACGCTGCGCTCGCACGACCAGTTCAACACCACGATCTACGGCCTCGACGACCGCTACCGCGGCGTCAAGGGCGGGCGCCGCGTGGTGTTCGTCAACCCCGAGGACGTCCGCGAGCTCGGCTTCGTCGACGGCGACGTCATCGACCTGGTGAGCGAGTGGCGCGACGGCAGCGAGCGGGTGGCGCGGTCCTTCCGCATCGTGTCCTACGACCAGCCGCGCGGCTGCGCCGCCGCCTACTACCCGGAGACCAACCCGCTGGTGCCCCTCGACTCGACCGCGGAGAAGAGCAACACCCCCGTCTCCAAGTCCGTGGTGGTGCGCCTCGACCGACCGGGCACCGACGGCGGGGACGGCCACGGTTCGCCCGACCAGGGCACCGGGTCCCAGCGCACCGACGAGCCGCACCACCTGGCCTGAGGACGACATGACCAACCCCGAGCGCGACCCCGACGAGCTGGCCCTGGCGGCCGGGGACACCGCCTGCGGTGTCGAGGTGCTGGCGCCGCGGGAGGTCCCGCTCGGGGGGCCGCGGGCGATGACCGTACGCCGCACGCTGCCGCAGCGCGGTCGCTCGCTCATCGGCGCGTGGTGCTTCGTCGACCACTACGGCCCCGACCGGGTCGCCGACACCGGCGGCATGTCGGTCGCCCCGCACCCGCACACCGGGCTCCAGACGGTGAGCTGGCTCTTCACCGGCGAGATCGAGCACCGCGACTCGGCGGGCCACCACGCGATGGTCCGCCCGGGCGAGGTCAACCTGATGACCGCCGGCCGGGGGATCAGCCACTCGGAGGTGTCCACGGCCGGCACCACCGAGCTGCACGGCGCCCAGCTGTGGGTGGCCCTGCCGGGGGAGTCGCGCGACGTCGAGCCGGCCTTCGAGCACCACGCCCCGGACCCGGTCACCGGTGACGGGTGGGAGGCGCGGGTCTTCCTCGGCTCGCTGCTCGGGGTCACGTCGCCGGTCTCGACCCACACGCCGCTCCTCGGCGCGGAGCTGCTGCTCGCCGCCGGCACCACGGTGGTCCCGGACGTCGACGGGACCTTCGAGCACGGCCTGCTCCTCGACCGCGGAGTGGCCACCGTCGACGGCCAGGAGGGCAAGCCCGGCGAGCTCGTCTACGCCGCTCCCGGGCGCGACAGGCTCACCGTCGAGGCCCACGAGGACGTGCGGGCGCTGCTGCTCGGCGGCCCGCCGTTCGGGGAGTCCATCGTCATGTGGTGGAACTTCGTGGGCCGCACCCACGATGAGGTCGTCGCCTTCCGCGAGGAGTGGCAGGCGCAGGTCGACGGCGTCGACGACAGCCAGCACGTGCGGCCCGGACGGTACGGCGTGGTCGTGGGCGACCACCTGCCGCCGATCCCGGCCCCCGCCCTGCCGAACGCCCGGCTGCGCGAGCGCGGCTGACGTCGTACGCCGAGTGCCTCAGGCGAAGGGCAGCAGGGCGGCGATGTCGTCGGTCGGCGTCTTGAGCGCGATGCCGGTCCCGATCGCCTGGAGCTTCCAGCCGTCGCCCTCGCGACGGAGGGCGGCCATCACCAGCCCGGTCTCGCGCACGCCGAGGGTGAGGGTGAAGCGGGCCAGCTCGGTGCCCGCGTCGTCGACGAGGCGGCAGTAGGCGTTGCGGATGAACTCGAGGCTGTGGCCCTGGTAGCTGCTGACCAGGAACACGATCGAGTCCACCTTGCCGTAGACCTTCGACAGGTCGACGGTGAGCACCTCGTCGTCGCCCTCGCCCTTGCCGGTGGTGTTGTCACCGAGGTGGACGACCGACCCGTCGCGGGTGAACAGGTGGTTGAAGAACGCGAGGTCGAAGAGCGCACCGTCGGCGAACTGCACGGCCGAGGCGTCGAGGTCGACCGGTGCCGAGCCCGAGCCCGCGAAGCCGGCCGTGTGGGTGTGCTCCCAGCCGACGGCCATCTGCAGGCGGGTGAGGGGCGCGCCCTCGTCGGTGGAGAGGCTGAGCTCCTGGCCCTCGGTCAGCTCGATCACGCTGACGAACCTACCCGCTTGGGCACACCGGGCAGGCTCGGAGCATGAGCGACCAGCGATCCGACGCGTCCCGCGACCTCGAGTTCGACGGCCTCCGGGCGGTCTTCCTCAACGGCACCCTCAAGCCGAGCCCGGACCTCAGCCACACCGACGGCCTGATCGAGGCGAGTGCCGCGATCATGCGCAAGCACGGCGTGCACGTCGACGTCGTCCGTGCCGTCGACCACGACATCGCGCCCGGCGTCTACCCCGACATGACCGAGCACGGCGCGGCCCGTGACGACTGGCCGGCGATCTGGGAGACGGTGCGCGCCGCCGACATCATCGTCCTGGCCGGTCCGATCTGGCTCGGCGACAACTCCAGCGTCACCAAGCGCGTCGTCGAGCGGCTCTACGCGATGTCCGGCGAGCTCAACGACCGCGGCCAGTACGTCTACTACGGCAAGGTCGGCGGCTGCCTCATCACGGGCAACGAGGACGGCATCAAGCACTGCGCGAGCAACCTGCTCTACAGCCTCCAGCACCTCGGCTGCACCATCGCGCCCAACGCCGACGCGGGGTGGATCGGCGAGGCCGGACCGGGTCCGTCGTACCTCGACGAGGGCAGCGGCGGGCCGGAGAACGACTTCACCAACCGCAACACGACCTTCATGACGTGGAACCTCATGCACACCGCCCGGCTCCTCGGCGGTGGCTTCCCGGTGGGCGGCAACAGCCGCACCGCGTGGGAAGCCGGTTCGCGGTTCGACTTCGAGAACCCCGAGTACCGCTCCTGATCCGACCTGCGACCTGCGGCACCCACGACCGCAGGTCGCAGCGCGCCCGGTGTCGGTGGCGTGCGCGAGGATGACGCCATGAGCGCACCCGTGATCGGCGACGATGGCCTCGCGCGCTGCCCCTGGGCGGCCGGCGACCCGGTCAACCGGGCCTACCACGACACCGAGTGGGGCCTGCGGGTCAGCGGTGAGGCGGCCCACCTCGAGCGGCTGACGCTGGAGGCGTTCCAGTCCGGCCTCTCCTGGCTGACCATCCTCAACAAGCGCGAGGCGTTCCGCGAGGTCTTCGCCGGCTTCGACGCCGACGTCGTCGCGACGTACGACGAGGTCGACATCGAGCGGCTCATGGCCGAGCCGCGGATCGTGCGCAACCGCCGCAAGATAGAGGCGGCGGTCGCCAACGCCCGGGCCACCGTGACGCTGCGCGAGCAGGGCGGCCTCGAGGCGTTCATCTGGTCCTTCCGCCCCGACGCGACACCCGAGCCGGAGCGGACCGGGGAGATGGCGACCACCTCGCCCGAGTCGGTCGCGCTGAGCAAGGCGCTCAAGAAGGCCGGCTTCGCCCACGTCGGCCCGACGACGATGTATGCCCTGATGGAGGCCGTCGGCCTCGTCGACGACCACCTCGTCGGCTGCCACCGGCGCGGGGCCAGCGGCGTCTGGGCCTGAGCCTGGGCCGCGGTCCGGACCGCCTCAGCCCAGCGCCGCGGCCTCCGCGGCCAGCGCGCGGACCCGGTCCCAGTCGCCGGTCGCCAGCGCGTCGGCGGGGGTGAGCCACGAGCCGCCGACGCAGCCGACGTTGGGTAGCGCGAGGTAGGCCGGCGCCGAGGCGGCGGTGATCCCGCCGGTCGGGCAGAAGCGCGCGGCCGGCAGCGGGGAGGCGATCGACTTCAGGTACGCCGCGCCGCCGGACGCCTCGGCCGGGAAGAACTTCATCTCGGTGTGGCCCGCCTCGAGGACGGCCAGCGCCTCCGAGACCGTCGCCGTGCCCGGCAGGAACGGGAGGCCGGAGTCACCCATCGCGGCGAGCAGGGTCGGCGTCGAGCCGGGGGACACGAGGAACTGCGCGCCGGCGTCCGCGGCCTGCTTGACCTGGCCGGGCGTCACGATGGTGCCGGCGCCGACCAGGATCTCGGGCACCTCGGCGGCGATGGCCGCGATGGCGTCGAGGGCCACCGGGGTCCGCAGGGTCAGCTCGATGACCGGGAGGCCGCCGGCGACCAGCGCCCGCGCGACGGGCACCGCGTGGGCGAGGTCGTCGATGACGACGACCGGCACCACGGGGACGACGGACAGCAGGGACTCAGACGTGCTGGGCAAGGGGGGCCTCCTCGGTGGGGGCGGGCAGGGGACGGATGACGCTGGCGCCGGTCTCGGCGGTGCCGACGATGGCCCGGAAGCCGGAGAAGAGCTCGCGGCCGGTGCCGGCCCACTCGACGTCGTGCGGGGCGCGACCGGTGGCCTCGCGGCGGTCGAAGTCGGCGTCGGCGACGTCGACCTCGAGCAGGCCGGTCTCGGCGTCCACGGTGACCAGGTCGCCCTCGCGCACCCGGGCGAGCGGACCACCCAGGGCGGCCTCGGGGGTGACGTGGATGGCCGCGGGCACCTTGCCGGACGCACCCGACATCCGGCCGTCGGTGACGATCGCGACCTTCTGTCCGCGGTCCTGGAGCACGCCGAGGGCGGGCATCAGCTTGTGCAGCTCGGGCATGCCGTTGGCGGCCGGACCCTGGTAGCGGACCACCGCGACGAGGTCGCGCCCGTCCAGCCGGCCCTCGGCGAAGGCCGCAAGGAAGTCCGCCTGGTCGTCGAAGACCATCGCCGGGGCGGTCACGACCCGGTGCTCGGGCTTGACCGCGGAGGTCTTGACGACCGCGCGGCCGAGGCGGCCGGACAGCATCCGCAGCCCGCCGTCGGGGGCGAACGGGTCGTCGGCGGCACGCAGCACCGACGTGTCGAGCGAGGACTTGGGGCCCTCCTCCCAGACGACGGCGTCGCCGTCGAGCCGGGCCTCGCGGGTGTGCCGCCACAGGCCCCGGCCCGACACGGTGAGCACGTCGTCGTGGAGGTAGCCGTGCTTGAGCAGGGTGTGGAGGAGGAACGGCGTTCCACCCGCGGCCACGAAGTGGTTGATGTCCGCGGTGCCGTTGGGATAGATCCGGGTCAGCAGCGGGACGGCAGCGGAGAGGTCCGACAGGTCGTCCCACGTCAGCGTGATGCCCGCGGCCGCCGCCATGGCGACCAGGTGCATCGTGTGGTTGGTGGAGCCGCCCGTGGCGAGCAGCGCGACGCAGGCGTTGACGATCGCCTTCTCGTCGACGAGGTGGCCGACCGGGGTCGGCTCGCCGCCCGCGGCGGTGATCGCGACCGCACGCTCGCCGGCGGCGCGGTCCAGGGCGGCACGCAGCGGGGTGCCCGGGTTGACGAAGGTCGCGTCGGGCAGGTGCAGGCCCATCACCTCCATCAGCATCTGGTTGCTGTTGGCGGTGCCGTAGAAGGTGCACGTGCCCTTCGAGTGGTAGGACTGCGACTCGGCCTCGAGCAGCTCCTCGCGGCCCACCTTGCCCTCGGCGTACAGCTGGCGCACCCGCGCCTTCTCGCCGTTGGGCAGGCCCGAGGTCATCGGCCCGGCCGGGACGAAGACGGTGGGCAGGTGGCCGAAGGACAGCGCCCCGATCAGCAGGCCGGGCACGATCTTGTCGCAGACGCCGAGCATCATCGTGGCGTCGAACATGTCGTGCGAGAGGGCGACCGCGGTCGACATCGCGATCAGGTCGCGGCTGAAGAGCGACAGCTCCATGCCGGCGCGGCCCTGGGTGATGCCGTCGCACATGGCGGGCACGCCGCCGGCGAACTGCGCCAGGCCGCCGGCCCGGACGATCGACTTCTTGAGCACCTCCGGGACGTCCCGGAAGGGCTGGTGGGCCGAGAGCATGTCGTTGTACGACGACACGATGGCCACGTTGGGCTTGCGGCCCGAGCGCAGGCCGGAGCGGACCGGCTCCTCGGAGGCGGCGAAGCCGTGGGCCAGGTTGGCGCAGGCCAACCGGCCGCGGGCCGGGCCCTTGTCAGCGGCGGCGTCGATGCGCGCGAGATAGGCCGCGCGGGTGGCCGCGCTGCGTTGCGCGATCCGCTGGGTGACCTCTGCGACGACGGGGTGGATGCTCTGGGTGCTCATTCGGTCTCCTGCCAGGATCGGCCGTCGCGCTCGAGGAGCGTGACGGCGGCGACGGGTCCGTGCGTGCCGGCCGGGTAGCGCCGCGGGCGGTGCGACGGTCGGGACCAGCGGTCGAGGATGGGGGTCACCCACGCCCATGCCGCCTCGACCTCGTCGCGGCGCATGAACAGCGTGGTGTTGCCGCGGACGACGTCCATGAGGAGCCGCTCGTAGGCGTCGGGGGAGCGGCCGCCGAAGGCCGCGGCGTAGCTCAGGTCCAGCGAGACCGGGCGCAGCCGGATGCCGCCGGGGCCGGGCTCCTTGGCGGTCATGTGCAGCCGCATGCCCTCGTCGGGCTGGACGCGGATGTGCAGCCGGTTGGGCTCGGTGGGGCCCTCGCTGTGCGGAAACATCGGGTGCGGCGGCTCCTTGAAGACCACCACGATCTCCGAGACCCGCTCGGACATCCGCTTGCCTGTCCGGAGGTAGAACGGCACCCCGGCCCAGCGCCAGTTCTGCACCTCGGTCTTGAGGGCGACGAAGGTCTCGGTGCTGCTCTCGTGGCCGACCTCGTCGGCGTACGAGGGTGCCAGCACCCCGCCGCTCAGGCCGGCGGCGTACTGGCCGGCGACGACGTCGCGGTCGACGAGCTCGGGGGTCAGCGGGCGCAGGGCCTGGAGGACCTTGAGCTTCTCGTCGCGCACGGTCTCGCGGTCGACGTACGTCGGCGGCTCCATCGCGACGAGGCAGACCAGCTGGAGGAGGTGGTTCTGCACCATGTCGCGCAGCGCGCCCGAGCGGTCGTAGTAGGAGCCCCGCTCGCCGACGCCGAGCGCCTCCGAGACGGTGATCTGCACGTGGTCGACCCAGTGGCTGTTCCACAGCGGCTCGAGGAAGGTGTTGGCGAAGCGCGTGACCAGGAGGTTCTGGACGCTCTCCTTGCCGAGGTAGTGGTCGATGCGGAAGATGTGCGACTCGTCGAAGACGCGGCCGACGGCCTCGTTGATCGTCTCGGCGGTGGCGAGGTCGGTCCCGATCGGCTTCTCCAGCACGACGCGGGAGCGGTCGGTGGCCAGGCCGACCTGGTCGAGGTGCTCGCAGATCGGGCCGAAGAGGGCGGGCGCGACCGCGAGGTAGAACACCCGGATCACGTCCTCGCCGGCGGCGCCGTCCTTGAGCCGGTCGTGCAGCCGGTGCCAGGCGCCGACGTCCTCGACGTCGAGGGTGACGTGGTGGAGGCGGCCGAGGAGGCGGCGTACGACGTCGTCCGCGAGCTCGTCGTGGGCGACGTGCTCGGCGAGCGCCCCCTCGACCATCGCGCGGTAGCCGTCGTCGTCGACGTCGGCGCGGGAGACGCCGATGATCCGGAACCCGTCGGGCAGCTGCCCGTCGCGGTCGCGGAGGTAGAGGGCGGGGAGCAGCTTGCGGAGCGCGAGGTCGCCGGTGCCGCCGAAGACGGTGAAGTCACAGGGCTCCACGGGGGTGCCGACCGAAGGTCCGTTCATGGAAGACCACCGTACGGACCGTTAGGCACATCAGCAACAGAACTTCGGTTTTTGTTGTGCCGAAGTGGGAAGTGCTTGAATGCCCAGCACCATGTCCGCCTCCCGGCCCGTCCCCGCGACCACCCCGCCGCTGCTGGCGCCCGGCGCCACCGCCGGCGACCTCCTCGACCTGATCCGGTCGGGCCGGGCGACCACGCGCGGCGAGCTGGGCAGGGTCACCGGACTGTCCCGTACGGCGGTGAGCGCCCGGCTCGCGTCCCTGGCCGACGCCGGGCTGGTGCTGGAGGGGGAGGAGGAGTCCGCCACCGGCGGGCGTCCCGCCTCGACGCTGGTGCTCGACCACGACGCCGGCCTGGTGCTCGCGGTGGCCGTCGGGCGCAGTCGCTCGCAGATGTCGGTGGCCTCCCTGGACGGCACGGAGCTGGCCTCGGCCAGCCACGACCAGGAGGTCGGCCTCGGCCCGGACGTGCTCATGCCCGTCGTCGCCGAGCACCTGGCGACGATGCTGGCCGGCCTCGGCCGTTCCGGCGACGAGGTGCGCGGCGTCGGACTGTCGCTGGCCGGCACCGTCGACCGCGAGCGCGGGGTCAGCGTGGACTCCCCGGCGCTGGCCGGCTGGGACGGCGTCCCGCTCGCGGACTACCTCACCGGCGTGACGGGCGCCCCGCTCGTCCTCGACAACGACTGCAACGTGATGGCCGCCTCCGAGCGGGACGGCCACCTGCGCGACCACGACGACGTGCTCGTCCTCAAGGCGTCGACCGGGCTCGGGCTCGGCATCGTGGCCGGTGGCCACCTGCTCCGCGGTCACCGCGGGGCGGCCGGCGAGCTGGGCCACGTCAAGGTCCCCGCCGCCGCCGGGCTCACCTGCCGCTGCGGCGACACGGGCTGCCTCGAGGCGGTCGCCGGTGGCTGGGCCCTCGTCGAGCGGCTGCGCGCCGCGGGCCAGGAGGTCGACCACGTCCGGGACCTGGTCGCCCAGGCGGTGCGCGGCGACGGGGAGGCCCGCGCCATCGTGCGCGAGTCCGGACGCCGGGTGGGCGAGGCGCTGGCCGCGACCGTCACCGTCCTCAACCCCCGCGCCGTCGTCGTCGGCGGCGACATGGCCGGTGCGTTCGACACCTTCTCCGCCGGCCTGCGGGACACGCTCTTCCCGGGCACCACGGCCCTGGCCGGACGCGACCTCCAGGTGCTCCCCGCGACGTACGGCGAGCGCGCCGGCCTCGTGGGCTGCGTCCGGCTCGCCCTCGACTCGGTGCTCTCGCCACGCGCGGTGGACGCCCTGCTGGCCGGCCGGCGCTGAGCGCCCTTCCCCCCGGGCCGCGCGTCCCCTAGGTTGCCCGCCATGCCCCGCGTGCACGCCTTCGGCGACGACCACCTCCAGGACCTCGACGCGGTCGGCCTCGTCGAGGCCTACCGCGACGGGCTGTCGGTCATCGACGTGGTCGAGGCCGCGATCGCCCGCGCCCACGCCGTCGACGACCAGCTGGGCGCGCTCGCGTACGAGGCGTTCGACCGGGCCCGGGCCGAGGCCCGCTCGCCGCACCCCGGCTACTTCTCCGGCGTACCGACGTTCCTCAAGGACAACGTCGACGTCGCCGGCATGCCGACCCAGAACGGCACCGACGCGTACGTCGCCGGCCCGGCCGCCGCGGACGGCGACTTCGCCCGGATGTACTT
Organism: Nocardioides sp. Soil777; assembly: GCF_001428425.1. Taxonomy (NCBI): domain Bacteria; kingdom Bacillati; phylum Actinomycetota; class Actinomycetes; order Propionibacteriales; family Nocardioidaceae; genus Nocardioides; species Nocardioides sp. Soil777. The sequence goes on from NZ_LMSN01000015.1 coordinate 226,936, forward strand.
CGCCACCGGCCTGCTGGCGCTCGGCAAGACCCGGCTCAGCGAGTTCGGCTTCAGCGGCGCCGTGGACCACCCCCGGCTCGGGCCGGTGCGCACGCCCTGGAACCCCGAGCACTACGCCGGCGCCTCGTCGGCCGGCGCCGCCGCCTTCGTCGCCACCGGCGTGGTCCCGATCGCGCACGCCAACGACGGCGGCGGCTCCATCCGCATCCCGGCCTCGGTCAACGGGCTGGTCGGCCTCAAGCCCACCCGGGGCCGGCTCGCCCAGGACAGGTCCATGCGGCAGATGCCGGTGCGGATCGTCTCCGACGGGGTGCTCACCCGCTCGGTGCGCGACACCGCGGCGTTCTACCGCGAGGCCGAGAAGGTCTACCGCGACCCCCGCCTGGCCCCGGTCGGTGACATCACCCGGCCCGGCCGCGGTCGCCTCAAGGTCGCCGTCGTCACCCGCGGCATCGGGCGTGACGCGAGCCCCGAGGTGGCCGCGCTGACCCTGCAGACCGCGGCGCTGCTCGAGTCCCTGGGCCACCAGGTCGAGGAGATCGACCCCCCGGTGCCGGCCTTCTTCGCCGACCACTTCGTCCTCTACTGGTCGATGCTGGCGATGATGATCGTGCGCACGGGGCGGCGCTCCTTCGGGCCGACGTGGGACCCCGCCCAGCTCGACAACCTCACGCTCGGCCTGGCCCGGCACTGCCGGCGCAACCTGCACAAGCTGCCGGTGGCCATCGCCACCATGGCCTCCAGCAAGCACCTCGCGGCGCGCCACCACGCGGCGTACGACGTGACGTTGACGCCGACGCTCGCGACCAGCACCCCGCGGGTCGGCCACCTCGACCCGACCGCGGACTACGAGCAGGTGATGGACCGCCTGATGGAGTGGGTGGCGTTCACGCCGCTCCAGAACGCCACCGGCGAGCCGGCGATCTCGCTGCCCCTCGCGACCACCTCGGAGGGCCTCCCGCAGGGCATGATGCTGGGGGCCGGAGCCGGTCGCGAGGCACGTCTCCTGGAGCTGGCGCTCGAGCTCGAGCAGGCCGTTCCGTGGCCCCGGATCCAGGCCGGATGAGCGGGCCGCGACCACCGGGAGGAGCCGATTTCTCCTATCCCCGGAGCCGTGTGTATTCTCTTCCGCTGTTGCCCCTTTAGCTCAGTCGGCAGAGCGTCTCCATGGTAAGGAGAAGGTCTACGGTTCGATTCCGTAAAGGGGCTCTGGGTTGGAGCACCGTCGTAGACTTCGGCGGTCGCCCCTCCCGGCGGCGGGGTAGCTCAGGTGGTTAGAGCACACGGCTCATAATCGTGGTGTCGCGGGTTCGAGTCCCGCCCCCGCTACCACCACAGACCGGTACCACTCAGGCGCAGCCCGCATCACCGCACACCGACGAAGGACTTCCCGTGGCCAGCAAGAGCTCTGACGTTCGCCCCAAGATCACGCTCGCGTGCGTCGATTGCAAGGAGCGGAACTACATCACCAAGAAGAACCGCCGCAACGACCCCGACCGCATCGAGCTGAAGAAGTTCTGCCCGCGCTGCCGCACGCACACCGCGCACCGCGAGACCCGCTGAGCGGTCCCACCTCTTCACCACCGACCCGTCGAGCAGCGCTCGATGGGTCGGTGTCATTTAGGGTCGGGTCATGCCAGTCGACCAGTCCCTCGTGGGGCGAGAGTTCCCGCCCACCGCCCCGCTGGAGGTGATCGGGGAGCGCGTGGCCGCGTTCGCCGCCTCCCTCGGCGCCCCCTTCGACGCGTCCGGTGGCGCCGTCCCGCCGACCTACCCCATCGTCCTGGCCTTCGACGCCATGCAGGCCTTCCTCGCCTCCGAGGAGATCGACCTCTTCCGGATCGTTCACGGCGAGCAGCGCTTCGCCTACGAGCGGCCGGTGCGCCTCGGCGACGTCCTCACCGCCACGCTCAGCGTCGTGAGCCTCCGCCAGATCGGTGGTGCCGACATCATCGGCACCAGCAGTGCGATTAACGACGCCGACGGTGCCCTCGTGTGCACCGGCCGCGCCACCCTGGTCCACTCCGGTGGCGCCCCCTCCGGACAGCAGGAGACCGCATGAACCCCGGCGACGCCCTCGGCCCCCGCACCTTCGCGATCACCCGCGCCGACCTGGTGGCCTACGCCGAGGCGGCCGGCGACCCCAACCCGATCCACCAGGACGAGGAGGTCGCGCGCAGCGTCGGCCTCCCCGGTGTCATCGCGCACGGCATGCTCACCCTCGGCCTCGTCGGTCGCGCGGTGGACGAGTGGACCGGCGGCGCCGAGGTGGTCGAGCTCGGCTGCAAGTTCACCCAGCCCGTCGTGGTGCCCGCGGAGGGGGCGGCCGAGGTCGTGGTGGCCGGCACCGTCAAGACCGTCGCCGACGGCCTCGTGACGCTGGCGCTCGAGGTCACCTGCGAGGGCACCAAGGTGCTCGGCATGCCCAGGGCCGTCGTCCGTGGCTGACGGCACCACCCGGCCCCCCACCATGCCTTCCACGCTGCTCCGCGACCACACCACGCTGCGCCTGGGCGGTCCCGCGCGCGAGTGGGTGCGCGCCGCCACCGAGCAGGAGCTCGTCGCCGCGGTCGCCGAGGCCGACGCGGCCGGCACCCCGGTCCTCGTGCTGGGCGGCGGCAGCAACCTGGTCGTGGCCGACGCGGGCTTCGACGGCCGGGTCGTCGAGGTCGCCACCTCCGGGGTGGCCCCCGACAGCGAGGACGACGGCGCCGTGTGCGGCGGGGTCGTGGTGCGCGTCGCCGCCGGTGAGGGCTGGGACGACCTGGTGGCCACCGCCGTCGAGCGCGGCTGGGTGGGCCTCGAGGCGCTGTCCGGCATCCCCGGCAGCGTCGGTGCGACGCCTATCCAGAACGTCGGCGCCTACGGCCAGGAGGTCAGCCAGACCATCGCGTCGGTGCGCGTCTGGGACCGCACCCTGCGCGGGGTCCGCACCTTCGCGGCCGCCGACTGCCACTTCGGCTACCGGCACTCCCGCTTCAAGGCCGATCCGGGTCGGCACGTGGTGCTGACGGTCGACCTCCAGCTCCGCACGGGCTCGCTGGGCGCCCCGGTGACCTACGCCGAGCTCGCGCGCACCCTGGGCGTCGACCTCCACGACCGCGCCCCGCTGGCCGCCGTGCGCGAGGCCGTCCTCGGGCTGCGAGCCGGCAAGGGGATGGTCCTCGACGAGGCCGACCACGACACGTGGAGCGCCGGCTCGTTCTTCACCAACCCGTTCCTCACCCCCGAGCAGGCCGCCGCGCTGCCCGACGACGCCCCGCGCTGGGAGCAGCCCGACGGCCGCACCAAGTCGAGCGCGGCGTGGCTCATCGAGCACGCCGGCTACGGCAAGGGCTACGGACTCGATCTGCGCGGCGGTCGCGCGAGCCTGTCGACCAAGCACACGCTCGCGCTCACCAACCGCGGGGACGCGACTGCCGACGACCTGCTGGCGCTGGCCCGCGAGGTCCGCGACGGGGTCGAGGCGGCGTACGGCGTGCGGCTGGTCAACGAGCCGGTGCTCGTGGGCTGCGAGCTCTGACTCAGAAGTCCGACTCGAACGTGGTGCTCGAGTTGCCCGTGCTCACGTCCCCGGACACCGCGAACGCCACGACCAGCAGGCCGGCGATCGCGAGGACACCGAGCACCAGGAGCACGGTGCCGATGATGCCCATGATCCGGCCGGCCTGGGCCTGCTCGCGCCCGCTCCAGCGACCGGGCTGCGCGTCGATCTCCTTGACCACGCGACCGCCGGTGCGCCACGCGAACGGCGCCGCGAGGACAGGGAAGAGGCAGATGAAGAGCCCGATGAGCGACACCAGGCCGAGCACCAGCGCGGTGGTGGCCTGGGGGTGCGGCGGCGGCGCGGCGTAGCCCGGCTGCACGTAGCCGCCGTACTGCCCGGGCTGGGCCGGCTGCCCGTAGGGACCCGACTGCTGCGCGGAGGGGTCCTGGCCGTAGGCCGGCGGCTGCGCGGCATAGGGCTGGGTGGGCGGCTCGCCGTACGGCGTGTGGGTCGGGGGCGTGCCGTACGACGACGTCTCGGCCGCGCCGTAGGGGTTGGCCGGTGGCTCGGACCCCTGGCCGGGGTACTGCGGCGTCTGCGACCCGTCCGGGTTGGTCTGCAGGTAGTCCTCGGGGCGGTGCTCCGGCTCCGGCGACTGGCCGGGCTCGTCCTGGTTGCTCACGGGGACATCCTTCCAGCCCCGGCGGCCTCGTGGAGGGGGATCGATCCGGCGAGCCACGCGTCGATGTCGGCCAGGGCGGCGCGGCGTACGTCGTCGGGCGCTCTTGAGGCCTCGAAGGAGGACCGGGCCAGGCCCGCGAGGTCGGCGTCGGTGAGCTCGTGGGCGGCGCGCATCGTGGCGTACTGGCCGGCGAGCCGGGAGCCGAAGAGCAGCGGGTCGTCCGCGCCGAGCGCGATGGTGGCCCCGGCGGCCATCAGCTGGGGGAGGGGCACGGAGGTGAGGTCGGAGTAAACCCCCAGGGCCACGTTGGAGACGGGGCAGACCTCGAGCGCCACCCCGGCCGCCACGATCCGGTCGAGCAGGGCTGGGTCCTCGGCCGCCCGGACGCCGTGGCCGAGGCGGTCGGCGTGCAGCTCGTCGAGGCACAGCCGGATGTGGTCGGGACCGCGCAGCTCGCCGCCGTGCGGGGCGAGCAGGAGCCCCGCGCGCTCGGCGATCGCGAAGGCCGGCGCGAAGTCGCCGGTGACCCCTCGCCGCTCGTCGTTGGAGAGCCCGAAGCCGACCACGCCGCGGCCGGCGTACTGCGCGGCGAGGCGGGCGAGGGTGCGGGCGTCGAGGGGGTGCCGGGTGCGGTTGGCCGCGATCACGACGGCCATCGGCAGGCCGGTGCGCTCCGAGGCGTCCCGGACGCAGTCGAGCACCAGGTCGGTGAAGGCCGTGATGCCGCCGAAACGGGCGGCGTACCCGCTCGGGTCGACCTGGATCTCCAGCCACCGCCCGCCGTCGGCGACGTCGTCCTCCGCGGCCTCGCGCACCAGGCGGCGTACGTCGTCGGGGGTGCGCAGCACGGAGCGCGCCACGTCGTAGAGGCGCTGGAAGCGGAACCAGCCCTTCTCGTCGGCCGCGGAGAGCTGCGGCGGCCAGTCCTCGACCAGCGAGTCCGGCAGCGCGATCCCGTCGCGCTCGGCCAGCTCGAGCAGCGTGCCGTGGCGCATCGACCCGGTGAAGTGGAGGTGCAGGTGTGCCTTGGGCAGCGCGCGCACCTCGCGGCGTGCGTCTGCCGGGTTGTCGCCGTCGTCCCCGCCGTGACCCATGGCGGCGATCGTAGGCGGAGCGATGCCGGTTCGACGCGGCTGGGGGCGGCCCCGTATGCTTCCCGTTTGGTGGATTCCCCATTGCTTCGCCATGCCCGTCACCGGGTGCGGCACGGCGGGGGGAAGACCGTCGGAGGGCACTAGCTCAACTGGCAGAGCATCGGTCTCCAAAACCGAAGGTTGGGGGTTCAAGTCCCTCGTGCCCTGCAAGGACAACGGATCAACGAGTGATGAGGTGGCAGGTCGTGTCGGACACTCCGGCTGTGCACGAGCCGCGCGAGGGATCGCGCGGTGGCGACAAGCGCACGGGTCCGACCACTTTCTACCGCCAGGTGGTCGCCGAGCTCCGCAAGGTCGTGTGGCCGACGCAGGAGCAGCTGAGGACCTACTTCATCGTGGTGATGGTGTTCGTCATCGTGATGATGGCGTTCGTGTCGGTGCTCGACCTGGCCTTCGGCCGGCTCGTCTTCGCATTGTTCACGGGCAACTCCAACCAGTGACCCGGTGCCGGTTCGTCCGGCACGCAGTCCCCACCCACCCCGGCTCTCCATCCGGCCGGGACACCAGTACATCGACGTGACGGAGCAAGACGTGTCCGACCAGAACGACTCCCCGGACCAGTACGACGCCGAGGCGTCCACCGACGAGACCCCCGAGGTCGCGTCGCAGGACGTCACCCCCGGCGACGACGCGGTGACCGACGAGTCCGTGCCGTCCGGCGTCCAGACCGTCGACGCGTCCCTCACCACGGAGGCGCTCACCGACGCGGAGACCCCCGCACCCACCGACGACGAGGTCGCCGATGGCGAGGCCGAGGACGAGGCCGCCGACGAGACGCCCGACGAGAACGACCCGCTCGAGGCGTTCCGCCGCGAGCTGTGGGCCAAGCCCGGCGACTGGTTCGTCGTGCACACCTACTCCGGCATGGAGAAGCGGGTCAAGCAGAACCTCGAGAACCGCATCATCTCCCTCAACATGGAGGACTACATCCACGAGATCGTGGTCCCCACCGAAGAGGTCGCCGAGATCAAGAACGGCCAGCGCAAGATGGTCACCCGCACCGTCCTGCCCGGCTACGTCCTGGTCCGCATGGACCTCACCGACGAGTCGTGGTCGGCCGTGCGCCACACGCCGTCGGTCACCGGCTTCGTCGGCCACAGCCACCAGCCCGTGCCGCTGAGCATGACCGAGGTCGAGGACATGCTCGCCCCGGCCGTCGTCGCGGTCGCCGAGGCCGAGGCTGCTGCTGCCGCCGGTGACAGGCCCGCCGCGGCCGCCGCGGCGAAGAAGCCGGTCGAGGTCGCCGACTTCGACGTGTCCGACTCGGTCATGGTGGTCGACGGTCCGTTCGCCACGCTGCACGCGACGATCACCGAGATCAACGCCGAGTCCCAGAGGGTCAAGGCCCTCGTCGAGATCTTCGGCCGGGAGACCCCGGTCGAGCTGAGCTTCAGCCAGATCCAGAAGGTCTGAGGCTCACCAGCACCACCGCACGACCGCACCACCGCAACACCCAGGTGGCAGAGCGACGGCCCCGGCCTGACCTCGACAAGACCACGACGTACCAACTCACAAGGATCGAAATGCCTCCCAAGAAGAAGATCGCCGCACTGGTCAAGGTGCAGCTCCAGGCCGGTGCCGCGACCCCGGCCCCGCCGGTCGGTACCGCGCTCGGCCCGCACGGCGTCAACATCATGGACTTCTGCAAGGCCTACAACGCGCAGACCGAGTCGATGCGCGGCAACGTGATCCCCGTCGAGATCACGATCTACGAGGACCGCTCGTTCGACTTCATCACCAAGACGCCTCCGGCCGCCGAGCTCATCAAGAAGGCCGCCGGCCTCAAGAAGGGCTCCGGCGTCCCGCACAAGGAGAAGGTCGGCAAGCTGAGCAAGGACCAGGTCCGCGAGATCGCGCAGACCAAGCTCCCCGACCTGAACGCCAACGACATCGACGCCGCGATGAAGATCGTCGAGGGCACCGCCCGCTCCATGGGTATCACCACCGACTGATCACCCCGGACGGTGCCGCACCCGCGGCGCCACCGACGGACATCCGGCTCACGCCGACACCCCGTGGCAGGACCGCGCTGGTCCACTGACCACAACTGACGAAAAGAGACAGACATGCAGCGCAGCAAGACCTACCGCGCAGCGGCCGAGACGATCGACCAGGACGAGCTCTACGCTCCGCTGGCCGCCATCAAGCTCGCCAAGGCCGGCTCCAAGAAGAAGTTCGACGAGACCCTCGACGTCGTCATGCGCCTGGGCGTCGACCCGCGCAAGGCCGACCAGATGGTCCGCGGCACCGTGCTCCTCCCGCACGGCACCGGCAAGACCGCCCGCGTCCTCGTGTTCGCCAACGCCGACAAGGCCGAGGCCGCCCGTGAGGCCGGCGCCGACTTCGTCGGTGGCGACGAGCTCATCGAGAAGGTCAACGGCGGCTGGCTCGACTTCGACGCCGTCGTCGCGACGCCCGACATGATGGGCAAGGTCGGTCGCCTCGGCCGCGTCCTCGGCCCCCGCTCCCTGATGCCCAACCCGAAGACCGGCACGGTGACCCCCGACGTCGCCAAGGCCGTCTCGGACATCAAGGGCGGCAAGATCGAGTTCCGCGTCGACCGCCACGCCAACCTGCACTTCATCATCGGCAAGGCGTCCTTCTCCGAGGCCCAGCTGGCCGAGAACTACGCCGCCGCCCTCGAGGAGGTGCTGCGTCTCAAGCCGGCCAGCTCCAAGGGTCGCTACATCAAGAAGGTCACCGTCTCCACGACCATGGGCCCCGGTGTCCAGGTCGACCCCAACCGCACCAAGAACGTCGCGGCTGAGGACGAGGCCCAGGCCTGACAGCCTGATCCGCTCCACCGACGCCCCGGTCATCCTCGAGATGGCCGGGGCGTCGTCGCGTCCTGGGGGCGGGTGGGAGGATGAGAGGGCGTGCGGGTGTCGCCACGCCGGGCCAGTCACGGGGACGGCCGGGTGGACGTCCGGCACGACCACCGACGAAGGAGCCCGCCATGGCCCGCCCCACCCTCTCCCGCCGCCTCGGCGTCGCCGCCCTGCTGACGACCCTCGCCCTCACCACCGCCGCGTGCGGTGGCGACAGCGGGTCCGAGGCGTCCACCGGCACCGACACCGGCGAGTCGATCGAGGAGCCGTCGGCGGAGGAGTCCAGCGAGTCGAGCGAGTCGTCGGGTGACCTCGAGGAGCTCGAGCCCGCCGAGTTCTACCCCGCCGTGATGGGGGCGCTCCAGGAGGCCGAGACCTTCGCCTTCTCGATCAGCACCAGCACCGACAGCGCCGGCGCGGGCGCCATGGACATGCAGGGCGTCATGCGGTACGACGACGGCGGCATCGACATGGAGGCCACCGGGAGCGGCCAGGGCGCGGACGGCCTCGAGATGATCATGCTCGACAAGGTCCTCTACCTGACCGGCGCGGGGATGGGCATGGACCTCGGCGACAAGAAGTGGCTCAAGATCGACATGAGCGACCCCAACAGCATCTTCGGCATGCTCGGCAAGTCCACCGACCCCGCGCTGATGTTCAAGGCGATGGAGGAGCCGAAGGAGTTCGAGCTCCTCGGCACCGAGGAGGTCGACGGCGTCGAGACCAACCACTACCGCGTCGTCATGGACACCGCGGCCTACGCCGAGGCGATGGAGATCCCGACCCAGATGTCGTCCGCGATGCCGAAGGACATCGCGGTGGAGATGTGGGTCGACGCCGACAACCTGCCGCGCAAGTTCCGCCAGGAGCTCGAGGTGCCTGCCATGGCCGGCGGCCAGGCCAGCTCCAGCACGACGGAGGGCACCTACTCCGACTACGGCACCGACGTGACCATCGAGGCGCCCCCCGCGTCCGAGGTCTCCGACGACCTGCCGGGCATGTGAGGGTCGGCCTACCCCCTACTCGGTGAAGATGCGGTCGTCGATCAGCTGCTCGGCGACCTCACGCCCCTCGGACTCGAAGCGACCCTGCTCGAAGCGCTTGCGGTACTCCAGGTCGACCCCGTCGCGGCCGAAGCGGTTCTTCTCGACGCTCAGCACCGCCCACTGGCGGAAGCGCTCGGCGTTGCCGAGGTCGTAGGTGAGGTGGTGCCGGGCGACCACGTCGAACTTGTTGCTCAGCACCAGGATGACGTCGGCCTCGTAGGCCAGGGCCGAGGAGCCGCGCAGGTGGTGGGTGCGCATCCGGGTCCCGGAGCGCAGGGCCTCCTTCTCGGCCGCGACGACGGCCAGGACCGGCGCCGAGATGTCGATCGCGAGGTCCTTGAGGCCCTCGACGATGGCGGTGCTCCGCTCGACCTCGTCTGCCGGTCCGCCGGGGACCAGCACCTTCTGCAGGTAGTCCACCACCACCAGCGGCACCGTGCCGGTGGCCTCGTGGACCTCGTCGATGCGGGCCCGGATGGCGGCGAGGTCCGTGCGGCTGCCGGTCGAGCGGTGCACGAACAACCGCTCGGCGTACGCCCGGACCTCGGCCAGGGCGCGCAGGGCCCCGGGGACGCCGGCCAGCCGCTCCTCGATCGGTCCGGTGTCGGTGGCGTCGAACGCCTCGCGGAACGCGGTCAGCCGGACCTGGTGGGCGTCGTCGCGCTCCCCGGCCTCCATGGCCATCAGCTTGAGGACCAGGTCCTCGGCGTCGTGCTCGTAGGAGAAGTAGAGGACGGGGCGACCGCTGCGCGCGACGGTGCGGCACACCTGCACCGCGAAGGTCGTCTTGCCCAGTCCCTGGGCGCCGGCCAGCAGCACCAGGGAGCCCTGGCGCAGGCCGCCGCCGATGACGGGGTCGAGGCCGTCGAAGCCGGTGGGCCACAACCGCTCCGAGGTGTGGCGACCGCCCCGCATCCGGTCCTCGGTGAGGGTCAGGGTCGCGCCGATGGTGCTGAGTTCGTCGTTCACCCGATCATGGAACCAACTCGACGGCTCCCGCGTGGGCGTTCGGCGATTTGTCCGGTCGGTCCCGCCGCCGTAGTGTGACCCACTGAAACCAGAGACCGCCGGTTGTCGACGGGCATCAGCCCCGAGATCGAAGGTTCCGCAACAGCGGACGTCCAGCGCAGGTGCAGAGCAAGTCCCCCGTGGATCACGCCCTGAGCCTGTGCTCGGGGCGTTCGTCATGTGTGGGCCGGACCCGGGGTCTACGTCCGGAAGGAGACCCATGGCGCGGCCAGAGAAGACTGCCGCCGTTGCGGAGATCGTTGAGTCGTTCAACGAGTCCGCCGGCGCTGTGCTGACCGAGTACCGCGGTCTCACCGTGAAGCAGCTGCAGGACCTGCGGCGCTCCCTCGGCGAGAACGCCAACTACGCCGTGGTCAAGAACACGCTTGCCAAGATTGCCGCCACCGAGGTGGGAATCGAAGGCTTCGACGACCTGTTGACCGGCCCCACTGCCATCGCCTTCATCAATGGAGACGTGGTCGAGGCCGCCAAGGGTCTGCGTGACTTTGCCAAGGCAAACCCCGCTCTTGTCATCAAGGGCGGTGTCCTGGACGGCAAGTCCCTCGACGCTGCCGAGGTCGCCAAGCTGGCTGACCTCGAGTCGCGTGAGGTGCTGCTGGGCAAGCTCGCGGGCGGAATGCTCGCGTCGCTCTCCCAGGCTGTCTACCTCCTCAACGCCCCGCTCGCCCAGGCTGCCCGGCTCGCCGGCGCCCTGGAGGCGAAGGCGCAGGAGGACCCCTCGATCCTCGCAGGTGGTGCCGGTACGCCGGCCGCTGCCGAGGACGCTCCGGTTGCCGACGAGGCCGCCCCTGCCGAGGAGACCGAGGCGCCCGCCGCCGAGGCCACCGACGCCGAGGCTGCTGAGGCCACCGAGTCCACCGACGCCTGATCGGTACGGCGCAAGCCGGGTCGCAAGGCCGACGTACACCACCTGAAACCCACGGACCGAGGGAGACCTCCCCGGTCCAAGAACGGAAGGAAACGCCATCATGGCGAAGCTCACCACCGACGAGCTGCTCGACGCGTTCAAGGAGATGACCCTCATTGAGCTGAGCGAGTTCGTGAAGCAGTTCGAGGAGACCTTCGGCGTCACCGCCGCCGCTCCGGTCGCCGTTGCCGCTGCCCCGGGTGCCGCTGCCGGCGGCGCCGCCGCCGACGACGCTGCCGAGCAGGACGAGTTCGACGTCATCCTCGAGGCTGCCGGCGACAAGAAGATCAACGTCATCAAGGAGGTGCGCGCCCTGACCTCCCTCGGACTGAAGGAGGCCAAGGACCTCGTGGAGGGTGCTCCCAAGCCCGTCCTCGAGAAGGCCACCAAGGACGCCGCTGAGAAGGCGAAGGAGGCCCTCGAGGCCGCCGGCGCCAAGGTCACCGTCAAGTGACTCCTCGGGTGCCGGTCTGACCGACACCCACCCGCGGTCACTGATCGCATCCGTCCCCAGGGCGGTCACCTCCGGGTGGCCGCCCTGAGGCATTTCCCGGGGTGTGCGGACCCCTGTACCGGGCCCGGGGGAGCGGCTAGAGTGAGCGACGTCTGATGCGCATCACGAAATGAGTTGCCTCATGCGCAACAAGCGAACCGCCGAGACGATGACCCGGCTGCTCCGCCACGCACGCTACGAGGTGCTGCCCACGGCCTCGACCGAGGACAAGGTGCTCGCGCACGTCCCGCGGGAGGTGGCCGTCACCGTCACCGCATCGCCGGGCAAGGGCCTCGAGGCCACGCTCGACCTCGCCGAACGGCTGGCGGGTCACGGGTATGCCGTGGTCCCGCACCTCGCTGCCAGGATGGTCGCCGGCCGCTCGGAGCTCGAGGAGATCGTCGACCGGCTCACCGGCAAGGGGATCTCGCGGGTGTTCGTGCCGGGCGGCGACGCCGAGCCGGCGGGCGACTACCTCGACGCGCTGGCGCTGCTCGAGGACCTGGCCCTGCTCGGGCGACCCTTCTCCCACGTCGGGATCACCGGCTACCCGGAGTCGCACCCGTCCATCCACGACGATCTCACCGTGCAGTCGATGTGGGACAAGCGCCGGCACGCGACGCACATCGTCAGCAACCTCACCTTCGACGCATCGGTGGTGCGCGACTGGCTGCACCGGCTCCGGGCCCGCGGGGTCGAGATGCCGCTGCTGCTGGGGGTCCCGGGGCCCGTCGAGCGGACCAAGCTGCTCACCATGGCGACCAGGATCGGGGTGGGGGAGTCGACGAAGTTCCTCGCCAAGAACAAGGGGCTCTTCGCCCGGCTCGCCGCACCGGGTGGCTTCACGGGCGAGACGTTCCTGGAGAAGTGCGCCCCGGCGCTCGGCGAGCCCGGTGCGCTGGTCGAGGGCCTGCACGTCTTCACGTTCAACCAGATCGCCGAGACCGAGGCCTGGCGCGTCGAGCTGCTCGACAGCCTGTCCCGCTGATCTCGCACCCCCCTCGCCGGGGTAGTCCGTGACGAACGGACCCCGGAATCGCGGGACCAGGGGTCCGTCCGTCACGGACTACCCCGGGAGGAGGGCGGCCAGCGCGTGCTCGAGCCCGTGGTCGCCGGTCTCGACGACGGTGAGGGGCAGGCCGATGCTCGCCGCTGCCTGCGCGGCCAGGTCCCGCAGCTCGTCGTCGGGGTCCTGGGCCAGCCACACCATCCGCGTGTAGTGGCCGAAGTAGGTGTCCCGCAGCTCCGGGTAGCGGTCGAGGCCGAGCTCCTGGAGCACGGTGCGGGCGAAGGACCGGGCGAGGAAGTCGGTCAGGAGGTAGGTGCCGGGCTGCTCGTCGAAGAAGCGCTCGAGCCGGGACGCGCCGGCGTACACGTCGTAGCAGTGCAGTCCCGGCAGCCGGGCCAGGCCCAGGTCGCGGCAGACCTCGTCGAGCGCGCCGTAGGTCCCGCAGTCGGCGTACCCGATCACGACCCGTGCGTACGACGGCGCGAGGCGCTGCGCGAGGGCGCGGACCTCGTCGGCGATCCGCTCCGGGTGGTTGTGCAGCAACGGGGGCAGCCGGTGCACGTCGACCGGCCACCCGCGGCGGGCCACCACGGCGGCGGCCGGCTGGGCGAGGGCGCCGCAGGCGACCAGCGCGACCCGGTCGGCCCGCTCAGGAGTGGAACGCGAGCTGCTCGACGAAGGCGTCGTTGAAGTCGGGACGGTCGGAGAGCTCGACATACGTCACCTCCTCCAGCAGGGCGAGTGCGCCGGCGCGCTCGCGCACCGACAGCAGGGCCATCTTGGCGCCCTCCCCGGCGACGTTGCCGGCGGCCACGATGCGCAGCACCGGGAGCTGGGGCACGAGGCCGATGCGCACCGCCGAGGCGGGGGAGAGGTAGCTGCCGAACGAGCCGGCCAGGAGCACCTGCTGGACGTCGCGGTGCTCGAGGCCGAGCTGCTCGAGCAGCAGCGACCACCCCGTCGAGATGGCGGCCTTGGCGAACTGGAGCTCTCGGACGTCGCGCTGCGACAGGTAGACGCACTCGGCCGGGTCGGTGTCCGGCGTGGGTCGGTGCAGCAGGAAGACCCGCTCCTCGCCGATGCGGGACATCCGGTCAGCCAGGGCGGGCGCGATGTCGTGGGCCGCCTCGTCCGGCACCAGCCGGCCCGAGGAGTCGAGCAGCCCGACCCGCACCAGCTCGGCCACCGCGTCGACGAGGCCGGAGCCGCACAGCCCGCGGGGCTCGACGTCGCCGATGACGCCCAGCGTGACCGCCGGGTCGTCGCCGGTGGCGTGCGGGTCGACCTTGATGACCTCGATGGCGCCGTCGGCGGCCCGCATGCCGCACCGGATCGCCCCGCCCTCGAAGGCGGGGCCGGCCGGGGCCGCGGTGGACAGGATGGTCTCGCCGTCGCTGAGCACGATCTCGCAGTTGGTGCCGACGTCGATGAAGAGCCGGGTCCGCTTGTCGCGGTCCATGCCGGTCGCGAGCATGCCCGCGACGATGTCGCCGCCGACGTACGCCCCCAGGGCGGGGAAGAAGTAGGCCCGGGCCCGCGGGTGCAGGGACAGCCCGACGTCGGTGGCGAGGACCGAGGGCGGCTGGGCCGACGACATGACGAAGGGGGCGACCCCCAGCGGCTCGGGGTCGATGCCCAGGGCGAGGGCGGTCATGGTGGCGTTGCCGGCGATCGCGACCTCGTAGACGTGCCCGGGGTCGATGCCCGCCTCGCGGCACACCCGGGAGGCGAGGTCGGCCAGTGTGGCCGCGGCGGCGGACTGGAGCCGGCCCAGTGCCTCCTTGTCCATCATGGTCGCGCTGATCCGGGTGATCACGTCGCCGCCGAACGGCTGCTGCCGGTTGAGCGTGGACGCGACCGCGAGCGGCGTGCCGGTCCCGACGTCGAGCAGGGTGCCGACCACGGTGGTGGTGCCGAGGTCGAAGGCGATCGCGTAGCGGTCGGACGTGGTGTCGCCGGGCTCCACGTCGATGAGGTCCTCGTCGATGACCACCGCGGTCACCTTGAAGTCCGCCTCGCGCAGCACGGTGGCGAGGCGCCTCAGGACGTGCAGGTCGGCGGTGAGCTCGAGGTCGTCGATGGCGTCGGTCAGCCGGGCCAGGTCGGTGCGCTGGTCCGACAAAGTGGCCTCGGCCAGCTCGACGTACCGCTTCTGGATGGCGGGACGCAGGATCACCTGTCGCCCGATGCCGACCGTGGCGGCCTTGGGTCGCGTGGTGAGCGGCGGCACCTCGACGGTCAGGTCGCGGGTGGCGTGCACGAGGCAGCCGAGCCGCCAGCCCTCGGCGAGCTGGCCGGAGGTGAACGTGCGCACGTCGTGGCGGGTGACGGGCACGTCCCCGCCCTCCACCCGCACCTTGCACTTGTGGCAGGTGCCGTGGCCGCCGCAGGTGGAGTCGATGGCGATGCCGTTCCACGAGGCGGCGTCGAAGACCGTCACCCCGGGGGGCACGCGTACGCCGCGCTGGGTCGGCGGCACCGCGGCACCGTCCTCGGCCAGTGTGTGGACCGTGAAGGCGAGGTCCACCCGGCCGGTGCCGTCGTGGGGCACCGGGTCGGTCCCCGGGCGCTCGATCAGGCCCTCGCGGGCCACGTCCCCGAGGGTGAAGTCGGGCCCGTCCGGGGTGCTCACCGGGCTCCCCTCACTGGGCCGCTGCGGCTTCCCTCGCCTGCCGCGCGCGGTGGGCGGCGATCCAGCTGCCGCCCCACTCGTCGTGGCCCAGCAGCAGATCGGCGGCCTTGACGGCCTCGACGATCTGCGGGGTGCGGGTGTCCATGATCGCGGAGGTGAGGCCGGCGGTCATGGCCATGGGGAGGAACGCCGCTCCGAGGCTGTGCCGGGCGGGCATCCCGAAGGAGACGTTGGACGCCCCGCAGGTCATGTTGACGCCGAACTCGTCGCGGATGCGGCGCATCGTCTCCAGCGTGGTGTTGACGACCTCCTGGTCGGCGCCGATCGGCATGGCCAACGGGTCGATGACGATGTCGGCGGCCGCGATGCCGTACTCCTTGGTGGCGACCTCGATGATCTTGCGGGTCAGCACGATGCGCTTCTCCACCTCCATCGGGATCTCGTCGGCGTCGTTGGGCAGCGCGATGACCGCGGCGTCGTACTTCTTGACCAGCGGGAGGATCTGCTCCATCCGCTCGTCCTCGGCGGTGATCGAGTTGACCAGGGCGCGGCCCTGGTAGACCGACAGGCCGGCCTCCAGCGCCTCGACCACGGAGGAGTCGATGCAGATCGGCTTGTCGCTGAGCTGCTGGACCAGGGTGATGGCCCGGGCCAACAGGTCGGCCTCGTCGGTGAGGGGGACGCCCATGTTGACGTCGAGGACGTCGGCCCCGCCCTCGACCTGGGCCTTGACGTCGCGCTCGATCGCCGAGAGGTCGCCCGCGCGGAGCTGGTCCTGGAAGATCCGGCGACCGGTCGGGTTGATCCGCTCGCCGATGAGGCAGAAGCGGGTGTCGTGGCCGATGACGACCTGCTGGGTGGCGGATCGGAGGACCGTCTCGAGCCGGGGAGCGGCCATCAGGCAAGCACCTTCGAGCGCTTCTCGTCGAGCAGCTTCTTGGCCCGCTTGACCGTCTGTGAGGCGTCGGCGGCATAGCCGTCGGCGCCGACCGCGTCGGCGTACTCCTGGGTGACGGGCGCACCGCCCACCATGACGATCACGCTGTCGCGGATCCCGGCCTTCTCGAGGGCGTTCATGTTGGCCTTGAACATCGGCATCGTGGTGGTGAGGAAGGCCGAGAAGCCGACGATGTCGGGCTGGTGCAGGTCGATGGCCTCCACGAACTTCTCCGGGGCCACCTGCACGCCGAGGTCGATCACCTCGAAGCCGGCGCCCTCCAGCATGATGTTGACGAGGTTCTTGCCGATGTCGTGGACGTCACCCTTGACGGTGCCCATCAGGAACTTGCCGATGGTCTGCACGCCGGTCTCGGCCAGCAGCGGGCGCAGCCGCTCCATCGCCCCGGCCATCGCGCGGCCGGCGATCAACATCTCGGGCACGAAGAAGTCGCCACGCTCGAAGCGGGCGCCCACCTCCTCCAGGGACGGGATCAGGGCGTCGAAGAGCAGGGTCTGCGGCTCCATGTCGAGGCCGAGGCCCTCGTTGGTGAGCTCGAGGACCCGCGGGGCGTTGCCCACCAGGGTCTCGTCGTACAGGGCTTGCAGGATCTCCTCCGGAGTCATGCGACCACCTCCTCCTTGTGTGCTGCCCGGGTGTGCGTGCCGTGGGTGCTGCCGCGCAGCAGGCTGGAGAGCCGGGTGGCGTGCTCCAGCAGCCGCGGACCGAGCTCGTCGAGCCGGTCGCCGAGTCGGGGGGTGGGCCCGGAGATGCCGAGCGCCGCGACCACGTCGCCGTGCACCCCGAAGACCGGGACGGCGAGGCCGGTGAGGCCGATCTCGAGCTCGTCGGCGGTGAGGGCCCAGCCCCGCTCGCGGGTGCGGACGCCCTCGCGCCGCAGGGCCTCGGGGCCGGTGATCGTGTGCGGGGTCAGGCGCTCGAGACCCGCACCGGGGGGCGCGAGCGCGCCCCAGGCGAGGAACACCTTGCCCAGCGCGGAGCAGTGGGCCGGCACGTCGACCTCGGTCCAGTCCCTCGTGCCGAGGAGGTACGTCGAGTCGACCTGGGCGACCTGCACGACGCGGTCGCCGCGGGTCACGCTCAGGTGCACCGTCTCGCCGG
Source organism: Nocardioides sp. Soil777 (assembly GCF_001428425.1). Classification (NCBI taxonomy): domain Bacteria; kingdom Bacillati; phylum Actinomycetota; class Actinomycetes; order Propionibacteriales; family Nocardioidaceae; genus Nocardioides; species Nocardioides sp. Soil777. The sequence goes on from NZ_LMSN01000015.1 coordinate 244,262, forward strand.
TGTCCTCGCCGATGGCCTCCATGGCCGGGCGGGCCAGGCGGACCAGCTCGTCCCACGGGTCGTGGCGCGCGGCGTACAGCCAGAAGAGCCGACCGGCGACGTAGGAACCCGCGGCGTCGCGCTCGAGGAGCCCGGACCGCTCCAGCGCGGTGAGCATGCGCGAGGTCGTCGACTTGGCCAGCCCGCTGGCGTCCTGGAGCTCGGCGAAGGTGAGCGGCTCGTCGGCGCGGACGACCGTGGCCACCAGGTCGGCGGCGCGGTCCACGGCGCGCGTGCCGCTGGCACCGCCGCTCGCTGCCGGCTCGCTCACGCGGACTCCTTGCGTCGGGGGGTTCCCATGGGTTCCATGATGTGGAACCGTGGTTCCACATCATGAGGTTAGGAGCCGCCGCGCGGTCCGGTCAAGCACCGGTCCACCGACGGGCCGGCCCGTCGACACCCAGGAGGACCCGTGTTCCGCAACACGATGCCGCGCTACGAGGTGCTGTCCCAGGACGCCATGGCGATGCTCGACAAGGGCTGGCGCAAGCTGATGACCGAGATCGGCGTCGAGTTCATGGACGAGCGGGCACTCGAGCTGTTCCGCAAGGCGGGACAGCGGGTCGAGGGCCACACGGTCTTCCTCGACCCCGACTTCGTGCTCGCGCAGGTCGCCAAGGCGCCGCGGGAGTTCGACGTGCAGGCCCGCAACCACGAGCACGACATCCACATCGGCGGTGACTCGATGGCCTTCGGCGCGGTCTACGGGCCGCCCTTCGTGCGGCAGGGCGACGTACGCCGTGACGCGACGATGGACGACTTCACCAGCTTCACCAAGCTGGCCCAGTCGTTCCCCGTGCTCGACTCCGCGGGCGGCATCATCTGCGAGCCCAACGACACCCCGCTCGACAGCCGCCACCTCGACATGACCTACGCCCTCCAGACGCTGACCGACAAGGTCTACATGGGCAACGTCGTGTCGGGGGTCAACGCCGCCGACACCCTGGCCATGACCTCGATCCTCTTCGGCTCCCGCGAGGCGATCGAGGAGACGCCGGCGACGATCTCGCTGATCAACTGCAACTCGCCGCTGCGCTGGGACGACCGGATGCTGGAGGCCCAGTTCGAGTACTCCGCGGCCGGCCAGCCGGTCGTGCTCACCCCGTTCATCCTGATGGGCGCCATGTCGCCGGTGACCATCCCGGCCGCGCTGGTCCAGCAGATCGTCGAGGCCCTCTCCGGCATCGCGCTCTCCCAGCTGATCCGGCCCGGGACGCCGGTGATCTTCGGGTCGTTCCTCTCCAACATCGACATGCAGTCCGGCTCGCCGACCTTCGGCACCCCCGAGTCGGGGATCGGCCTGCTCTGCACCGGCCAGATCGCCCGGCACTTCGGGCTGCCGTTCCGCACCGGCGGCGGGCTGACGTCATCGCAGGTGGCCGACGCCCAGGCGGGCTACGAGGCGCTGATGACCCTGATGCCGACCTTCCTGGCCGGCGCCAACTGGGTGATGCACTCGGCCGGCTGGCTCGAGGGCGGCCTGGTGGCGGGCTACGAGAAGTTCATCGTCGACGTCGAGCTCCTGCAGATGCTGCGCCACGAGTTCACCCCGCTGGAGATCGACGAGGCCTCGATGGCCTTCGGCGCCCACGAGGAGGTCGGCCACGGCGGGCACTTCCTCGGGGCGATGCACACCATGGAGCGCTTCCGCACCTGCTTCTACCGCCCGATGCTCTCCTCCTCGGACAACTACGAGAAGTGGATGCGCAACGGCGGCCACGACGCCAACGCCCGGGCCACCGAGATCTACCGGAAGAAGCTCGACGACTACGAGCAGCCGCCGCTGGACGACGCGATCCGCCAGGAGCTCGAGGAGTACGTCGTCCGCCGCCGGCGCGAGCTCGGCGACTGACGGGCACTACGACAGGCCGCTGATCGTCCCGTCGTCGGCGAGGTCGATGCGCGATGCCGACGGGTCGCGGGGCAGCCCGGGCATCGTCATCATGTCGCCGCACACCACCACGACGAACCCGGCGCCCGCGGAGAGGCGGACCTCGCGCACGTGCAGCTCGTGGCCCGAGGGGGCGCCGAGCGAGGTGGGGTCGGTGGAGAACGAGTACTGCGTCTTGGCGACGCACACCGGAAGCGCGCCGTACCCGTCGCGCTCGATGCGCTGGAGCCGCCGACGGGCCTTCGCCTCCCACGTGACCTGCCCCGCGCCGTACAGCCGGGTGGCGATCGCCTCGACCTTGGCGGTGAGCGAGAGGTCGTCCTCGTAGGTGAAGGAGAAGTCGTACGGCGAGGGCTCGTCGAAGGTCGCGAGCACGCCCTTGGCGAGGTCGTGGGCCCCGACGCCACCGTCCGCGAAGTGGGTGGCCGGGTAGGCCTGCACGCCCTCGGCGGCGACGAGCTCGACGACCTTCGCCACCTCGGCGTCGGTGTCGGTGGGGAAGCGGTTGACCGCGACGACGCAGGGGATGCCGTAGACGCCGCGGATGTTGTCGAGGTGCCGACGCAGGTTGACCATGCCGGCCTCGACCGCGGCGACGTCCTCGGTGCCGAGGTCGGCCAGGGCGACGCCGCCGTGGTACTTCAGGGCACGCACGGTGGCCACGACGACCGCGACGTCGGGCCGCAGCCCGGACTTGCGGCACTTGATGTCGACGAACTTCTCGGCACCGAGGTCGGCGCCGAAGCCGGCCTCGGTCACGACGATGTCGGCCAGCCGCAGCCCGGCGCGGGTGGCCATCACCGAGCTGCACCCGTGCGCGATGTTGGCGAAGGGACCGCCGTGCACGAAGGCCGGCGCGCCCTCCAGGGTCTGCACCAGGTTGGGCGCGAGCGCGTCGCGCAGCAGCACGGCCATCGCCCCGTCGGCACCGAGCTCGCGGGCCGTCACCGGCGCCATCGTCCGGGTGTAGCCGATGACGATGTCGCCGATCCGCCGCTTGAGGTCGGCCCAGGACTCGGTGAGGCAGAAGATCGCCATCAGCTCCGAGGCCACCACGATGTCGAAGCCGTCCTCGCGGGGGAAGCCGTTGGCGTGGCCGCCGAGCCCCACGGTCACCTCGCGCAGGGCGCGGTCGTTGGTGTCCAGGACCCGCTTCCAGGTGACGCTGCGGACGTCGATGTCGAGCTCGTTGCCGTGGTGCACGTGGTTGTCGATGAGGGCGGCCAGTAGGTTGTTGGCGGCCGCGATCGCCGCGAAGTCGCCGGTGAAGTGCAGGTTGATCTCCGTCATCGGCACGACCTGGCTGTAGCCGCCGCCGGCCGCGCCGCCCTTCATGCCGAAGACCGGGCCCATCGACGGCTCGCGCAGGCAGGCGACGGTCCGGTGGCCGAGGCCGTGCAGCGCGTCGGTCAGGCCCACCGTGGTGGTGGTCTTGCCCTCGCCGGGCGGGGTGGGGGACAGCGCGGTGACCAGGACCAGCCGCCCGAGGGGGCGGTCGGCCAGCGAGGCGAGGTGGGCCAGGTCGACCTTGGCCTTGTGGTGGCCGTAGGGCACCAGGTGCTCCTCGGAGATCCCCAGGGTGGCGGCGGCCACGTCCCGGATCGGTTGCAGGGTGGCGGCGTTGGCGATCTCGATGTCCGACAGCATGGCTGGGTCCCTCCTCGGTGGTGCTCCTGTGGTCGCCGAACCCTCTGCCCGACTGGCCGTGTTCTCTCGACTCTCTGCGCTCAGCGGAAGACGACGGTCCTGTCCCGGTTGAGCAGGACCCGGGACTGCGCGTGCCAGCGCACCGCCCGGGACAGCACCTGCGCCTCCACGTCGCGGCCGGCGGCCACGAGCTGGTCCTGGTCGTAGGTGTGATCGACGCGGATGACGTCCTGCTCGATGATCGGCCCCTCGTCGAGGTCGGCCGTGACGTAGTGCGCGGTGGCGCCGACGAGCTTGACGCCCCGGTCGAAGGCCTGGTGGTAGGGCCGGGCCCCCTTGAAGCTGGGCAGGAACGAGTGGTGGATGTTGATGGCCCGACCCGACAGCTGGCGGCACAGGTCGTCGGAGAGGACCTGCATGTAGCGCGCCAGCACGACGAGGTGTGCGCCGGTCTCGTCGACCAGCTCCATGAGCCGCCGCTCCGCGTCCGCCTTGGTGTCCGGGGTGACCGGCACGTGGTGGAAGTCCAGGCCGTAGGAGCGCACCAGGGCCTCGGCGTCGCGGTGGTTGCTGACCACGGCGGGGATCTCGATCTGGAGCGCCCCGGTGCTGGCCCGGAAGAGCAGGTCGTTGAGGCAGTGCAGATGCTTGGAGACCATGATGAGGGTGCGGTACGGCGCCCGCGCGCCCCAGAGCTCGACGTCCATGTCGAAGCGCCTGGCCACCGCCGCGAAGTCGGCGCGCAGCGAGTCGGCCGTGGCGGGGCCGGACACCGTGAAGTCGATCCGCATGAAGAAGCGGTCGGTGAGGCGGTCTCCGAACTGCTGGCTCTCCACGATGTTGCCGCCACGCTCCACGAGGAAGCCCGACACCGCGTGCACGATGCCCGGCCGGTCGGGACAGGAGAGGACCAGCACGTAGCTGTCCGGCGCCGTGCTGTCCGGCGCGGCGGCCTGGTCGGAGGCGCTCGTCGCCTGCACCATGGGGGCTCCTCGGGGGTCGGACTCGGTGGTCGCGGTTGTTGCGCTCGACGGAACGCAGTCTGCGATACGCAACAGCAGGTGCGCTAGTCTCCCGCCATGAGCAAGGCTGTCCCGGTCGACGGCGAGGTCGATGGCGAGGTCGTGTCCGCGGCCGGGATCCCGACGGCCTCGACGGCGACGGAGCTGCCCACGGCCGTCACGGGGCAGGGCGTCCAGTCGGTCGACCGGGCCCTCGGCATCCTCGAGGTGCTGGCCCGCACCGGCGAGGCCGGGGTCACCGAGATCGCCGCCGAGCTCGGCGTCCACAAGAGCACCGCCTTCCGGTTGGTCGCCACGCTGGAGGCGCACCGCCTCGTCGAGCAGACCGTGGACCGGGGTCGCTACCGCCTCGGGGTCGGCATCCTGCGGCTGGCCGGCGCCACGACGGCCCGGCTCGACCTGGTGCAGGAGGCCCGTCCCATCTGTCGCCAGCTGGCCGCGGACACCGGGGAGACGGTCAACGTCGCGGTCCTCTCGGAGAGCTCCGCGCTCTACCTCGACCAGGTCGCCGGCTCGTCGGCCCTCCAGCCCCACAACTGGGTCGGCCAGCACATCCCGCTGCACGCCACGAGCAACGGCAAGGTCCTGCTGAGCGGCCTCGACGAGGCGTCGCTGGAAGCAGTCCTCGGGACCCTCGCGACCTATACCCCCCACACGATCACCCGCCGCCCGCTGCTGCGCGAGGAGCTCGACCGCGTCCGCGCCCAGGGCTACGCGCTCGCGGTCGACGAGCTCGAGGTCGGCCTGACCGCGGTGGCCGCACCCGTCCGCAACGCGCACGGCGACGTGGTGGCCTCGATGAGCGTCTCCGGGCCGTCGTTCCGGCTGCCGCCCCAGCGCCTCGAGGAGGTCGTGCGCCTCGTGACCGAGGCCGCCGTCGAGGTCTCGCACCGGTTGGGCTGGGGTCACAGGTAGGTCTCCATGTCACGGGGCTGGTCCAATCGCCCTTGACGGCACGGTGTCCTCGCAGCATCCTCGGAGTGTCTGGCTGGTTGCGCTCGGAGCATCCGGTTGCGACATACGCAACACGGAGATGGATGGGCCGAGCGTGTCGGCTTCGCTGCCACGCTGCTGCCCACGGTATTGATGGGCCGAGCGTGTCGGCTTCACCGCCACGCTGCCGCCCGGAAGGTGGTTGGCCTTGCCCGAGCTCTACGTGGACGCGACGTGGACGAGCGCGCGCTCCGGCGGACGCCGGGAGATCCGCTGTCCCGCCGACGGCACCCTCGTGGCCGAGGTCGACGAGGCGGACGCCGAGGACACCGACGCGGCCATCGCCGCGGCGTACCGCGCGTTCCACGAGGGGCCCTGGCCCGGCACCAGCAGCCGTGAGCGGGGCGACCTGCTCCTGCGGGTCGCCGACCTGCTGGAGCGTGACACCGCCGTCGTCGCCCGGATGGAGTCGCTCGACACCGGCAAGCGGTTCGTCGAGAGCGAGTACGACGTCGCCGACATCGTGTCGGTCTTCCGCCACTACGGACGGGTCGCCGCCGAGGAGGCGGGGCGCGTCGTGGACACCGGCAACGCCGACGTCGTCAGCCGCATCGTCCACGAGCCCGTCGGGGTCTGCGGCCTGGTGACCCCGTGGAACTACCCGCTCCTCCAGGTCTCCTGGAAGGTCGCCCCCTGCCTGGCGGCCGGCAACACCTTCGTCCTCAAGCCCAGCGAGCTCACGCCGCACTCCGCGATCCACCTGATGCGGCTGCTCGAGGAGGCGGGGCTCCCGGCCGGCGTCGGCAACCTGGTCCTCGGCGCCGGGGCCACGGCCGGGGCGCCGCTCGCCACCGACCCCCGCGTCGACCTGATCTCCTTCACCGGCGGGCTCGAGACCGGACGCCGGCTGATGGCCGCGGCCGCCCCGACGGTCAAGAAGGTCGCCCTCGAGCTGGGCGGCAAGAACCCCAACATCGTCTTCGCCGACGCGGACCTCGAGGTGGCGCTCGACTACGCGCTGACGGCCGTCTTCCTGCACTCCGGCCAGGTGTGCTCGGCCGGTGCCCGGCTGCTCGTCGAGGAGTCGGTCCACGACGACTTCGTCGACGAGCTGGTCGCCCGCACCCGGCAGATCCGGCTGGGCGGGCCCTTCGACGACAAGGCCGAGACGGGCCCCCTCACCAGTGCCGCGCACCGGGACAAGGTCGAGGCGTACGTCGCCCGCGGCCTCGCCGAGGGCGCGGTCCTTCGCTGCGGCGGCACGCGACCCGACGACCCGGCCCTCGCGGACGGCTTCTACTACCTGCCGACCGTCCTCGACGCCTGCACCAGCGCGATGTCGGTGACCCAGGACGAGTCGTTCGGCCCGGTGCTCACCGTGGAGACCTTCCGCGACGAGGACGAGGCGGTCGCGATCGCCAACGACAGCATCTACGGCCTGGCCGGCGCGGTGTGGACCCGGGACGCGGGTCGCGGGCAGCGGGTCGCGGCCCGGTTGCGGATGGGCACCGTCTGGATCAACGACTACCACCCCTACGTCCCGCAGGCGGAGTGGGGCGGCTACAAGCAGTCCGGGACCGGGCGCGAGCTCGGCGCGGCCGGGCTCGACGAGTACCGCGAGACGAAGCACGTCTGGCACAACATCAGGCCCGCCGTGCAGCACTGGTTCGGCGCCGACCAGGAGTCCGGGGACTAGACATGGGCGAGGACCGGTACGACGTCGTCATCGTGGGTGGAGGCTCGGCCGGGTGCGCCCTCGCCCACCGGCTTTCGGCCGACCCCTCGACCTCGGTGCTGGTGCTGGAGGCGGGGCGCACGGACCGGTTCGACCCGCTGATCCATGCCCCCGGCGCACTGCCCTTCCCGATCGGCAACCCGCTCTACGACTGGAGGTACGAGTCGGAGCCGGAGCCGGCGATGGGCGGCCGTCGCGTCTACCACGCCCGCGGCAAGGTGCTCGGGGGCTCGTCCTCGATCAACGGGATGATCTTCCAGCGCGGCAACCCGATGGACTACCAGCGGTGGGCTGCGGACCCGGGGATGGAGACGTGGGACTACGCCCACTGCCTGCCCTACTTCAAGCGGATGGAGTCGCTGGTCATGCCCGACGGGCAGGTCGGCGCGGACGCCTGGCGCGGTGGGTCGGGGCCGCTGCGGCTGGAGCGGAGCCCGGCCACCAACCCCCTCTTCAGCGCCTTTTTCGAATCCGCGGAGCAGGCGGGCTACCCCCTGACCGACGACGTCAACGGCTACCGGCAGGAGGGCTTCGGGCGCTTCGACCGCAACATCGTCAAGGGCGTGCGGATGTCGGCAGCACGCGCCTACCTGCACCCGGTGATGGGGCGTCCCAACCTCACGGTCGAGACCTTCGCGCACGCCACCAAGGTGCGCTTCCAGGGCACCCGCGCGGTCGGCGTCGAGTACCTCCGCGCCGGGCGCAGGCACGAGTACGTCGGCGCGGGCGAGGTCGTCCTGTGCGGCGGTGCCATCAACTCGCCCCAGCTGCTGCAGCTCTCGGGCATCGGCAACGCCGACCACCTCCGCCCCCTGGGCGTCGAGATGGTCCACGACCTCCCCGGGGTGGGGGAGAACCTGCAGGACCACCTCGAGGTCTACATCCAGTACGCCTCGCTGCAGCCGGTGTCGATCGTCGAGGGCCTCAAGTGGCGCAACCGCCCCCTGGTCGGCCTGGAGTGGCTGTTCAGGCGCACGGGCACGGCGGCGTCCAACCACTTCGAGGGCGGCGGCTTCTGCCGGTCCAACGACGACGTCGAGTGGCCCAACCTGATGTTCCACTTCCTGCCCATCGCGATCCGCTACGACGGCTCGCCGCCGGCGGGGCAGGACAAGTACGCCCACGGCTACCAGGTCCACATCGGCCCGATGTACGCCGACACCCGGGGCTGGGTCCGGATCTCCTCGACCGACGCACGGCAGAAGCCGCGGATGCTGTTCAACTACCTCTCGACCCCCAACGACCGGCGCGAGTGGGTCGAGGCCGTCCGGGTGGCCCGCTCCATCCTCAACCAGGCGGCGTTCGCGCCGTTCAACGGCGGCGAGCTGTCGCCCGGGCCGTCGGTGGAGACCGACGAGGAGATCCTAGACTGGGTCCGCGAGGACGCCGAGACGGCCCTGCACCCGTCGTGCACCGCGAAGATGGGCACGGACGACCTGTCGGTCGTCGACCCCACCAGCATGCGGGTGCACGGCACCGAGGGGCTGCGGGTCGTCGACGCCTCGGTGTTCCCCTACATCACCAACGGCAACATCTACGCCCCCGTGATGATGGTCGCCGAGAAGGCCGCTGACCTGATCTCGGGAAGTACGCCGCTCCCGGCCGCCGACGTGCCGTTCTACCGCCACCATGGCGGCTCACCGCTGTACCCGCCCGGCGACCGTCGCAACGACGTCGCCGACCATGTAGTGGAGGAGCAGTCATGACGGCAGCCCTGTCGGTCGACAGTCTCTGGAAGATCTTCGGCCCGCGCTCGGACAAGATCATCGGCACGCCCGACGCAGAGCTCTCGCGTGCCGAGCTCAAGACCAAGACGGGCAACGTCGTGGGGGTCCGGGACGTCTCCTTCGACGTCGCACCGGGGGAGGTCTTCGTCGTGATGGGGCTGTCGGGCTCCGGCAAGTCCACCCTGGTCCGGCTGCTGACGCGGCTGATCGAGCCGACCAGCGGCACGGTGACCCTCAACGGGATGGACATCACCTCGGCCTCGGAGAGCCAGCTGCGCGACGTCCGCCGCACGCAGGTGTCGATGGTCTTCCAGCACTTCGGGCTGCTGCCGCACCGCCAGGTGATCGACAACGTCGCCTACGGCCTCGAGGTGCGGGGCATCCCCAAGAAGGAGCGCCGGGCGAAGGCGTCCGAGATCGTCGACCTCGTCGGGCTCACGGGCTACGAGATGTCCTACCCCGACCAGCTGTCCGGCGGCATGCAGCAGCGGGTCGGCCTGGCCCGCGCCCTGGCCGGCGACCCCGAGATGCTGCTCTTCGACGAGCCGTTCTCGGCGCTCGACCCGCTCATTCGGCGGGACATGCAGAACGAGGTCATCCGGCTGCACCGCGAGCTCGGCAAGACGATGGTCTTCATCACCCACGACCTGGCCGAGGCGCTCAAGCTCGGGGACCGGATCATGATCCTGCGCGACGGGGCGATCGTGCAGATCGGCACACCCGACGAGGTCGTGGCCCAGCCCGCCGACGACTACGTCAAGGACTTCGTCTCCGAGGTGCCCAAGGCGCACGTGCTCACGCTGAAGTGGGTCATGCGCGACCCACGTCCGGGGGAGTCGATGGACGGGCCGACGCTGCCGGTCTCGACCATCGTGCGCCAGGCCGCCCGTGCGGCGATCGCGTCGGACGCACCGATCCGGGTCCTCGACGGCGACCGACTCGTCGGCGTCGTGGACGAGGAGGACATCATGCGCGTCGTCGTGGCCGAGGAGGCGGTGTGACCACGACCGCCCCGGCGCCGGCGGCCCCGAAGCCGGTCGAGCCCGGGGCCGAGCCGCCGCCGCCCGAACGGACCCGGGTCAGCCGCTGGATCCCGGCCGCCGGCGTCATCGCGGTGTGGATCGTGGTCTGGTACTTCACCCAGGGCACGAACACGCTGGCCCTGCCCGGTGTCGCACGCACCGACCTGCACGACGAGCTCACGGAGATCAACAACGCGCTGCTCGCCGGCCGCGACACCAACCCGGTCATGCAGTTCACCAACGCCATCGCCGACATGCTCCGCAGCGCCTTCGAGTGGGTGCAGCGCATGATCGTGGTGCCCAACCCGCCGCGACCGGTGCCGGAGATCGGCTGGCTCGGCGTGGTCGCGATCGCGACGTACATCGGTCTCGCGATCGCCAGCTGGCGCATCGCGGTGCTGGTCTGCCTCTCGTTCCTCTCCTTCGGCCTCCTCGGCTTCTGGCAGGACTCGCTCGACACGCTCATCGTCACCGGCATCTCGGTCGCCATCGTCGTGGTCATCGGGATGCCGCTGGCGGTCCTGATCGGCACCAGCCCGCGGGCCAACAAGGTGGTCACCGTCGTCCTGGACCTGCTGCAGACGATGCCGACCTTCGTCTACCTCCTGCCCGTCGTGCTGTTCTTCGGCATCGGCGTCAGCGCCGCCGTCGTGAGCACGATCTTCTACGCGCTCCCGCCCCTCGTCCGGATCGCCGGGTTCGGGATCAGGGAGGTGTCGACCACGACCATCGAGGCGACCGACTCGGCCGGGCAGACCTACTGGCAGCGGCTGCGCAAGGTGCAGCTCCCGATGGCGCGCAAGACCATCATCGTCGGCCTCAACCAGACGACGCTGGCCGCGCTCTCGATGGCCACCCTCGCCGCCTTCGTCAACGGTCCCGGCCTCGGCAAGCCCGTCCTCGCGGGCCTGCGCATCAACGACGTCGGCGCCGCCTTCGTGCCGGGCGTGCTGATCGTGGTGATGGCCGTGATGCTCGACCGCACCACCACGGCGGCGAGCGAGCGCGCGGAGAAGGTCGCCCGCGGGGGCGGTGGCAACGTGCGCATGCGGCGCATCGTCCTCGCGGTCGGCGCCGTCGTCACCCTCGTCGCGGTCTACCTCTCCCGCACCTACCTCAGCCTGGCCGAGTTCCCCGTCTACACGATCGGCGACCGGCTCGCCGACGGCGTCAACGAGGTCATGGACTGGGTCACCAGCACGTTCGGGGGCGTCACCGGAGCGTTCAAGGACTTCGTCACCAACTGGCTCCTCAACCCCATGCAGTCGCTGCTGGCCGAGTCGCCCTGGTACGTCTCCTACGTCGCCATCTCCGCGCTCGCCCTGGTGTTCGGAGGCATGCGTGCGCTGGTCTCCACCCTCGTCTGCCTCACCGGCATCTGGTTCTTCGACCTCTGGCACGACGCGATGATCACGCTGACCATGACCCTGGTCGCCACCGTCCTGGTGATGGTCCTGGCCCTGGTCTTCGGCGTCTGGATGGCACGCGACCGCCGCTTCGACCTCGGCATCCGTCCGCTGCTCGACGCCGGGCAGACCATCCCGCCGTTCGTCTACCTGATCCCGGTCCTCGCCCTCTTCGGTCCGTCCCGCTTCACCGCGATCGTCGCCGGCATCGTCTACGCCGCGCCGGCCGCCATCAAGCTGGTCGCCGACGGGGTCAAGGCCGTCTCGCCCACGACCATCGAGGCGGGCCGCTCCACGGGCCAGACGACCTGGCAGGAGATCACCAAGGTGCAGCTGCCGATGGCCCGGGGCTCGCTGGTGCTCGCCACCAACCAGGGGCTGCTCTACGTGCTGTCCATGACCGTCATCGGCGGGCTGGTGGGCGCCGGTGCACTGGGCTACGACGTCGTCTACGGCTTCTCCCGCAGTGAGGCGTGGGGCAAGGGTGCCGCTGCCGGGATCACCATCGTCCTGCTCGGCGTGATGCTCGACCGGATCACCCGGGCGGCCGCCGACATGCGGCGCGACGACGGGCCCGGCCCGCGGCGGCCCTTCAACATCCGGCTGCCGATCGGGCCGCCACGGTGACCACGCAGATTTTTCGAACCAACCACGAGATCAGAGGAGCAGCATCATGAGGATTGCCAGAAGCCGGGGGGCTCGTCTGGGGGCCCTCGCCGCCGTCGCCACGCTGGCGCTCTCCGCCTGTGGCGGCGGATCCGTCGACGACGCCACCGAGGCCAACGAGTCGCAGGCCGCGGAAGGTGGCGGCGACTGCGGGGACCTCCAGATGGCCGTCAACCCGTGGGTCGGCTACGAGGCGAGCGCGTACGTCGTGGGCACCGTCGCCCAGGACCAGCTGGGCTGCACCGTCGAGTACAAGGAGCTCAAGGAGGACGTCTCCTGGCAGGGCTTCGGCACCGGCGAGGTGGACGTCGTCATCGAGGACTGGGGACACCCCGACCTGGAGAAGAAGTTCTTCGAGGGCGAGGGCGACGGCACCGCGATGGACATGGGGCCGCAGGGCAACGTGGGCATCATCGGCTGGTACGTCCCGCCGTGGCTCGCGGAGGAGAACCCCGACATCACCGACTGGGAGAACCTCAACGACTACGCGCAGGACTTCGCCACGTCGGAGTCCGACGGCAAGGGCCAGTTCCTCGGTGCCGACCCGTCGTACGTCCAGTTCGACGAGGCCATCGTGAGCAACCTCGACCTCGACTTCAAGGTCGTCTTCTCCGGGTCGGAGGCCGCGAGCATCGAGGCGTTCCGCAAGGCGGAGGAGAACAAGGAGTTCCTGATCGGCTACTTCTACGAGCCGCAGTACTTCATGGCCGAGGTGCCGCTGGTCAAGGTCGCGCTGCCGCCGTACGAGGAGGGCTGCCAGGACGACCCGCAGGACGTGGCCTGCGACTACCCGGAGACCGAGCTGAAGAAGATCGTCGGCACCGACTGGGCGGCGTCCGACTCCACGGCCGTCGACCTGGTGCAGAACTTCACCTGGACCAACGACGACCAGAACGTCGTGGCTGGCTACATCGCCTCCGACGGCATGTCTCCCGAGGACGCCGCCGCCAAGTGGGTCGAGGAGAACCAGGACAAGGTGGACGCCTGGCTGCAGTAGGGATCCAGCAGGGCCCCAGTAGCGCGTCGCATCGTGGCTGTGCCGAGGCCCGAGGCCGCGAGCCTTGACGTGATCCACGTCACGCACGACAGTAGTTGCGTCCTCCGCCCCATGGTTGCGGAGGACGCAACTCTGCCTCGAGAAGGAGCAGGACATGGCCCAGACCACCCACGAGGCCCCGCCCGGACCCGGTGACGAGCAGTACCGCGGCAGCACCGGCCCCGTCCCGCTGGACAAGGTCACCTTCGGGGTGGCCGCCGCACTCGTCGCCGCCTTCCTGCTCTGGGGGGCGCTCGACTCCGACGGCATGACGACCGGCACCGGCGACGCCCTCAAGTGGCTCACCAGCAACTTCGGCTGGATGTTCGTGCTGGTGAGTGCGGGCTTCCTGGTCTTCTCGGTCTACCTGGCGGCCACCCGCTACGGCAACATCAGGCTCGGCCCGGACGACTCCACGCCGGAGTTCTCGACGTTCTCCTGGGTGTCGATGATGTTCGCCACCGGCATGGGCATCGGCCTGATGTTCTGGGGGGTCGCGGAGCCGCTCACCTACCTCACCGCCACCGAGGCCGGCAGCATCCCGCCGGGCCGGGCCGAGGCGGGCACGCCCGAGGCGGCGCGCACCGCGATGGAGTACGCCTTCTTCCACTGGGGCCTGCACCCCTGGTCGATGTACGCCGTGATCGGTCTGGCCATCGGCTACTTCGCCTACCGCAAGGGCGCCGGCAACCTGGTGTCCGGAGCCTTCGGGCCGCTTCTCGGCCGCCGCGCCACCCAGGGGCCCGGCAAGGCCATCGACGTGATCGCGATCTTCGCCACGCTCTTCGGCTCGGCCACCTCGCTGGGCCTGGGTGCCCTGCAGATCACCGGCGGCCTCGACGACGTGTTCGGCACGGGTGAGTCCAACTGGGTCACCGTCGCGGTGATCGCCTTCCTGACCGCCTGCTTCGTCGCCTCGGCGGTCACCGGCGTCGAGAAGGGCGTGCAGTTCCTCTCCAACGCCAACGCGGTCGCCGCCCTGGTGCTGGTCTTCTTCCTCTTCGTGGTGGGCCCGACGGTCTTCATCATGAGCACGTTCACCGAGTCCCTGGGCGGCTACCTGACGCACCTGCCCGCCATGTCGTTCCGCACTGGAGCCTTCGGGGGCGACGCCTTCATCAGCGGGTGGACGATCTTCTACTGGGCCTGGTGGGTGTCGTGGACGCCCTTCGTCGGCATGTTCATCGCCCGGATCTCCAAGGGACGCACGATCCGCCAGTTCGTGGTCTACGTCATCGCGGTGCCGAGCCTGGTGTCGTTCGTGTGGTTCTCGATCATGGCCGGGTCGGCGTTCGACGTGCAGCTCGGCGGCGTGCGCGACTTGGGCGGGGTGCTGGCCGAGGAGGGGACCGAGAGCGCTCTCTTCACGATGCTCCGCGAGTACCCGCTCTCCTCGGTCACCGTGGTCCTCGCCGTCTTCCTCATCGCCATCTTCTTCATCACCGGGGCCGACTCCGCGTCCATCGTGATGGGCATGCTCAGCCAGCACGGCAAGGAGGAGCCGATGCGCTGGCTGGTCGTCTTCTGGGGTGTCGCCCAGGGAGCGGTGGCCGCCATCCTGCTGTGGTCCGGCGGGCTCGGCGCGTTGCAGACGCTGGTGATCATCGTGGCCGGCCCCTTCATGCTGGTGATCGTGGCGATGTGCGTCTCGCTGATGAAGTCGTTGCGCACGGAGCCCTACGAGTCGACCCTGCCCTCCCGCGTCCGGCGGGCGGTGCTGCACGCGCAGAAGTACGACCTGGCCGACCACCAGACGGTGGCGCTGGCCAGCCTGGGTGCCGACCCGGCGCCCGTGCCCGACGACGAGCCGCCCGCGGCGGGTCCCACGTCGGGGCCCATCACGGAGCCTCGCGCCTGACCCGTCGTACGCCGTCGTCCCCCGCGCGCCTTGACACCGCCGGGGGACGGCGGCGTACATTTCGTTGAGACGCACATAGCGCAACACGTTGCGCATTACGCAACAGGAGTCCGGCATGGCAGAGGTTCCGGCAACCGCCGACGTGGTCGTCATCGGCGCGGGGATCGTGGGCAACAGCCTGGTCCACCACCTGACGCGCCTCGGGTGGCGCAACGTCGTCCAGATCGACAAGGGCGCCCTGCCCAACCCGGGCGGCTCGACGGGTCACGCGTCCAACTTCATCTTCACCGTGGACCACTCCCGCGAGATCACCGACCTCACGCTGGACTCCGTCCGGCAGTACCAGGACATGGGCGTCTTCACGCAGTCCGGCGGCTTCGAGATCGCCCGGACCGAGGAGCGGATGGAGGAGCTGCGCCGGCGGATGTCCAGCGCCAAGGCGTGGGGCATCGAGGCCGAGCTGGTCTCGCCCGCCTTCGTCAAGGAGAAGGTCCCCTTCATCGAGGAGGACCAGTTCATCGGCGCGTTCTGGACCCCCGGCGTCGGCGTGGTGGACTCGCTGCGGGCCGGCACGATCATGCGCGAGCAGGCGCTGGCCACCGGCGAGCTGACCGTCGTGCCGACCGTCGAGGTCGTCGGGCTCGACACCGAGGACGCGTCCCACGGGCGCCGGCGGATCACCCGCGTGCGGACGACGGGCGGCGACATCGAGGCCGGCACGGTCGTCATCGCCGCCGGCGTCTGGAGCCCCAAGCTCGGCGACATGGCCGGGATCAGCATCCCCCTCACCCCGGCCGTGCACCAGATGATCAGCGTGGGTCCCTGCCCACAGCTGGCGGAGACCGACGGTGAGATCTCCTTCCCGATCGTCCGCGACATGGACACGTTCTGCTACGAGCGCCAGCACGGCGCCGACATGGAGGTCGGCTCCTACGCGCACCGCGCGATCCTGCACGAGCCCGAGGACATCCCCTCGATCGAGCAGGCCAAGCTGTCGCCCACCGAGATGCCCTTCACCTCCGACGACTTCGACCCCCAGCTCGAGCAGGCCTACGAGCTGATGCCCGAGCTGCTCGGCGCCGAGGGGGCCGAGATGCGCTACGCCATCAACGGCCTGCTCTCGCTGACCTGCGACGGCAACCCGATCCTCGGCGAGAGCGAGGTCGCCGGCCTCTGGACGGCCGCGGCCGTGTGGATCAAGGAAGGCCCGGGCGTCGGCCGGGCGATGGCCGAGTGGATGACGCACGGCCACTCCGAGATCGACGTCCACCACAGCGACATCACCCGCTTCCACGACCACCAGAAGCGCCGCGAGCACACCCGGCTGCGCACCACCGAGTCCTTCATCAAGACCTACGGCATCATCCACCCGGCCGAGCAGTACGCCTCCGACCGCGACCAGCGGCTCTCGCCCATGCACGCGTCGCAGCAGAAGCTCGGCGCGGTGTTCTTCGAGACGGCCGGCTGGGAGCGGCCGTTCTGGTACGAGTCCAACGCCGGCCTGCTCGAGGAGTACGGCGACGCGGTGATGCCGCGCGAGCACGAGTGGGACTCCCGCTGGTGGAGCCCGATCATCAACGCCGAGCACCTGCGGATGCGCGAGGCGGCGGCGGTGATCGACCTGTCGGCGTTCTGCATCTTCGACATCACCGGGCCGGGCGCGCTGGCCACCGTCCAGGGCACCTGCGTCGCGCAGTGCGACGTGGCGGTGGGCAAGGTCGTCTACACCCCGGTGCTGGACGCCAAGGGCGGCTTCCGCTCCGACCTGACCGTGATGCGGCTGGGGGAGGACCACTTCCGGGTCGTCACCGGCGGCGCCCACGGGATGGCCGACCGGGCGTGGTTCGCCGGCCACCTGCCCGAGGACGACGGCGCCACCACCCTCACCGACCTCACCGACGACGTCTCGACGATCGGCATCTGGGGTCCCCGGGCGCGCGACATCGTGGCCACCCTCACCGAGGGCGACGTCTCGGACGCCGGCTTCGGCTTCCTGTCCTGCCGCGAGATCGACGTCAGGGGCACGACCGTCCTCGCCTCGCGCATCTCCTACGTCGGCGAGCTCGGCTGGGAGCTGTACGTCCCCATGGAGTCGGCCGCCGACCTGTGGGAGGCGCTGCTCGAGGCCGGGGCGCCGCACGGCGCCGTGCCGGCCGGCATCGGCGTCTACGGCACCACCGGTCGCATCGAGAAGGGCTACCGGGCCTACGGCGCCGAGCTCGACAGTGAGCGCTCGATCGTGGAGGCGGGCATGCAGCGGCCCAAGGTCAAGCAGGCCGACTTCGTCGGCAAGGAGGCCTACCTCGCGCAGCGGGGGGCCGACCCGGCCGCGGTCCTGTGCACGCTGACGGTCGACGACCACACCTCCGCCAGCGGCATGAAGCGCTACATGCTCGGTGGCGAGCCGATCCTCACCTCCGAGGGCGCGCTGCTCACTGACGGGCACGGGCACCACCCCTACGTCACCTCGGCCGGGTCGGCGCCGTCGCTGGGCAAGCACGTGCTGCTCGCCTACCTCCCGCCCGAGCAGGCGGCCCTCGGCACCCGGCTCGCCGTCTCCTACATGGAGGAGCTCTACCCGGTCACCGTCGGCTCGGTCGACGCGACCCCGCTCCTCGACCCGACCAACGAGCGGATCAGGTAGATGGCGAGCGTGCTGGTCTGCGTCAAGCGGGTCCCCGACTCGAGCAGCGAGATCGTGCTGACCGACGACGGGCAGGCGGTCGACGGCCGCTTCGCCGGCTTCACCATGAGCCAGCACGAGCAGTGCGCCGTCGAGCTCGCCGTCCAGGCCGCCTCGGCGACCGGGGGCGAGGCCACCGTGCTCACCCTCGGTGACGCGGACGCCCTCGAGCAGGTGCGGGCCGCGCTCGCGGTCGGCTGCACCGCGGCCACCCACGTCGTGGCCGACAGCCAGCAGCTCGGCCCCGCCGACGTCGCCCGCGAGATCGCCGCGGTCGTCCGCGACCACGAGGCCGCCGGGCGCCCCCACGACCTGGTGCTGCTGGGCCACGACGCCGCCGACACGGGTGACTTCCAGGTCGGCATCCGGCTGGCCTACGAGCTCGGTCGCCCCGTCGTCAACGGCGTCACCCGGGTGGTCGTCGAGGAGGTCGACGGGCAGACCGTCGTCACCGCGAGCGGCGACGGCCCCGACGGGCACGAGACCTACCGCGTCCCGCTGCCCGCGGTCGTCACGGTGCTCGAGGGGGGCATCGAGCCGCGCTACCCGACCGTCCCCGGACGGATGAAGGCCAAGAAGGTCCCCGTCGAGGAGCGGGAGCTCTCCGGCGCCCCCGCCGGTCCCGCCCGGGTGCGCTGGTCGTTGCCCCCGGCAGCGCCCAGCGACGTGCACGTGCTCGGCAAGGGCCCCGAGGCCGCTCCGGCCGTGGTCGACCTGCTCGAGCAGCTGGGGGTGCTGGCCCGATGATCCTCGTCCTCGTGGAGAAGGACCTCGCCGGTGACGCCGTCGAGGTCTCGCTGGAGACCCTCACCTTCGCCCGGTCGCTCTCCGACGCCGGAGGCGGGGTCCCGGTCGACGCGGTGGTCGTCGGCGACGTGTCGCCCGCGCTGCAGTCGCAGCTGGCGGCGTACGGCGTGCGCGACGTCCACGCCCTCGGCGGCCCCGGCTTCGCGGCGTTCGCGGGTGCCGCGTGGGCCTCGGGGCTGGAGACCGTGCTCGCCGCGACCCGCTCGGTCGTCGTGATGGCCGCGGGCACGCCCCGCGGTGGCGAGGTGCTCGCGCATCTCGCGGCCCGCTCCGGGGTCGCGATGGCCGCCAACGTGGTCGCCTTCGACGGCCTCGCCCCGTTCGTCGTACGACGCCAGGTCGTCGGCGGCCAGGCGGTCGAGGAGATGCAGCTGTCCAGCAGGCCCACGGTCTTCACCGTCGCGGGCCACGCGGTCGAGGCGGCGCCGGCCGTGGCACCGGCCGCCGCGACCCTCGTCGAGCACGCGCCCGAGGTGGCCGAGGCCGACCTCGTCGCCCGGGTCGTGTCCACCGAGGAGCCGGCCCCGGACCTGTCCGGCAGCCTCAAGTCGGCGCGCGTCGTCGTCGGCGCCGGTCGCGGCGCCGGCAGCGAGGGCGGCTTCGACGACCTGCTCGAGCTGGCCGACCTGCTCGGGGCGCCCCTCGGCGTCTCGCGCGTCGTCACCTCGCTGGGGTGGCGTCCCCACCACGAGCAGGTCGGGCAGACGGGGAGCCGGATCTCGCCCGACCTCTACATCCCCTGCGGCATCAGCGGGGCCATCCAGCACTGGGCCGGGTGCAGCAGCGCCAAGGCCATCCTGGCCATCAACACCGACCCCGACGCGCCGATGGTCACCAAGGCGACCCACGCCGTGATCGGTGACCTCCACGAGGTCGTCCCGGCCATCAACGCCGAGATCCGGCGCCGCCGCGCGGGCTGACGCCCCGTCCTCCACCTCCCGAGGGGCGAGAAATCGTCACTCGGAGTGACACGCTGCGTACATCTGGTGACGCCGTGGCAATTTCCCCGTAACCTCGCCGCCACGTCCGCGTTGGTCCCCCCGTAGGGAGCGACGCGGATCGCTGTGTCACGCATCGTCGTACGACGATGCCGTCTCGGAGGGAGGGCTGCGCCATGGGCGTGGAGATCACGGTCGACGACCTCACCAAGTCGTTCGGCAAGCAGCTGATCTGGGGTGACGTCAGCCTGACCATCCCGGCCGGCGAGATCTGCGTGATGCTGGGCCCCTCCGGCACCGGCAAGTCGGTCTTCCTCAAGACCCTCATCGGCCTCATCAAGCCCGACAAGGGCTCGATCCTCATCGAGGGCACGGACATCGCGAGCTGCTCGGAGAAGGACCTCTACGAGATCCGCAAGCTCTTCGGCGTGCTCTTCCAGGACGGCGCCATGTTCGGCTCGATGAACCTCTACGACAACGTCGCCTTCCCGCTGCGCGAGCACACGAAGAAGTCCGAGTCCGAGGTCCGCGACATCGTCATGGAGAAGATGGACCTCGTCGGCCTCGTCGGCGCCGAGGACAAGCTCCCCGGCGAGATCTCCGGTGGCATGCGCAAGCGGGCCGGGCTGGCCCGGGCCCTGGTGCTCGACCCGGAGATCGTGCTCTTCGACGAGCCGGACTCGGGCCTGGACCCGGTGCGCACCGCCTTCCTCAACCAGCTGATCGTCGACCTCAACGCGCAGATCGACGCGACGTTCCTCATCGTCACCCACGACATCAACACCGCCCGCACGGTCCCCGACAACATCGGCCTGCTCTACCACCGGCACCTCGCGATGTTCGGTCCGCGCGAGATGCTGCTCAGCTCCGAGGAGCCGGTCGTGCGCCAGTTCCTCAACGCCCAGAAGGTCGGCCCGATCGGCATGTCCGAGGAGAAGGACGCCGACGAGCTCGCTGCCGAGCAGGGCCAGGAGCTGCCGCCGCTGCCCCCCATCCCGATGCAGCTCGACCCCTCCAACGGCGTCCCGCGGCGCACCCAGCGCGCGCCGGGGGAGTGGTGCCGCGACAACGGCGTCACCCCGCCCCCCGGGTCCTTCGAGAGCTCCAACGCCGGCCTGGCTCCGGGGGCCTGATCGCATCGTGTCCTCCCTCACCGCATCCCGGGCCCTCGCCCCGGTCGGCGCCGCAGGCAAGCTCTTCGCCTTCGCCCTCGACGTCGGCCGAGCGCTCCTCCGGCGCCCCTTCCAGCTGCGCGAGTTCCTCCAGCAGGCGTGGTTCATAGCGTCGGTCACGATCGTCCCGACCGCCCTGGTCGCCATCCCCTTCGGCGCGGTCATCGCGCTCCAGGTCGGCGGCCTCATCAAGCAGTTCGGCGCCCAGTCCTTCACCGGCTCCGCGTCGGTGCTGGCGGTCATCCAGCAGGCCGCCCCGATCGGCACCGCCCTGCTCATCGCCGGCGCCGGCGGGTCCGCGATCGCCGCCGACCTCGGCGCCCGCAAGATCCGCGAGGAGCTCGACGCGATGATGGTGCTGGGCATCGACCCCATCCACCGGCTCGTGGTGCCCCGCGTCCTCGCGTGCATGCTCGTCGCGTTCTTCCTCAACGGCATGGTGAGCGTCGTCGGCGTCGCCGGCGGCTACGTCTTCAACGTCGTCCTCCAGGACGGCACCCCGGGGGCGTACGTCGCCAGCTTCACCGCGCTCGCCCAGCTGCCGGACCTGTGGATCGGCCTCTTCAAGGCCATCGTGTTCGGCCTCATCGCCGCCATCGTGGCGTCCTACAAGGGCATGAACGCCGGCGGCGGTCCGAAGGGCGTCGGCGACGCGGTCAACGAGTCCGTCGTCATCACGTTCCTGCTCCTGTTCGTGGCCAACTTCGTCCTCAGCATGATCTACCTCCAGATCGTGCCCCCGAAGACGGGATGACGCGATGGCCGATCTGAGAGACATCTACCGCAAGCCCTTCGGGTCGCTCGACGACCTTGGCGGGCAGCTCGCCTTCCACATCGGCGTGCTCCGGGCCATCCCGCGCTCGATCACCCGCTACCCCAAGGAGATCCTGCGGATCCTGGCCGAGGTCACCCTCGGCTCGGGGGCCCTCGCCGTCATCGGCGGCACCGTCGGCGTCATCCTCGGCATGACCTTCTTCACCGGTGCGCAGGTGGGGCTCTCGGGCTACGCCGCGCTCAACCAGCTCGGCACCGCGGCGTTCTCCGGCTTCGTCTCCGCCTACTTCAACACCCGCGAGATCGCGCCGCTCGTGGCCGGCATCGCCCTCGCGGCCACGGTCGGCTGCGGCTTCACCGCCCAGCTCGGCGCCATGCGGATCTCGGAGGAGATCGACGCCCTCGAGGTGATGGCGATCCCGTCCATGCCGTTCCTCGTCGCCACCCGCGTCGTCGGCGGCCTGATCGCGATCATCCCGCTGTACGTCGTGGGGCTGCTGTCGTCCTACTTCGCCAGCCGGCTCGTGGTCACCACCTTCTACGGCCAGTCGACCGGCACCTACGACCACTACTTCAACGCGTTCCTGCCCCCGGGCGACGTGCTCTGGTCCTTCGGCAAGGTGCTCGTCTTCGCGGTGACGGTCATCCTCATCCACTGCTACCACGGCTACACCGCCTCCGGCGGTCCCGCCGGGGTGGGTGTGGCCGTGGGTCGCGCGGTGCGCACCAGCATCGTGGCCGTCAACGTGATCGACCTCTTCCTGTCGATGGCCATCTGGGGCACCACCACGACCGTGAGACTGGCGGGGTGAGGCGGCCGTGAGTCCACTGCGCTCGATCGCGGGCCACCACAAGGTGCTCGGCGTCGTCTTCCTCTGCCTGATCCTCACCGGGGTCTGGGCGGCGTACGGCGTCTTCACCAAGAAGTTCACCGACTACGACGAGGTCACCCTGCGGACCTCCAAGATCGGCCTCCAGCTGCCGATGCGCGCCGACGTCAAGATCCGCGGCGTGCAGGTCGGCGAGGTCATCGCGATCGACGCCGACACCGACGGGGCGAGCCTCACGCTGGGGCTCTACCCCGACGAGCGGGGCCAGATCCCCGCCAACGTGACCGGCTCGATCGTCCCCAAGACACTCTTCGGGGAGAAGTACGTCTCCCTGGTCGTGCCCGAGCAGGCCTCCGGCGAGAGCATCGCGGTGGACGCGACCATCGAGCGCACCGAGGTCTCCACCGAGGTCGAGCAGGTGCTGTCGGACCTCTACCCGCTGCTGCGGGCCGTGCAGCCGGCCGAGATCAACATGACCCTCAACGCCATCGCCACCGCCCTCGAGGGACGCGGCGACCAGATCGGCGAGAACCTCGAGGTCGTCGACGGCTACCTCAGGCGCTTCAACCCCGAGATCCCGGCGCTCGTCGAGGACCTGCGGCTGACCGCGCAGGTGTCCGACATCTACGCCGACGTGCTGCCCGAGGTCGCCACCATCCTGCGCAACACCATCACCACCACCCAGACGCTCGAGGGCCGCGAGGACAAGCTCAACGCGCTCTTCCAGGACATCGGCCGCTTCTCCGCGACCACCGAGCGCTTCCTCGACGCCAACGGCGACAACCTGATCCGCCTCGGCGACCTCGGCCGCACCCAGCTGCGCCTCCTCGCCAAGTACGCCCCGCAGTACCCCTGCCTGCTCGAGGGCATCGTCAAGGCCGGTGACCTGCAGGCCGAGGCGTTCCGCGGCTTCACCCTGCACATCGTGCTCGAGACCCTGCCCAACCAGCCGCGCGGCTACGGGCCGCAGGACGCCCCCGTCTACGGCGACACCCGCGGGCCCCACTGCGGCTCCCTGCCCGCTCCGCCCTGGAGCCAGGAGAACCCCCTGAACACGCAGCCCGACTTCGTCGACGGCATCGACGAGCCGACCGGCAAGGGCACCTCGCGCAGTGCCACCGGGTGGGCAACCGGTTGGGCCACGGACCGGACCACCGGCTGGTCCGGTGGCGACGGCTACACCGGCGGCCGCGACGAGGCGGCCCTGCTCAAGGGGCTGCTCGGCACGTCCATCGGCTCGTCCGCCGAGGACGTCCCCGACCTGGGCGTGCTGCTCGTCGGACCCATGGCGCGCGGCGCCACCGTCACGCTGGGGGAGGCCCGCTGATGCCGCTGCTCGACGCGAAGACCTCGATCGACCTCACCAAGCTGATGGTCTTCATCCTGGTGACGACGCTGGCCACCGCCGTGCTCGTGGTCACCATCGGCAACCTCACCTTCGGCGCGACCCGCGACTACAGGGCCGAGTTCGTCAACGCGACCGGCGTGGTCAAGGGCGACGACATCCGCGTCGCGGGGGTCAAGGTCGGGGTGGTCAAGGACATCGAGATCGTGGACCGCACCCGGGCGATGGTGAGCTTCACCGTCGACGAGGACACAGCCGTCACGGGCGGCACCTTCGCGACCATCCGCTACCGCAACCTCGTCGGCCAGCGCTACATCGCGCTGACCCAGGAGATCGGCGACACCGCCCGGCTGCCCGACAACGCGACGATCCCGGTCGACCGTACCAAGCCGGCGCTCGACCTCACCGTCCTCTTCAACGGCTTCAAGCCGCTGTTCCAGGCGCTCTCGCCGACCGACATCAACCAGCTGTCCTACGAGATCGTCCAGGTCTTCCAGGGCGAGAGCGGCACCCTGGAGGGACTCCTCCAGCACACGGCCTCCGTGACGTCGACGCTCGCCGACCGCGACGAGGTGATCAGCGACCTCATCGAGAACCTCAACCAGGTGCTGGTCCACATCGGGGACCGCGACGAGCAGCTGTCCCGGCTCATCGGCTCGTTCCGCACCCTCGTCGGGGGGCTCAAGGACGATCGGCAGGCCATCCTCGGCTCCCTGCAGGAGATCTCCGACCTGTCGGTCGAGACCTCCAGCCTGCTCTCCGGGATCCGCAAGCCCTTCGTCAAGGACATCAAGGAGCTGCGGACCGTCGCCGGCAACATCGACAAGAACAAGGCCGAGCTCGACCGGGCCCTCCAGGTCCTCCCCATCAAGCTGGAGAAGGTCGGCCGCACCGCGATCTACGGCTCGTGGTTCAACTTCTACCTCTGCGAGTTCCAGGGCCGCGTCAGGCTGCCCGGCAACCTCAACGTCCCGGTGTCCTACCAGCCGGGCTCCGACAGGTGTGATCTCGGATGAAACCCTTCCGCGAGCGCAACCCCGTGGTCATCGGGTTCGTCAGCCTCCTCGCGCTGGGGCTGGTGCTCACCGCAGCCCTGCGCGCCGACGACCTGCCGCTCATCGGCGGCGGCGACACCTACCGCGCCGCCTTCACCGAGTCCGGCGGGCTCAAGAAGGGCGACGAGGTGCGGATCGCCGGCGTCCGGGTCGGCAAGGTCGACGAGGTCGCCCTCGACGACGGCCTGGTCGTCGCCACCTTCAAGGTCGACGCTGCCGAGGCGTTCGGTCCGGACACCCGGGCCGCCATCAAGGTCAAGACCCTGCTCGGCGCGATGTACCTCGCCCTCGAGCCCGCCGGCGGCGGCCAGCTCGAGGAGGGCTCGACCATCCCGGTCGAGCGCACCTCCTCGCCGTACGACGTCGTGGACGCCTTCGAGGGCCTGGCCGGCACCACCGACAGGATCGACACCGACCAGCTCGCCGGCGCGCTGACCACGCTGGCCGACCTGACCCGCAACACCCCCGAGGAGTTCCGCTCGGCGCTCGACGGGGTCACCCGGCTCTCGGCCAACGTCGCGGCCAAGGACCAGCAGATCAACGAGCTGCTGGTCAACCTCGACAAGGTGGCCCGTGTGCTGGACGAGCGCGACGAGGACATCATCGCCCTGATGCGCGACGCCGACGTGCTCTTCCGGGCGCTGGTGGGCCGGCGCGAGGCGATCCACAACCTCCTCGAGTCGACCTCGACCCTGTCGCGCGAGCTGACGCTGCTGGTCCGCCAGAGCCGCGACGACCTCAAGCCCGGCCTGACGAACCTGGAGAACGTCGTCGCCGTGCTCAACAAGAACGAGGACAACCTCGACAACAGCCTGCGGCTGATGGCGCCGTTCTACCGGGTCTTCGCCAGCACGCTCGGCACCGGCCCGTGGTTCGACACCTACATCCAGAACCTGCCTCCGGCACCGCAGGTGGGCTGACATGGAGACCCTGAGGAAGCTCGCCGTCCCGCTCGTCGTCATCGCCCTGGTGACCGCGGCGGCCATCACGATGTTCACCGGCTCCGACTCCAAGCGGCTGGTCGCCCACTTCCCCCGGACGATCTCCGTCTACGAGGGCAGCGAGGTGCGCGTCCTCGGGGTGCCGATCGGCGCCGTCGAGTCGGTCGAGCCCTCGGGCACCGACGTCGTGGTGACCATGACCTACGACAGCGAGGTCCAGCTGCCCGCTGACGCCAAGGCCGCGATCGTGGCGCCGTCGATCGTCGGCGACCGCTACGTGCAGGTCACCCCCGTCTACACCGGCGGCGAGGTGCTGGCCGACGGCGTCGCGCTCCCGGTCGAGCAGACCGCGGTGCCCCTCGAGCTCGACCAGATCTACGAGAGCCTCGACACCCTCAACGTCGCGCTCGGCCCCAACGGCGCCAACCGCAACGGAGCGCTCTCCGACCTGCTCGCGGTCACGGCCGACAACTTCGACGGCCAGGGCGCCGACCTGCGCACCACGCTGGGCAACTTCGCCCAGCTGACGTCCACCCTCGACAACAACAAGGAGGAGCTGTTCGGCAGCGCCGAGCAGCTCGGCAAGTTCATCAGCACCCTCGCCGAGAACGACCAGACCGTCCGCAGCTTCAACCAGTCGCTGTCCGACGTGTCCGGCCTGCTCGAGGGGGAGAAGGAGGAGCTCTCGGCCTCCCTGCGCAACCTGTCGGTCGCGCTCACCGAGGTGTCGTCGTTCGTGAAGGACAACCGGGAGGTCCTGGGCCGCAACATCTCCGGGCTCAACCGGGTGTCCAAGGTGCTGGTCAAGCAGCGCGACGCGCTCGACGAGATCCTCAAGGTCGGGCCGCTCGCGCTCAACAACCTCGCGCTGACCTACAACCCGCAGGCAGGCACGCTCGACACCCGAGCCAACATCGGCGAGCTCCTCGGCCAGATCGAGGCCGACCCCGCGACGTACCTCTGCGGCCTCACCAGCCAGGTCAAGGGCGCCGGCGGCGTGTGCGACACGATCCAGCAGGTGCTGCCGCGCGCGGGCACGCTCCCGAAGGGGCCCGTCCCGGCCCGGCCGGACCAGCAGTTCGACCCGACCCTCGGTGGTCTCGTGGAGGTGTCGCGATGAAGCGCGTCAAGGCCGTGGTGCTGCTCCTCATGACCGCGCTGACCATGTCGGCGTGCGACTTCGACGTCTACAAGCTGCCGCTGCCCGGTGGCCCGGACGTCGGCTCCGACCCGATGACCGTGCGGGTGCACTTCGTCGACGTGCTCGACCTGGTGCCGAAGTCGACCGTCAAGGTCAACGACGTCACCGTCGGGCAGGTGACCGACGTGTCCCTCGACGGCTACTCCGCCGTGGTCGAGCTGGAGATGCGCGGCGACGTCGAGCTGCCCGACAACGCGGTCGCCGAGATCCGCCAGACCAGTCTGCTCGGCGAGAAGTTCGTCTCGCTCGCGGCTCCCACCGAGGCCCCCAGCGACAACCGCCTCCAGAGCGGGGACGAGATCCCGCTGGAGCGCACCGGCCGCAACCCGGAGGTCGAGGAGGTGCTCGGCGCCCTGAGCCTGCTGCTCAACGGCGGCGGCGTGGCGCAGCTCAAGACGATCACCCAGGAGCTCAACCTCGCCCTCGAGGGCCGGGAGGGGACAGCACGGTCGGTGCTGCGCCAGGTGCGCGACTTCATGCAGCAGCTCGACGACAACAAGGGCGACATCGTCGACGCGATCGAGAAGCTCAACCGCCTGGCCCTCAGCATCCGCGAGGAGCAGCCCACGATCGACGCCGCGCTCGAGGAGCTGCCCAGCGCGCTGGACTCGATCGACCGCCAGCGCGAGGACCTCGTGGCGATGCTGGAGTCCCTCGAGGACCTGAGCTCGGTCGGGGTCCGGGTGATCCGGGCGTCCAAGGACGCCACCATCGACTCGCTCGAGGCGCTCGACCCGGTGCTGACCCAGCTCGCGGCGTCGGGGGACGACTTCACCAAGGCCTTCCACGTGTTCCTGACCTACCCGTTCGTCGACGAGGTCGTCGGCCGGGACCCGCAGGTGGCCCGCAACCTGCACATGGGCGACTACACCAACCTGTCGGTGACCCTCGACATCGACCTCTCGCAGGGCACGACCGGGCTGCCCACGCTGCCCACCAACCTGCCCACGCAGGTCGACCCGACCGTGATCGTCAACAACGTCCTCGACTGCCTGGCCAGCGGTGACCTCGCCAGCGCCGCCTGCCAGAAGGTCCTCGCGACGCCCACCGACCTGCTCAAGCTGCAGCAGGAGTGCCGCGAGGAGCGCAACAAGGACAAGGACGTGTGCCGCGAGGTCAACCAGGTGCCCAACCTGCCGCTGCCCACCGAGACGACCTCCGTCCCGGGCGTCCCGGTCCCGCTGCCGAGCCTGCCCACCGTGCCGGGCCTCGGCCGGGCCGGCACCCAGGAGCGGACCGTGCGGGGCCCGACGTACGGAGAGCTGATGGACTCCTTCGACCCGGCCCTCGTGAGCCTGCTCGTCCCGGGGATGGTGCTGCGATGATCACCCGCCGCACCCGGCTCCAGCTGCTGGTCTTCGCGATCATCACGCTGGTCGGCGTCAGCTACGTCGGCGCCCGCTACGCCCGCCTCGACCGGGTCTTCATCGACGACACGTACACCGTGGTCGCGCACTTCAGGGACTCCGGCGGCGCGTTCGCCGGGGCCGAGGTGTCCTACCGCGGTGTCCGGATCGGCGAGGTGTCCGAGATGGTCCTCACGGACGAGGGCGTGGACATCCACCTCGACATCGACAAGGAGCAGGACCGGATCCCGGCCGACAGCCTCGCGCTGGTCGGCAACCGGTCCGCGGTCGGGGAGCAGTACGTCGAGCTCCAGCCGCAGGTCGACGGTGGGCCCTTCCTCGAGGACCGCTCGCAGATCGATGCCGACCGCACCAGCACCCCGATCCAGACCGACACCCTGCTGACCAACCTGTCCGACACCGTGCGCAGCGTGGACGAGCGGGACCTCCAGACCGTCACCACCGAGTTCGGTGCGGCCTTCGGCGGGGCGGGCCAGGACCTCCAGACGATCATCGACTCCGGGAGCGCGTTCATCAACGCCGCCGACGCCAACTTCGAGATCACGACCAAGCTGATCCGGGACGGCAACACCGTCCTCAACGGCCAGATCGCCTCGGAGAGCGCGCTGCGGTCCTTCGCCCGCGACCTCAGCACCTTCTCGACCTCGCTGGCCGGCTCCGACGAGGACCTCCGCTCGGTCATCGACAACGGCAGCGCGACCGCGACCCAGCTGCGCACCTTCATCGAGGACAACGAGGTCGAGCTCGGCGAGCTCCTCAACAACCTGGTCACCACCGGTGAGGTGGTCGTCGAGAACATCGCCGGCGTCGAGCAGCTCCTGGTCATCTACCCGTACGTCGTCGAGGGCGGCTTCACCGTCGTGTCGAGGACCCCCTCGACCGGCAACTACGACGCCCACTTCGGCATGGTGCTCACCACGGAGCCGCACGTGTGCACCCGCGGCTACGAGGGCACCGACCGGCGGCCCCCCCAGGACGGGGAGAACCGGCCCATGAACGAGGCTGCCCGCTGCACCGAGCCGGCGTCGGAGTCCAACGCCCGCGGCGGCCAGCACGCCCCGCGCGCCGGAGCGTCCTACGCTCCTCGCGCCGCGGCGTCGTACGACCCGCCCGTCGCCGCCTTCGACCCCTCGACCGGTGAGCTGGTCTGGGGCGAGGCCGAGGCACGCCGGCTGGAGTCGCGCTCCAGCGCGGCCCCGGCCACTCTAGGAAAGGAGTCGTGGAAGTGGTTGTTCCTCCAGCCCCTCATGACACAGCAGTGACGAGCCCGACCGCCACCCCGACGCACCGGGCGGGATTCCGGACCGTGCTGCTCGCCGTCCTGGTGGCGCTCGCCGTGGCGGCCGCCGGCCTCCTCGCGTGGGTGCTCCTCGCGCGCGGCGGCGACGGTGACGACGTCCGGTCCTCCCGCGAGGAGGTCATGGCGCAGACGGAGCAGTTCATGCTGCGGATGGGCACCTACGGACCCGACCTGCTCGACGAGCAGGGCGCCATGCCGGAGTACCGCGATCGCGTCAAGGGCGTCATCACCGACAAGTTCGCCGCGTCCTTCGACTCCGAGGCCGGCACCGCCGAGCAGCTCGTGGCGCAGGCCGGGGTCGACCGGACCGCCGACGTCTTCGCCACCGGCGTCTCCAGCATCGACCAGGACTCGGCCCGCGCCCTCGTCGCCGGCACCTTCAGCGACTCCTACGAGGTCAAGGGCGAGACGGTCGAGCAGGAGCCGATCCCGTTCCGCATCGAGGTCACCCTGGTCAAGGTCGACGGCGAGTGGCGCGTCGACGACTTCGACCCGGTGACGACCGACGAGGCCGCCCCGACCGAGCCCGAGGGGGCGCAGCGATGACCGACACCCAGTCCTCGACCCGGAGCCCCAGCTGGTACGACGTCCTGGACGTCGACCGCGCCGCCTCCGCCGACCAGGTGCGCGCTGCCTGGCGCGCGAGCATCGCCGACCTCGAGCCGGGCTCGCGGCGCTTCGCCTCGCTCAACGCGGCGGCCGAGGTGCTCCTCGACCCGCGGCGGCGGGCGGCGTACGACGCGACGCTCACCGAGACCGAGACCGAGACCGAGACCGAGACCGAGCCGCCGGTGTCGCCGGTGTCGCCGGTCGAGGAGGGCCGCCTCGCGCCCCCGCTGGTGGAGGAGGGCACCCGGGGCCCCGGTCCCGAGACCGCGGCCCCCGCCGGCCGCGGCGTCCCCACCTGGCTGCTGGCCGTGGGCGGGCTGGTGCTCGTCGCGCTGCTCGCCGGGTGCGCCTGGGCGTGGCAGTCCACCTCGGGGGAGACCGAGGAGGAGGCGACCCGCGCGGCCCAGGCCGCGGCGGAGCGCGCGATCGTGCCGGTCCTGTCCTACGGCTTCGAGACGCTGGAGGAGGACCAGGCCCGCGCCCAGGGCTACCTCACCTCCGACTACCGCGAGGACTACGACCAGCTCTTCGCGGTCATCTCCGACAACGCGCCGCAGACCCAGACCACGGTCGACGCCGAGGTGGTGGCGTCGGGGATCGTGCGCTCGGGCGTGGACCGCGTCGACGTGCTCGTCTTCGTCGACCGGCCCACCACCAACAAGCTCACCCCGGAGCCGGAGACCTACAAGGACCAGGTCACCGTGACCATGCAGAAGGTCGGCGACGAGTGGCTGGTCGACAACCTGGTCACCTCGCCGGCGCAGGGCTGAGCGCCGCCGGCCGGCACCCCGGCGGCTCGGACACACCGGCGGGCCGCACCCGCAGGGGACTGGCGGCGGACGACACCGGGGCCGTGACCGGGACTGTCGCGGGCCGCCAGTCACGGGGGCGCTCCCGGCGTACGCCGCCATGCACGCCGGCGGGCCGCACCCGCAGGGGACTGGCGGCGGACGACACCGGTGCCGTGACCGGGACGGTCGTACGCCGCCAGTATTGGCAGCGCTCCCGTCGTACGCCGCCCGTCACGCCGGCCGGCCGGGGCACCCGAGAGGGTGGCGGTGCGGTCCGGAGGCGGGTCGGTGCTTGACCTGTCCCCGGTCGGGGGTCATCATCGTCGGCAACGCGTGAGCGAACGGCCAGCACGACGAGTGCGGAGCCATCGACCCCGCCTTTGAAGCGAGCCCTGTGTTGCGGTAGCCTGTCACTTTGCGCCTGCCCTCATATGCCCTTCACCCTGTCAGGACGGGTGCCGCGGTGGTCGGCTGGCGATCTCTTGGATCACGATCCTTCGAAGGACACCCTCTTGGCCGCGCGCAGCTCCGCTGGTAACTCCCTGCTCAAGTCCAACCGCACCTCTTTCGCGAAGATCGCCGAACCTCTCGAGGTTCCCGCTCTCCTCTCCCTCCAGACCGACAGCTTCGAGTGGCTCGTCGGCGGCGACAAGTGGGAAGAGATGGTCGCGGCCCGTCGGGCCGCGGGCGAGGACGTGTCGGAGAAGTCCGGTCTTCAGGAGATCTTCGAGGAGATCTCCCCGATCGAGGACTTCTCCGAGACGATGATGCTCTCGTTCGACAACCCCGTGTTCGTCGACCCGAAGTACACCGAGGAGGAGTGCAAGGAGAAGGACTTCACCTACTCCCGCCCCCTCTACGTCTCCGCCGAGTTCATGAACCACGAGACCGGCGAGATCAAGGGCCAGACGGTCTTCATGGGTGACTTCCCGATGATGACCCGCAAGGGCACCTTCATCATCAACGGCACCGAGCGCGTCGTCGTCTCGCAGCTCGTCCGCTCGCCCGGCGTCTACTTCGAGCGTGCCGCGGACAAGACGTCCGACAAGGACATCTACACCGCCAAGCTCATCCCGAGCCGCGGCGCCTGGCTCGAGTTCGAGATCGACAAGCGCGACCTCGTCGGCGTCCGTCTCGACCGCAAGCGCAAGCAGAACGTCACCGTGCTGCTCAAGGCGCTCGGCTGGACCACCGAGCAGATCCGCGAGGAGTTCGGCCAGTACGAGTCGATGATGCTCACGCTGGACAAGGACACCCCGCAGACGCAGGACGAGGCGCTCCTCGACATCTACCGCAAGCTGCGCCCGGGCGAGCCGCCCACGCGTGAGGCTGCGCAGACGCTGCTGAACAACTACTACTTCAACGGCAAGCGCTACGACCTGGCGAAGGTCGGTCGCTACAAGATCAACAAGAAGCTCGGCGTGACCGAGGCCTTCGACCAGCAGACGCTGACCGTCGACGACATCGTCGCCGCGATCCGCTACATCGTCGAGCTGCACGCAGCCGGTGCGCCCGTCGAGGCGCCCGACTTCGTCGACGCCGCGGGCAACGTGGTGATGGGTCCCGACGACAAGCCGGTCAAGGTCCAGGCCGACGACATCGACCACTTCGGCAACCGCCGCATGCGCACGGTCGGCGAGCTGATCCAGAACCAGCTCCGCACGGGCCTGGCCCGCATGGAGCGCGTGGTCCGCGAGCGGATGACGACCCAGGACGTCGAGGCCATCACGCCGCAGTCCCTGATCAACATCCGACCCGTGGTCGCGGCGCTGAAGGAGTTCTTCGGCACCTCGCAGCTCTCGCAGTTCATGGACCAGACCAACCCGATCGCGGGCCTGACGCACAAGCGTCGACTCTCCGCGCTCGGCCCCGGTGGTCTGTCCCGCGACCGCGCCGGCATGGAGGTCCGTGACGTCCACCCGTCGCACTACGGCCGCATGTGCCCGATCGAGACCCCGGAAGGCCCCAACATCGGCCTGATCGGCTCGCTCGCGTCGTACGGACGGATCAACCCGTTCGGCTTCGTCGAGACGCCCTACCGCCGGGTCGAGAAGGGTGTCGTCACCGACAAGATCGACTACCTCACCGCCGATGACGAGGACCGCTACGTCATCGCGCAGGCCAACGCCCCCCTCGACAAGAACAACAAGTTCGTCGAGGAGCGCGTGCTCGTGCGCCAGCAGCGCGGCGAGGTCGACGCGATCCTGGCCGAGGAGGTCGACTACATGGACGTCTCGCCGCGCCAGATGGTGTCGGTCGCGACGGCCCTGATCCCGTTCCTCGAGCACGACGACGCCAACCGTGCCCTCATGGGCGCCAACATGCAGCGCCAGGCCGTGCCGCTCATCACGAGCGACTCGCCCCTGGTCGGCACCGGCATGGAGTACCGCGCCGCGGTCGACGCCGGTG
Organism: Nocardioides sp. Soil777; assembly: GCF_001428425.1. NCBI lineage: Bacteria > Bacillati > Actinomycetota > Actinomycetes > Propionibacteriales > Nocardioidaceae > Nocardioides > Nocardioides sp. Soil777. Next base: position 277,466 of record NZ_LMSN01000015.1, read on the forward strand.
ACGTCGTCGTCGCCGAGAAGGCCGGAGTCGTCAAGGAGGTGTCCGCCGACGCCATCGAGACGATGAACGACGACGGCTCCTACCAGACCTACAAGCTGGCCAAGTTCAAGCGCTCCAACCAGGGCACCTGCATCAACCAGCGCCCGCTGGTGGTGGAGGGCGACCGCCTCGAGGTCGGCTCGCCGATCGCCGACGGTCCGTGCACCGACCAGGCGGAGATGGCGCTCGGCACCAACCTGCTCGTGGCCTTCATGCCGTGGCAGGGCCACAACTACGAGGACGCGATCATCCTCAGCCAGCGCCTGGTGCAGGAGGACGTCCTCACCTCGATCCACATCGAGGAGCACGAGGTCGACGCCCGCGACACCAAGCTCGGCCCCGAGGAGATCACCCGGGACATCCCGAACGTCTCCGAGGAGGGCCTGGCCGACCTCGACGACCGCGGCATCATTCGCATCGGCGCCGAGGTCACCACCGGTGACATCCTCGTCGGCAAGGTCACGCCGAAGGGCGAGACCGAGCTGACCCCCGAGGAGCGCCTGCTCCGCGCGATCTTCGGTGAGAAGGCGCGCGAGGTGCGCGACACCTCGATGAAGGTGCCCCACGGTGAGTCCGGCACGGTCATCGGCGTCCGCGTCTTCGACCGCGAGGACGGCGACGAGCTGCCCCCGGGCGTCAACCAGCTGGTCCGCGTCTACGTCGCCCAGAAGCGCAAGATCTCGGTCGGTGACAAGCTCGCCGGTCGTCACGGCAACAAGGGCGTCATCGCCAAGATCCTGCCGATCGAGGACATGCCGTTCATGGAGGACGGCACCCCGGTCGACGTCGTGCTCAACCCCCTGGGTGTGCCGCGTCGTATGAACATCGGCCAGATCCTCGAGCTCCACCTCGGCTGGCTCGCCAAGCAGGGCTGGGACCTCGACCTGCACGACGACAAGGGCTCCGCGGAGTGGAAGGACCGACTGATGTCGATCCACGCCGAGAAGTCCGAGCCCGGCACGAAGGTCGCGACCCCCGTCTTCGACGGTGCGCGCGAGGACGAGATCACCGGCCTGCTGGGTGCGACGTACCCGACGCGCGACGGTGTCCGGATGATCGACGAGACCGGCAAGGCGTCGCTCTTCGACGGCCGCTCCGGTGAGCCGTTCCCGGCGCCCGTCTCGGTCGGCTACATGTACATCCTCAAGCTGCACCACCTCGTGGACGACAAGATCCACGCGCGCAGCACCGGCCCCTACTCGATGATCACGCAGCAGCCGCTGGGCGGTAAGGCCCAGTTCGGTGGCCAGCGCTTCGGTGAGATGGAGGTCTGGGCGATGGAGGCGTACGGCGCCGCCTACGCCCTGCAGGAGCTGCTCACGATCAAGTCCGACGACGTGCCCGGTCGCGTCAAGGTCTACGAGGCGATCGTCAAGGGCGAGAACATCCCCGACTCCGGCATCCCCGAGTCGTTCAAGGTGCTCGTCAAGGAGATGCAGTCGCTGTGCCTGAACGTCGAGGTGCTGTCGCACGACGGGTCGGCCATCGAGCTCAAGGACGCCGAGGAAGACGTCTTCCGGGCCGCCGAGGAGCTGGGCATCGACCTGTCGCGTCGTGAGCCGAGCTCGGTCGAAGAAGTCTGAGTGACGAGGCGGTGCGCCGGTCCCCGGCGCACCGCCCCTCCTCGGTCCCTCACCCACTGAATTTCGTACCAACTGAAGGGTTGCAGCCATCGTGCTCGACGTGAACTTCTTCGACCAGCTTCAGATCGGCCTGGCCACCGCGGACGACATCCGCACGTGGAGCCACGGCGAGGTCAAGAAGCCGGAGACCATCAACTACCGCACGCTCAAGCCCGAGCGTGACGGCCTCTTCTGCGAGAAGATCTTCGGTCCCACCCGGGACTGGGAGTGCTACTGCGGCAAGTACAAGCGCGTGCGCTTCAAGGGCATCATCTGCGAGCGCTGCGGCGTCGAGGTCACCCGCTCCAAGGTGCGTCGCGAGCGCATGGGCCACATCGAGCTCGCCGCTCCCGTGACCCACATCTGGTACTTCAAGGGCGTCCCCTCGCGCCTCGGCTACCTGCTCGACCTCGCCCCGAAGGACCTCGAGAAGGTCATCTACTTCGCGGCGTACATGATCACCTCCGTCGACGAGGACGCGCGTCACCGCGACCTGTCCTCGCTCGAGGGCAAGGTCGGCCTGGAGCGCGAGCGCCTCGAGAAGCGTCGCGACACCTCCATCGACGACCGCACCAAGAAGCTCGAGGAGGACCTCGCGGCCCTCGAGGCCGAGGGTGCCAAGGCCGACCAGCGCCGCAAGGTCAAGGACGGCGCCGAGCGGGAGATGAAGCAGCTGCGTGATCGTGCGCAGCGCGAGATCGACCGCCTCGACGAGGTCTGGAACACGTTCAAATCCCTCAAGGTGCAGGACCTGCTCGGCGACGAGCTCCTCTACCGCGAGATGAAGACGTGGTTCGGCAAGTACTTCGAGGGCTTCATGGGCGCCACGGCGATCCAGAAGCGCCTCCAGGACTTCGACATCGAGGCCGAGGTGGAGTCGCTGCGCGACACCATCGCCAACGGCAAGGGCCAGAAGAAGGTCCGCGCCCTCAAGCGCCTCAAGGTCGTCGACGCCTTCCGCAAGACCGGCAACCAGCCCATCGGCATGGTCCTCGACGCCGTCCCGGTCATCCCGCCGGACCTGCGTCCGATGGTGCAGCTCGACGGTGGCCGCTTCGCGACCTCCGACCTCAACGACCTGTACCGCCGCGTCATCAACCGCAACAACCGCCTCAAGCGCCTGCTCGACCTCGGTGCTCCCGAGATCATCGTCAACAACGAGAAGCGGATGCTGCAGGAGGCCGTCGACAGCCTCTTCGACAACGGTCGTCGCGGCCGGCCGGTGACCGGTCCGGGCAACCGCCCGCTCAAGTCGCTGTCCGACATGCTCAAGGGCAAGCAGGGTCGCTTCCGCCAGAACCTCCTCGGCAAGCGCGTGGACTACTCGGGCCGCTCGGTCATCGTGTCGGGTCCCCAGCTCAAGCTGCACCAGTGCGGCCTGCCCAAGCAGATGGCGCTCGAGCTCTTCAAGCCGTTCGTGATGAAGCGCCTCGTCGACCTGTCGCACGCGCAGAACATCAAGTCCGCCAAGCGGATGGTCGAGCGCGCCCGCCCGGTCGTGTGGGACGTCCTCGAAGAGGTCATCACCGAGCACCCCGTGCTGCTCAACCGTGCGCCCACGCTGCACCGACTCGGCATCCAGGCCTTCGAGCCCCAGCTGATCGAGGGCAAGGCCATCCAGATCCACCCGCTCGTCTGCGGCGCGTTCAACGCCGACTTCGACGGTGACCAGATGGCGGTGCACCTGCCGCTGTCCGCCGAGGCCCAGGCCGAGGCGCGGATCCTGATGCTGTCGACCAACAACATCCTCAAGCCGTCGGACGGCCGTCCGGTGACCATGCCCTCGCAGGACATGATCATCGGCCTGTTCTGGCTGACGACCGACCGTGACGACCAGGTCGGCGACGGCCGGGTCTTCTCGACCCCGTCCGAGGCGATCATGGCCTACGACCGGGCCGAGATCACCCTGCAGAGCAAGGTGCGGATCCGTCTCGACGACATCGTCCCGCCGCTCGAGGACGAGGCCGGCGCGGACTGGGAGGAGGGCCGCTCGGTCCTGCTCGAGACCACGCTGGGCCGGGTGCTCTTCAACGACACTCTGCCGGCCGACTACCCCTTCGTGAACTACGAGGTGGGCAAGAAGGCCCTCGGCGCGATCGTCAACGACCTCGCCGAGCGCTACACCAAGGTCGAGGTCGCCGCCTCGCTCGACGCCCTCAAGGACGCCGGCTTCCACTGGGCCACCCGCTCCGGTGTGACCGTCTCCATCGACGACGTGACGACGCCGGGCAACAAGGCCGAGATCCTCGCCGACTACGAGGCGCAGGCGGAGAAGGTCCAGAAGCAGTTCGAGCGCGGTCTCGTGACCGACGACGAGCGTCGCCAGGAGCTCATCGAGATCTGGACCCAGGCTTCCAACGACGTCGCCAAGGCGATGGAGGCCAACTTCGACCGGACCAACCCGATCTACATGATGGTCGACTCGGGTGCCTCCGGAAACATGATGCAGATCCGTCAGGTCGCGGCCATGCGTGGACTGGTGGCCAACCCGAAGGGTGACATCATCCCGCGGCCCATCAAGGCCAACTTCCGTGAGGGCCTGTCGGTCCTGGAGTACTTCATCTCCACCCACGGTGCCCGCAAGGGTCTCGCCGACACCGCGCTGCGTACCGCCGACTCGGGCTACCTGACCCGTCGTCTGGTGGACGTCTCGCAGGACGTCATCATCCGCGAGGACGACTGTGGCACCGAGCGCGGTCTGCCCAAGCGGATCGGTGAGCGGGGCGAGGACGGCATCGTGCGCAAGCACGAGAACGCCGAGACCGCGGCGTACGCCCGCTCGTCGGCCGTCGAGATCACCCACCCGGACTCGGGCGAGGTGCTCGCGGGAGCCGGCGACGACCTCGGCGACGTCAAGATCGGCGAGCTCATCGCGGCCGGTATCGAGGAGGTCAAGGTCCGCTCCGTGCTGACCTGCGACGCCCGCACCGGTACCTGCGCGAAGTGCTACGGCCGCTCGCTGGCGACCGGCAAGCTCGTCGACATCGGCGAGGCCGTCGGCATCATCGCGGCCCAGTCGATCGGTGAGCCCGGCACGCAGCTGACGATGCGTACCTTCCACACCGGTGGTGTGGCCTCGGCCGACGACATCACGCAGGGTCTGCCCCGCGTGGTCGAGCTCTTCGAGGCCCGCTCGCCCAAGGGTCGCTCGCCGATCTCGGAGGCCGCCGGTCGTGTCGAGATCGAGGAGACCGACAAGGCCCGCAAGGTCCTGGTCACCCCGGACGACGGCTCGGAGGTCCAGGAGTACCCGGTCAGCAAGCGCTCGCGCCTGCTGGTGACCGACGGCGACCACATCGAGGTCGGCCAGAAGCTCACCGTCGGCACCGAGGACCCGCAGGACGTCCTGCGCATCCTGGGTGTCCGCAAGGCGCAGGAGCACCTGGTGGACGAGGTGCAGAACGTGTACCGCTCGCAGGGTGTGTCGATCCACGACAAGCACATCGAGATCATCGTGCGGCAGATGCTGCGCCGGATCACGGTCATCGAGTCGGGCGACACCAACCTGCTGCCGTCCGACCTGGTCGACCGCGTGCGCTTCGAGGAGGAGAACCGCCGCGCGGTCTCCGAGGGCACCAAGCCCGCCTCGGGTCGTCCGGTGCTCATGGGCATCACCAAGGCCTCGCTCGCGACCGAGTCGTGGCTCTCGGCGGCCTCCTTCCAGGAGACCACCCGGGTGCTCACGGACGCCGCGATCAACGGCCGCTCCGACAGCCTCCGCGGCCTGAAGGAGAACGTGATCATCGGCAAGCTGATCCCGGCCGGCACCGGCCTGGAGCGGTACCGGAACATCCGGGTCGAGCCGACCGAGGAGGCCCGCGCCGCGGCGTACTCCGTGACCGGCTACGACAGCTACGACTACGACTTCGGCAACGGCGGCCAGGCCGTCGCGCTGGACGACTTCGACTTCGGTTCGTACCAGAACTGAGCGCAGCTCAGGTCTGGTGTGACGAACCGGGTCGAGGAGCGTCGGCACGACCGGACGTAGTCCGGGCGCGCGACGCGTCTCGAAACCGAGTCACCAGTAGTCATGACCGGGCCCCGGTCTCCCTCACGGGAGGCCGGGGCCCGGTGCATCTCCCGGCTTCCTGTCGGTCGGGATGGAGTCCCACGCTCCTGCGTGGAAGCGCGGCCCGGCAGGTGGCTGCCGGCCTGTACTTCCACGCACCTGCGTCGGAGTCCATCCACCTAGGCTGGGCGCCATGACGTGGCCGACGGTGCTCGGGGTCGACGGCTGCCGGGGCGGCTGGGTCGGCGTGCGACTGGGCGACCCGACTCCGACCGCGTACGTCGCGCCGACCATCGGCGAGCTGGTCGAGGCGGCGGGGCCGGGGCTGGAGTGCGTCGGCATCGACATGCCCATCGGCCTGCCCGACGACGGTCCCCGCGAGGCCGAGCGGCTCGTCCGCGCCCTGCTCGGCCGCCGCCGGTCGACGGTCTTCAGCACGCTGGTGCGGGAGGCGTACGCCGCACCGTCGTACGCCGCGGGGCAGCTCGTGCAGCGTGCGGCCACCGGCACGGGCTTCAGCCAGCAGTCGTGGGGCCTGCGGCACAAGATCCTCGAGGTCGACGCCTGGGTCCGGGGCGGGGTCCCCGTGCGGGTCGTCGAGATGCACCCCGAGACGTCCTTCGCCGTGATGCTGGGGGAGCCTGTGGCCGAGGGCAAGAAGACTCCCGAGGGTCGGCAGGCGCGGCGTACGGCGCTGCGGGACGCCGGCATCGAGCCACCGGAGCGACCGCGTGGCGGTGTCGGGGAGGACGACCTGCTCGACGCCTGCGCCGTCGCGTGGACGGCGGCCCGGGTGGTGCGCGGGGAGGCGCGGTCGCACCCGGAGGTGCCCGAGATGTTCTCCGACGGGTGGCCGGCCGCCATCTGGGCGTGAGTCGCGCGGGGCCGGCCGGTCAGGACCAGGCGTCGCGCAGCGCCCGCACCGCGTCCTCCAGGCCGACGCCCAGGCTGGCGGCGCGATGCGCGAAGTGGCGGGCCTCCTCGCCGAGGGTGCCGGACCCGTCGGGCGGGGTCGGCGTCGCGGCCACCCGGGTCCCACCTCCCCGCCGGGACGTGACGAGCCCGGCGGCCTCCAGCTCCCGGTAGCTGCGTGCGACGGTCCCGACCGCCAGTCCCAGGTCGCCGGCGAGCTGGCGCAGGGGAGGCAGCCGGTCGCCGACCCGGAGGTCCCCCGCGGCGATCATGCCCACGAGCTGGCGACGCAGCTGCTCGTACGGCGGGGTGGGGTCGTCGAGGTCCACCCGCAGGGTGGCCGTCACCGTGAGGCCGTGGTGGTCGTGTCCTGCCGGACGACGATGCGGGGACCCACGACCGCGGAGCCGAAGCAGGCGGCGCCGACGAGCCCCGCCAGGGCGCAGACCGCCAGGAGCACGGTGCCGAGGACCGGGTACCAGTCGGGCCGGCAGTCGAGGGCCAGCAGGGCGGACGCCATCAGCAGGCCGACCGGCACCGAGGAGAACAGGGTCACGGCGGCGGTGGTCAGGAGCACGCGGCGCCCGGCCGCGCGGCGTACGGCGTCGTCTCCCGCCACGGTGGCCGCGCTGGTGCGCGCCCGGCGGGTGATCGCCAGCAGGGTCGCCACCGCGGTGACCACCACGACGACGAGTGCGAGGAGCATCGGCACGGCGTAGAACGAGCCGGGCCACGGGCCGCGGGCCTGCGCGAAGGAGCCGCACTGCGTGGCCAGGGTCCGCCCGGCCCGGCCGAGGCCGTCCGGGTCCCCCAGGAGCCACCCGATGGCCAGGAGGGTCGCCAGCAGCCCGACACCTGCCGCCGCGGCCGCCCGGCTCCGGGCGTCCAGGACGTCGCCCAGCCGGCGGGTCCCGAGGGACGCGGTCCGCACCGAGGACCGGACGTGCGGGGTGGTGAGCTCCGCGACGCACAGGCACAGCAGCAGGACGCTGGCGCCGACCAGCGGGGCGATCGCGGCCCCGACGCCCGGACCGGGCAGTGCCCAGGTCGTGCCGATCGCGACCGCCGTGCCCGCCACCAGTCCCACGAGCAGCGACACCTGCGCCCGTCGGCGCAGGCGGCACACGAGGTCGCGATCGTCCTGGTCGAGGACCTCGACGGGGCGTCGTGACAGCCCCCACGCCAGGCCGGCGCCGCAGAGGACCGGGATCAGGACGGTGAACAGGCCGACGAACATGGTGCCCCCTGGTGGTGATGACTTGTGCCAGATGCTTGGCACAAATGAGTGTGGGGGCGGCGGACGACTTGTGTCAAGCATGCGGCACAAGAGGTCGGGTCGGGGGTTCGTGGGGCAGACCTCGGGGGCGGCGGTTTCGTCGCCGTTGGGGCCGCGGGGGAGAATCTCCGGGTGACCACCCCCACAGCCACCGACGTCCTCGTCGTCGGCGCCGGACCCGCCGGGTCGGCGGCCGCCGCCTGGAGCGCCCGGGCCGGGCTCGACACGGTGCTCGTGGACGCGCAGGTCTTCCCGCGCGACAAGACGTGCGGCGACGGCCTCACCCCCCGCGCGACCGGCGAGCTGCAGCGGCTCGGGCTCGAGGACTGGCTCCGCGCCCACACCGTCAACCACGGGCTCCGCGCGCACGGCTTCGGCCAGACCCTGCTGCTCCCGTGGCCCTCGCAGCCGGGCAGCAGCCTGCCGTCGTGGGGGTCCGCGGTCGCCCGCACCGAGCTCGACGACCACCTGCGCACCGTCGCGATCAAGAGCGGCGCGCTCGCCCTCGACGGCGTCCGCGCGGTCGACGTACGCATGGAGGGGTCGCGGGTCGCCGCCGTGGTGTTCCGCCGCGGCGAGGAGACCTTCGAGATCGCCTGCCAGCGGCTGGTCGTGGCGGACGGGGTGCGCTCGCCGCTGGGCAAGCTGCTGGGCCGCGAGTGGCACCGCGACACCGTCTACGGCGTCGCCGGCCGGGCGTACGTCGCCTCCGAGATGTCCGACGACCCGTGGATCAGCTCGCACCTCGAGCTGCGCGGCGAGGACGGCGAGATCCTCAGCGGCTACGGCTGGATCTTCCCGCTCGGGACCGGCGAGGTGAACATCGGCGTCGGCACCCTGGCGACCGCCAAGCGACCCGCCAACATCGCCGTCAAGCCGCTCATGTCCTACTACGCCGACCAGCGCCGCGAGGAGTTCAGGCTCTCCGGCGAGCTGCGGGTGCCCACCTCGGCGCTGCTGCCGATGGGCGGTGCCGTGTCCCACGTCGCCGGTGACAACTGGGCCCTGGTCGGCGACGCCGCCGGCTGCGTCAACCCGCTCAACGGCGAGGGCATCGACTACGGGCTCGAGACCGGCCGGTTCGTGGCCGAGGCGATGGCTGCGGGGGAGCACCTCGGCAGCGTGTGGCCGGCTGTCCTGCGCGAGCACTACGGCGAGGCCTTCTCGATCGCCCGCCGGCTGGCCGGCGTCGCCACCGTGCCGCAGGTCGTCGCGGCGCTGGGCCCGGCCGGCATGCGCTCGGACTGGCTGATGACGCTCGCGCTGCGCTGGATGGGCAACCTGGTCGACGACGAGGACCGCGACCGGGCTGCCCGGGTGTGGCGCTGGGCGGGGCGGCGCTCGATCGCCCGCGACGCGCGACCGCCGTTCGCCTGACACCTGCCCCACGACGGACGGCCGCACGGGATACCCTGCCGCCCGGCCGATCCGCGGCCGCGTCCGGAACGAAGAGGGTGCATGAGCGAGGCCTGCTACCGGATGACCAACGCCCTGGGCCGGGCGGCGTTGCGGGTGCTGGGGATCGACACGCACACCTCCGGCGCGGAGCACCTCCCCACGAGCGGGCCGGTGCTGATGGCAGCGACCCACGTCAGCTATCCCGACTTCCTCTTCCTCGAGAAGGCTGCGATCGAGCGGGAGCGCTACGTCCGCTTCATGTGTCGCCACGACGTCTGGAACGTCCCTGGCGTGCGGGCCGCCATGGACCGGATGAAGCACGTGCCCGTCGATCGCGAGGCGCCCGCGGGGGCCTACCTGAGGGCCAGGCGCCTGCTGCGCGAGGGCGAGGCCGTGTGCGCCTTCCCCGAGGCCGGGATCTCCTACTCCTACACCGTGCGCTCGCTGATGCGCGGCGTCGCGAGCCTGGCCCGGGAGACCGGAGCCCCGGTGGTCCCGGTGGCCCTGTGGGGCAGCCAGCGGATCTGGAGCGTCGGGATGCCGGACGAGGACGGGCGCAAGCCACGGCCGAGCCTGGACCGCGGGCGTCGGGTCGACGTGGTCATGGGGGAGCCCGTCACCGTGAAGCCCGGGGACGACCTCACGGAGTGGACGCGGGACCTCGGTCGTCGGATGACGTCGCTGCTGGAGGGGCTGCAGGGTCTGCCGCACCACCGGCAGCGACCGGGGGAACGGGCCACGTGGCACCCGGCCCACCTGGGTGGAGCGGCTCCGAGTCGACGCGAGGCGGAGGAGCTGGACTCGGTGCCTCGCTCGGCGGTGCCTCCGACGTGGGGTCCGGTGCCCCTGCCGTAGGCGCTGTCGTGGCCGGGCCCGGGGCGGGAGGAGCGGCCGGGGCAGGCGCTGCGGCCGGGGCGGTCGACCCGTGCGTGCGGTGGCGCCGCGCCTCGAGCCAGCCCAGGGGGTTGGTGAACGGCTCGAGCACCCGGCGTACGGGCGGGCTGGCCAGCAGCAGCGTGAGCGCGATCGCCCCGAGGATCGTCAGCACCAGGCCGAGCGAGGGGTAGGACGCGGTGAACTCGGGCCAGCCGAGCGCCTTGAAGGTCTTGATCACGAAGCCGTGGAAGAGGTAGATGACCATCGTGGCGCCGCCCATGGTGGTGAACCAGCCGAGCGAGCGGCGCGGCACCAGCGACATGGCGGCGAAGGCGCCGAGCAGGCCGACCATCATCACCGTCAGGCGGGTCTGGAAGGCGATCTCGTTGTCGATCGGGAGCTCGTTGTAGCCCGTGTCGTACCAGAGCAGCGCGGTCTCGGCCCACGTGTCGGTGTAGACCGCCATGACCCCGATGCCGATGAGCATCGGGACGGCGGCGACCCGCACCCAGACGTCGTCGAGGTGCGCCAGGTGGCGCGGCTTGAGGTGCAGGCCGAGCACGAAGAACGGCAGCAGTCCCAGGAAGCGCGGGATCATCAGCGCGTCGGTGTCCCAGAGGCCGCCGGCCAGGCTGACGATCACGGACAGCGGCAGGAAGAGCCAGTGCAGCTTGAGGATCGGGGTCACGAGGCGCCACATCAGCAGCACGATGAGGTACCACATCGTCCAGTGCGGCTCGATCCACAACGGCCCGGTGACGTTCTCGTCGACCACGGTCCGGCGGTAGTAGAAGAGCGCCGGCTCGAAGATCAGGTAGGGCACCAGCAGCGTGTAGACCAGGCCCTTCATCCGGCGCCGGTCCCACTCGAACGACTTCGACAGGTAGCCGCTCACGAAGACGAACGCCGGGATGTGCCACAGGTAGATGAAGTCGTAGACCCAGTGGCTGCCCTGGCTCTCCTCGACGAGGCCGATCGCGTGGCCGACCACGACGAGGGTGACGAGCACCATCTTGGTGTTGTCGAGCCATGGGTCTCGTTGCGCTGGTGCCACGGGGTGAGGCTACGGCAGACGACCCCGCTCATGGCAGGTTGGTGCCATGGCCTCTCTCCCCAGACGACAGCGCGTGGCGGCGTACGCCGTCATCCTGCGGACCCCGGCCTCCTCCTCGGGACCCATCACTTCCGGCGGCGCCGCGACCGACCCCGAGATCCTGTTGTGCCGGCTCGCGCCGCGCATCAGCCGCCAGGAGCTCTGGACGCTCCCGGGGGGCGGTCTCGACCACGGCGAGGACCCGCGTGACGCGTTGCTGCGCGAGATCGTCGAGGAGACCGGCCTCGAGGCCGTCGTCGGGGACTCGGCGCGCGTCTACAGCGCGCACCTGCCGCGGGCCTCGCGCGACGGGGTGCTGACCGACTTCCATGCCCTGCGGATCGTGTACGACGCGTGGGTGCCCGCCGACGCCCCGTCGCCGCGGGTCGTCGAGGTGGGTGGATCGACCGTCGAGGCGGCCTGGCACCCGGTGTCGGCCGTGGAGTCGGGCGCGGTGCCGGTGGTGGCCACGGTGGCCGAGGCGCTCGCCGACCACCGGCCGTTCCGCCTGCAGCGGGTCGCGGCGTACGCCCTGCTCCGGCGCGACGACCGGGTGCTGCTCACCCGTCTCTCCGGGCGGGCCGCCCACCCCGGCGCGTGGACGCTGCCGGGGGGTGGCCTCGACCACGGCGAGGCACCGGTCGCGGCCCTGGCCCGCGAGGTCGCCGAGGAGTGCGGCATCGCGTGCGAGGTCGGCGACCTGCTCGGGGTGCACGACGCGCACTTCTCCGGGACGGCCCCGAGCGGCCGGTGGGAGGACTACCACGGCGTCCACCTGGTCTTCGCCGCCACCGTCGCCGACGACGCCGAGGCGCGGGTGGTCGAGGTCGGGGGCACCACCGACGAGGTCGCGTGGGTCCCCGTGCGCGACGTCGAGTCGGGCGCGGTGCCGGTGCTCGACGTGGTCACCTACGCCCTCCGGCTGGAGCCATCGCGTTTGGGTCGGGCGTGAACCGCCGCCCTACGATGAGGACATGAACCCCCGTCAGCGTCGACTCGTCATCCCGGTCGCGCTGGGGGCACTGCTCCTGATCGTCCTCGTCGCGTCGTTCCTGTGAGCCGGGACGACTGACCATGGCCACCGAACCCCTCCTGCGGGCCCTCTCCCGGATGCGCGGGCACCTGCTCGACCCGGAGTCGCTGGTGCGCGCAGTGGCGTCCGGCGCCCAGCGTGGCGGCCGGGTCCCGGAGGTCGCGGGTCGTCCCGTGCGCCGTGTGGAGCTGCGCTACGTCGACCTCAAGGCCGGGCGCCACCTCCAGGTCACGTCGTACGACGACACCCAGGCGCACACGACCAACGTCGCCGCGGGTGAGGCGGCCAAGGTCGCGGTCGACGACCTGCTCGACCAGCCCTTCGGCAGCTGGCACGTCGACACCACCACCCAGACCCACCAGGTGCGGGCCACCAAGAAGCTCGAGGCGGTCACCCACACCCAGGACCGGGCCGCCCCCGTCGAGGCGGAGCGCGGGCACGACAAGGCCAAGCAGCGCCTGCTGCCCGAGGACGACCCGGTGCTCCGGGCCCTGGGCATCTCCGACGCGCAGGGCCGGATCAAGCCCACGCGGCAGGCGAAGTACCGCCAGGTCGAGGAGTTCCTGCGCCTGCTCGACGCGGCGATCGGCGACGCGCTGGCCAAGGGACAGCTGCGCACCCCGACCGAGGACGACCCGCTGCGCGTCGTGGACCTCGGCTGCGGCAACGCCTACCTGACCTTCGCCGCCCACCGCTACCTCTCCGCGGTGCGCGGCCTCCCGGTCCGCGTCACCGGGGTCGACGTCAAGCAGCAGTCGGCCGACCACAACACCGCCGTCGCCGTGACGCTCGGCATCGACGCCGACTTCGTCGTCGGCACCATCGGCGAGGCGGTGCTGCCGCAGCCGCCCGACGTGGTGCTCGCCCTGCACGCCTGCGACACCGCGACCGACGACGCGCTGGCCCGGGCGATCGCGTGGGAGGCGGCCCTGGTGCTGGCGGCCCCCTGCTGCCACCACGACATCGCCGCGCAGCTGCGCAAGGCGCCCACCCCCGCGCCGTACGCGGCGCTCACCCGGCACGGGATCCTGCGCGAGCGCTTCGCCGACACCCTCACCGACGGGCTGCGCGCCGCCATCCTGCGGCTGGTCGGCTACCGCGTCGACGTGGTCGAGTTCGTCGGGAGCGAGCACACGCCCCGCAACACCCTGCTGCGCGCCACCCGGACGGGCAAGGCCGTCTCCGGTGGCAACCTGCGACGCGAGTACGACGACCTGGTGGCCACGTGGGGAGTGCACCCGCACCTCGACGAGCTGCTGGGCCTCTCCCGTGACTGACCTCCGTCGCCGGGTGCTGACCGTCGCCGCGGGGGCCGCGGTCGCCGCGCCCTTCGCGATGGGGCTGGCCGCCGGCGCGGAGCCCGACGACGGCCGGGTGCTCTTCACCTTCGCGGACCCGGAGATCGTCGAGTCCAGCGGGCTGGTGGCCACCGGCGACCGGGCCTGGACGACCAACGACTCCGGGGACACCGGCCGGGTGTTCACCGTCGACACCACCACCGGCGAGACCGTGGGGGTCACCTACTGGGCCGACGGCCCGGTCGACGTCGAGGCACTCGCCCCGGCCGGTCCCGGACGGGTCTGGGTGGGCGACATCGGCGACAACGCGGCCGCGCGGGACTCGATCCGGGTCACCCGGGTGCCGGTCGGGGACGGCGACCGCACGGTCGACGAGGAGACCATCGACCTCGTCTACCCCGACGGGGCCCGGGACGCCGAGGCGCTGCTGGTCCACCCCACGACGGGTCGCCTCCACGTCGTGACCAAGGGGGTCTTCGCCGGCGAGGTCTACGCCGCACCCCCGGAGATCGCCGACGACGCGCCCAACCAGCTCGGCCTCGTCGGGCAGGTCGTCGGGCTGGTCACCGACGGCGCGTTCTTCCCCGACGGTCGCCACGTGGTGCTCCGCACCTACTCGCGCGCCACCGTCTACACCTTCCCCGACCTGGAGTCGCTCGGCTCGTGGGACCTGCCCGCACAGCAGCAGGGCGAGGGGATCGCGGTCACGCCCGAGGGGGACCTGCTGATCAGCAGCGAGGGCCAGCGCTCGGAGGTGTTGTTGGTGGTGGTGCCCCCGCGCATCGAGCGGGCGATGGCCGGGACGACCTCCGCCGCCTCGTCCCCGACGTCGACGACGTCGGCCTCCCCGGCGACGCCCGCCCCGTCCCCGGACGGTGGCACCGTCGCCCAGGACGTGTTCACGCCACCGGACGTGGACGCCTGGCCCTGGGTGGTCGGGGGAGTGGTCGGGGTTCTGGCCCTGGGGGTGCTGTGGAGGAGCCTGAGGCCCCACTAGCCTCACCGCATGCCTCGCCTGCGCCGCACCGCTCCCGACCAGCCGGGCTGGACCCGCCGACGTGCGGGCAAGGGCTTCACCTACCTCGACCAGCACGGGACCCGCCTGGCAGCCGAGGACGTGCAGCGCTGCAAGGAGCTCGTCATCCCGCCGGCGTGGGAGGACGTGTGGATCACGCCCTACGTCAACGGCCACCTCCAGGCGGTCGGCACCGACGACGCCGGGCGGCGGCAGTACCTCTACCACCCGCACTGGCGCGCCAGCCGGGACGCCGCGAAGTTCGACCGGATCATCGGCTTCGGCAAGGCGATGTCCAAGGCCCGCGAGCGGGTGCTCACCGACCTCGGCACCGAGGGGATGACCCAGGAGCGGTCCTGCGCGGTCGCCGTGCGGCTGCTCGACCTCGGCTACTTCCGGATCGGCAACGACGTCTACACCGACACCAACGGCTCCTTCGGCCTCACGACCCTGCTGCGCGAGCACGTGACCAAGCGCCGCGGCAGGCTGACCTTCTGCTTCGTCGGCAAGTCCGGCGTGGAGCACTGCATCGAGATCGACGACGAGCCGACCATCGAGGCCCTCGACGTGATGCGGGCCCGGCGTGGCGGCGGCGACCGCCTGCTCGCGTGGAAGGACGGCCGTCGCTGGCGCGGCCTCGACTCCGGTCAGGTCAACGACTACGTCCGCGAGGCGACCGGCGTCGAGGCCACCGCCAAGGACTTCCGCACCTGGCACGCCACGGTCATCGCGGCCGCCGCGCTCGCGGACACCGACGAGCCTGGCGAGACCAAGGCGTCGCGCAAGCGGGCCGTCGCCGCGACGATGAAGGAGGTCTCCGAGTTCCTCGGCAACACCCCCACGCTGGCCCGGACGGCGTACGTCGACCCGCGGGTGGTCGAGGCCTACGAGCACGGGAAGACGATCCGGGTGCGGTCGTCGTACGACACCGCCGACGCGCGCCAGGCCGCCCTCGAACGCGCGGTGCTGCGCCTGCTCAAGGACGCCTGAGAAGGCCGCGGTCTCGTGGAGCGCGCGGTGCTGCGCCTGCTCGAGGACGCCTGAGAAGGCCGCGGTCTCGTGGAGCGCGCGGTGCTGCGCCTGCTCGAGTACGCCTGAGACGGCCGCGACGAGGTCGCGGCCGCCACTCGGACGTCCGGGTCAGAGGCGCTCGACCACGTGGTCGATGCAGGCGGTGAGCTTCTCGACGTCGCCCGGGTCGACCGCGGGGTACATCGCGATGCGCAGCTGGTTGCGGCCCAGCTTGCGGTAGGGCTCGGTGTCCACGATGCCGTTGGCCCGCAGGACCTTGGCGATCGCAGCGGCGTCGATGGCGTCGTCGAAGTCGACCGTGCCGATCACCAGCGAGCGGTGGCCCGGGTCGGTGACGTAGGGCGTGGTGTACGACGTCCGCTCGGCCCAGCCGTAGAGCGCGTCGGAGCTGGCCGTGGTCCGCTCGACCATGCCGGCGAGGCCGCCCTGGGAGTTCATCCAGTCCAGCTGCTCGGCCATCAGGAAGAGGGTGGCGACCGACGGGGTGTTGTAGGTCTGGTTCTTGGCCGAGTTGTCGATCGCGGTCGGCAGGTCGAAGAACGCCGGGACGTGCCGGTCGCTCGCCGCGATCTCGGCGGCGCGCTCGAGCGCCTTCGGCGACATCAGGGCGATCCACAGCCCGCCGTCGGAGGCGAAGCACTTCTGCGGGGCGAAGTAGTAGGTGTCCACCTCGGCGAGGTCGACGGGCAGGCCACCCGCGCCGGACGTGGCGTCCACGAGCACGATCGAGTCGTCGTCCACGGGACGCACGACCGGGGCCATGACCGCGGTGGAGGTCTCGTTGTGGGCCCACGCGTAGGCGTCGACGCCCTCCTCGGCGACCGCCTCGGGACGCGAGCCCGGGTCGCTGGTGATCACGGTCGGGTCGTCGAGCCACGGCGCCTGCTGGGCGGCCTTGGCGAACTTGGAGGAGAACTCGCCGAAGCTCAGGTGCTGGCTCTTGCGCCGGATCAGGCCGTGGGTCGCGATGTCCCAGAACGCCGTCGCGCCGCCGTTGCCGAGCACGACCTCGTAGCCCTCGGGGAGGTCGAAGAGGGACGCGAGGCCCTCGCGCACGCGGCCGACGGTGTTCTTCACCGGCGCCTGGCGGTGCGAGGTGCCCATCAGCGTGCTGCCGGTCGCGGCGAGCGCGTCGAGGTGGCTGGTCTGGATCTTCGACGGGCCGGCACCGAAACGGCCGTCGGCGGGCAGGAGGTCGGTGGGGATCTGGATCGCGTCGTTCACGGGAAGAAGCCTTCCGGGGAGTCAGTGGTGAGAGGTCCCTGACTACGCTGTCAGCGTGCACAGCCTCTCATCCGACGGCCCCGGCGTGGCAGCGGGTCCACCTGTCGGGGCGGCCGCCGGGCTGGTGATCGAGCGTCTTCCCATCACCGCGCCGGACGCGGTCCTGCTTGTCGAGCAGGTGCAGGAGGAGTACGTCGCGCGCTACGGCGGTCGCGACGAGTCGCCGATCGACGCGAGCGAGTTCGAGGACCCGACGGGCATGTTCTTCGTCGGTCGACTCGGCGCGCTGCCCGTGGTCTCGGGCGCCTGGCGACGGCGTACGGACGTGCTGGTGGACGGCACCCGGCTCACCGCCGAGGTCAAGCGGATGTACGTCGCGCCGACCGCCCGGGGGCTCGGCCTGGCCCGCCGGATGCTCGCCCACCTCGAGGTCACCGCGCACGCGGCCGGCCTGGAGGCCGTGGTGCTCGAGACGGGGGAGAAGCAGCCCGAGGCGATCGAGCTGTACTCCTCCGCGGGCTACCGGCGGATCGCCGGCTTCGGCTACTACCGCGACTCGCCCCTGAGCCGCTGCTTCGGCAAGTCGCTCCGGGACGCGCCGGGCTTGTCCAGCCGACACGCCGAACGGTAGGTACTTCTTTTCCCGTTCGTCCCACGCGTCCCTCCGGGCGCACCTAGCCTCGTCCCGTGCTGCACGGGCGACGAGGAGGGGACATGCGCAGGGGACTGATGGTGGTGCTCGCCCTGGCCATCTCCGCCTGCCTGCTCGCGGTGCCCTCGCAGGCCACGTCGTCGCAGCGCTACGCCCTGCCGGTGGAGTCCTACGCGCCGTACCAGCCGCAGCGGACCTGCGCCCGCAAGGACAAGCCCGGGACCGTGGCGCTCGGCCGGTGGCTGGTCGCCCGCGGGGGCGTGTACGGCGGGACGCTGCGCTCGTGCGGGAGCGGCGGGCAGTCCGAGCACAAGGACGGCCGGGCCTTCGACTGGATGCTCGACGCGAAGGACCCCGACGACAGTGCCGTCGCCGACGCGTTCCTGGTCGAGGCGTTCGCCGACGACGAGCTCGGTGACACCGACGCCCTCGCGCGCCGGATGGGCATCATGTACGTCATCTGGAACGACCGGATGTACGCCGCCTGGGACGGCTTCGAGCCGAAGAAGTACCTCAGCTCCGGCTGCCGCACCCGACGCACCTGCTCGGTGACCCTGCGCCACCGCGACCACATGCACATATCGCTGAGCAGGGCCGGCGCGATGGGTCGCACGAGCTGGTACGTCGAGCAGGCGTTCGCTGTGCCCGTCGTCTGACGGGTGGTCCGAGGCCTGGGGCCTCAGGCGCCCCACCCGTCCTGCCAGCCCTCGACGTCGGAGGCCGGGCGCGAGGGCGGACCGGTGTAGATCGCCGACGGGCGGATCAGCCGACCGGTGCGCTTCTGCTCCAGGATGTGCGCCGACCAGCCACCCGTGCGGGCGCAGGTGAACATCGAGGTGAACATCCGGGCCGGGACCTCGGCGAAGTCGAGGACGATCGCCGCCCAGAACTCCACGTTGGTCTCCAGGACGCGGTCGGGGCGACGCTCGCGCAGCTCGGCGAGCGCGGCCTGCTCGAGCGCCTCGGCGACCGCGTAGCGGGGGGCGTCGAGCTCCTTGGCGGTGCGGCGCAGCACGCGGGCCCGCGGGTCCTCGGCGCGGTAGACGCGGTGGCCGAAGCCCATCAGGCGCTCACCGTTGTCGAGCAGCTCCTTGACGTACGACGCGGCGTCGCCGTCGCGCTTCTCGACCTCCTCGATCATGCCGAGCACTCGCGAGGGCGCGCCGCCGTGCAGCGGACCGCTCATGGCGCCGATGGCCCCGGAGAAGGCGGCCGCGACGTCGGCCCCGGTCGAGGTGATGACGCGGGCGGTGAAGGTCGAGGCGTTCATGCCGTGCTCGGCGGCCGAGGACCAGTAGGCGTCGATGGCCTTGACGTGCTTGGGGTCGGCCTCGCCCTTCCAGCGGATCAGGAAGCGCTCGGCGAGCGTGTGTCCCTGGTCGACGTCCTTCTGCGAGACGACCGGGAGGTGCAGGCCACGCGCGGACTGGGCGGCGTACGACAGGACCATGACCGCGACGCGGGCGAGGTCTGCGCGGGCCTGCTCGTCGCTGATGTCGTAGGTCTGGCCGAAGCCGAACGCGGGGGCGAGCATCGCGACCGCGGCCTGGACGTCGACGCGGACGTCACCGGTGTGGACCGGCAGGTTGAAGGGCTCGGCGGCGGGGAGGCCGGGCGTGTAGGAGCCGTCGATGAGCAGGCCCCAGATGTTCTCGAACGGGACCCGTCCGACGATCTCCTCGATGTCGACGCCGCGGTAGCGCAGCGCCGACCCCTCCTTGTCGGGCTCCGCGATCTCGGTCTCGAATGCGACGACTCCCTCGAGTCCGTGGTGCACCTGCGTCATGGGGTGTGCGCTCCTCTGCGTCGGGGCCCGGCGATGGTCGGCCCTGAGATGGGGGCCCGCGACGGCGGGCGACTCATTGTGCACCTCCGGTCTACTGTCGGGAGTCATGGACCACGCCGTCGACCTGGCCGCCCTGCGCGAGGAGTACTCCCGCGGCGGCCTCGACCTCCCCGACCTCGAGCCCGCCCCGGTGGACATGTTCGTCCGGTGGCTGCGCGACGCGGTCGATGCCGGGATGCACGAGCCCAACGCCATGGTGCTCTCGACGGCCACCCCCGACGGCGTCCCGTCGTCGCGGATGGTGCTGCTCAAGGGCGTCGACGCCGCGGGGTTCGTCTTCTTCACCAACCACACCTCGCGCAAGGGCGACGAGCTCGCAGCCAACCCGCGGTGCGCCCTGCTGCTGCCGTGGCACCCGGTCGAGCGCCAGGTCCGCATCGAGGGGGTGGCGTCGCCGCTGCCGCGCGACGAGGTGGCGGCCTACTTCCGCTCCCGCCCGCGCGGTGCCCAGCTCGGCGCCTGGGCGTCGCGACAGTCGTCGGTGGTGCCGAGCCGGGCCGCGCTCGCGGCCGACTACGCCCGGGTCGAGGAGCGCTTTCCCGACGAGGTGGACCTGCCGGACCACTGGGGCGGCTACCGGGTGCGCCACGAGGTGGTCGAGTTCTGGCAGGGGCGCGCCAGCCGGATGCACGACCGCCTCGTCTACCGGCGCGCCGGGGACGGCTGGTCCGTCGAGCGCCTGGCCCCGTGACGGCGGGAGCCGACGCCTTGTGAGTGAGCGCTCACTCACCTAGGCTGGGCCGGTGCGAACCCGTGCCACCGCCATGTCCGCCGACGACCGCCGCCGCGCCCTCGTCGACGTCACCCTGCCCCTGCTCCTCGAGCACGGCCGCACCGTCACGACCCGCCAGATCGCCGAGGCGGCCGGCGTCGCGGAGGGCACCATCTTCCGCGTCTTCGAGTCGAAGGACGACCTCGTGCAGGCCACCCTCGACCGGGCCTTCGACATCGAGCCCTTCCTCGAGGACCTGCGCCGGATCGACCCGGACCAGCCGCTGCGGGCCCTCGTCACCGAGATGGTGACGCTGCTCCAGAGCCGCTTCCGGGGGATCTTCACGCTGATGACGGCGGTCGGCATGGTCGGTCCCCCGAAGGGGCGCAGCCACGAGCACCACCCGCGCGAGGAGGCGGCCCGGGTGATGGCCGACCTGCTCGCCCCGCACGCCGACGAGGTCCGCGTCCCGGTGGCGCAGCTCGTCCACGTCACGCGGCTGCTGACCTTCTCCGGCAGCCACCCCCACCTCTCCGACGGTCGGATCCTGACCGCCGAGGAGATCGTCTCCACCGTCCTCGACGGCCTGCTCACGAAGGGCGACTGATGCTCCTCCGGCTCATCCGCACCCACCTGGCGCCGTACAAGCGCCCGATCGCCGCCATCGTCGCGCTCCAGTTCCTCGGCACCCTGGCGATGCTCTACCTGCCCAGCCTCAACGCGCAGATCATCGACCAGGGGGTCGTGCTCGGCGACACCGCCTACATCGTCGAGCGCGGCACGGTGATGCTCGCCGTCTCGATCGTCCAGGCGCTGTGCGCGGTCGCTGCGGTGTGGTTCGCCGCACGGACCGCGATGTCCTTCGGCCGCGACATCCGCGCGGCGATCTTCCACCGCGTCGGCACCTTCTCGGCCCGCGAGGTGCAGCACTTCGGCGCCCCGTCGCTGATCACCCGCGAAACCAACGACGTCCAGCAGGTGCAGATGCTGGTCCTGATGGGGTTCACGATGTTCGTGTCCGCGCCGATCATGATGGTCGGCGCCGTCGTCATGGCGATGCGCGAGGACGTCGGGCTCTCGTGGCTCATCGTGGTCGTGGTGCCCGTGCTCGCCCTGGCCGTCGGGCTGATCGTGCGCCAGATGGTGCCCAGCTTCCGGGTGATGCAGGTGCGCATCGACGAGGTCAACCGGGTGCTCCGCGAGCAGGTGACCGGCGTCCGGGTGGTCCGTGCGTTCGTCCGCGAGGAGCACGAGACCCGGCGCTTCGCGCAGGCCAACGACGAGCTGACCGTGGTCGCGATCCGGGCAGGTCGCTGGCAGGCCGGCATGTTCCCCGTGGTCATGCTCGTGGCCAACGTCGCCTCGGTCGCCGTGCTGTGGTTCGGCGGCCACCGCGTGGAGTCCGGGGCGATGGAGGTGGGGGCGCTGACGGCCTACCTCACCTACCTCATGCAGATCATCATGAGCGTGATGATGGGGACCTTCATGATGATGATGATCCCGCGCGCGGCCGTGTGCGCGGACCGCATCGTCGAGGTGCTCGACACCGAGAGCAGCGTGGTGCCTCCCGCCGACCCGGTCACCGAGGTCACCGAGCACGGCACCCTCGTCCTCGACGGCGTGACCTTCGCCTACCCCGGCGCCGAGTCGCCCGTGCTGCGCGGCGTCGACCTCAGCGCCCGGGCCGGACAGACGGTCGCGATCATCGGCTCGACCGGCGCCGGCAAGTCCACCCTGCTCAACCTGGTCCCGCGCCTCTTCGACGCCACCTCCGGCGCCGTGCGGGTCGACGGGGTCGACGTCCGCGACCTGTCCCCGCAGCTGCTCTGGTCGCGGCTCGGCCTCGTCCCCCAGAAGGCGTTCCTCTTCTCCGGCACCGTCGCGGACAACCTGCGCCACGGCAGGACCGACGCCACCGAGGAGGAGATGTGGGACGCCCTCGAGATCGCCCAGGCGCGCGACTTCGTCGCCGCGATGCCCGACGGCCTCGAGTCGAGCGTGTCCCAGGGCGGCAGCAACTTCTCCGGCGGCCAGCGACAACGCCTGGCCATCGCCCGCGCGGTGATCCGCCGACCGGAGATCTACCTCTTCGACGACTCGTTCTCCGCGCTGGACCTGACGACCGACGCCCGGTTGCGGGCCGCGCTCGCGCCAGTGACCCGTGACAGCACGGTGGTGATCGTGGCGCAACGGGTCTCCACGATCCGCGACGCGGACCTCATCGTCGTGCTCGAGGACGGAGCGGTCGTCGGTCGCGGCACGCACGACGAGCTGCTCGCGACCTGCGGCACCTACCGCGAGATCGTCGAGTCGCAGCTGACGGTGGGTGAGGTCGCATGAGCACGAGCGAGAAGAGCGGCGCCGAGGCCCCGCAGAAGCCGGGGACGCTCAAGGAGACCGAGCGCATCGAGGCCGGGCCGGGTGGTCCCGGTCGCGGTCCGATGGGTGCCGGCATGGTGGTCGCCCAGAAGGCCAGCGCCTTCGGGCCGTCGGCCCGGCGCCTCGTCCGGCGGATGGCGCCCTACCGCACCAGGACGCTGGCCGTCATCGCGCTCACCGTCGTCAGCGTCTTCGCGACGGCGGTCGGCCCGCGGGTGCTGGGCCGGGCGACCGACCTCATCTTCAGCGGCGTGATCGGCGGTCGATTGCCCGACGGGCTGTCCAAGGACCAGGCCGTCGACCTGCTCCGCCAGCGCGGCGACGACCAGGTCGCCGACATGGTCAGCGGCATGGACGTGGTGCCCGGCCAGGGCGTCGACTTCGCGGCCGTGGGGGAGGTGCTGCTCGTCGTCCTTGCGATCTACGTCGGCGCGGCCGCCCTCGGCTGGCTGGCCGGCTGGATCCTCAACGACGTCGTGCAGGGCACGGTGCGCCGGATGCGCTCCGACGTCGAGGACAAGGTGCACCGGCTGCCGCTGGCCTACATCGACCGCCAGCCGCGCGGTGAGCTGCTGAGTCGCGTCTCCAACGACATCGACAACGTCAGCACCACCCTCCAGCAGACCCTGAGCCAGCTGCTCACCTCGCTGCTCACGGTGGTCGCGGTGCTCGGGATGATGTTCTGGATCTCGCCGGTGCTCGCCCTCGTGGCCCTCGTCTCGGTGCCGGTCTCGATGCTGGTGACGGGCGCGGTGATGAAGCGCTCGCAAGGGATGTTCGTCCAGCAGTGGCGGCGTACCGGCCGGCTCAACAGCCACATCGAGGAGACCTTCTCGGGGCACGCGCTGGTCAAGGTGTTCGGCCGCCAGGAGGAGGCCGAGCGGGTCTTCGCCGAGGAGAACGACGAGCTGTGGAAGGCGTCGTTCGGCGCCCAGTTCGTGAGCGGCCTGATCATGCCGATCATGATGTTCGTCGGCAACCTCAACTACGTCGTCATCGCAGTCCTCGGTGGCCTGCGGGTCGCCAGCGGCACCATGTCGCTGGGCGAGGTGCAGGCGTTCATCCAGTACTCCCGCCAGTTCACCCAGCCGCTAACCCAGGTCGCGTCCATGGTCAACCTGCTCCAGTCGGGCGTCGCGTCCGCCGAGCGGGTCTTCGAGCTGCTCGACGCCGAGGAGCAGGAGCCCGACGCCGCGGGGGAGCCGGCCACGGACCGCCACGGCGAGGTGCGCTTCGAGGACGTCTCGTTCTCCTACGACCCCGAGCGTCCCCTCCTCCAGGGCCTGTCCCTGGTCGCGCACCCGGGCCAGACGGTCGCCATCGTCGGTCCCACCGGGGCCGGCAAGACCACGCTCGTCAACCTCGTCGAGCGCTTCTACGAGGTCTCGGGCGGGCGGATCACCCTCGACGGCGTCGACATCACCTCGATGCCCCGCAGTGCCCTGCGGCAGCAGATCGGCATGGTCCTCCAGGACACCTGGCTGTTCGCGGGCACCATCCGCGACAACATCGCCTACGGCCGACCCGACGCCAGCGAGGTCGAGATCCACCGGGCCGCCGAGGCGACCTTCGTCGACCGCTTCGTGCACTCGCTGCCCGACGGCTACGACACGCTCATCGACGAGGAGGGGTCCAACCTCTCCGCAGGCGAGCGCCAGCTGGTGACGATCGCGCGTGCCTTCCTGGCCGCGCCGGACCTCCTCATCCTCGACGAGGCGACCTCGTCCGTCGACACCCGCACCGAGCTGCTGCTGCAGCACGCGATGGCGGCGCTGCGCACCGACCGGACGTCGTTCGTCATCGCGCACCGGCTCTCCACGATCCGCGACGCCGACCTGATCCTGGTGATGCGCGACGGGGACATCGTCGAGCAGGGCGACCACGACGAGCTGCTGGAGCGCGACGGTGAGTACGCCGCGCTCTACCGGTCGCAGTTCGAGGCGGCCTGACCACGCCGCGAGGACCGTCTCGAGAACGTGGACGAAAACCCCTTGGCCGCCGCTGGATCGCGACCTACGGTGGTGGCACACGGAAAGGAGGTGGTCCGAAGAATGAAGTCTTTTCGGATGAGTGAGGTGGCTGCCCGCTAGGCAGCACCAGCCCTAGTCGCCGACGAGCTGCCGGCGAATCCATCGCAGCCACCCGACCCGCAGGCCCCCGGACGTCATCCCCCGGGGCCCCTCCGACCGAACGAGTCCGGCAGGGGCAGCAGGCCTGCGGGTCGCTGCTTGTCCGGGCCATCCCCGGGCATGATCGTCGCCACCGCCGCGGGAGCTCCATGAGCGCTCCGCGGGCGCTCCGTGAGCACCCCGCGAGCGGCCCGTGAGCGTTCCGTGGCCGACGTCACGTGCCCGCCGGGCAGACGGGGAGCGCTCCGAGGAATATAGTTGCCGTTGGCAACCTTCTAGTCCTCATGAATCGAGCCTCCGTGTCCCACCCCCAGCCCGCCCCCGCACCGGTCGCGACGCCGGCGTCCGGGCAGCCCGGCCAGATGAGCCACCGCGAGGTCATGGAGGCGCTCAGCGGCCTCCTGCTCGCGATGTTCGTCGCCATGTTGTCGAGCACCATCGTGTCCAACGCGCTGCCGCGGATCGTGACCGACCTCGACGGCAGCCAGACCGGCTACACCTGGGTCGTGGTGGCCACCCTGCTCACCATGACGGCGACCACGCCGATCTGGGGCAAGCTCGCCGACCAGTTCAACAAGAAGATCCTGGTGCAGAGCGCCCTGGTGATCTTCTCCATCGGCTCGGTGATCGCCGGCTTCGCGCCCACCATGGAGGTCCTGATCGGCGCGCGCGCCATCCAGGGCCTCGGCGTCGGCGGGCTCACCGCGCTGGTGCAGGTCGTGATCGCCACCATGGTCCCGCCGCGCGAGCGTGGTCGCTACTCGGGCTACATCGGCGCCGTCTTCGCGATGGCCACCATCTCCGGCCCCCTCGTCGGCGGCCTGCTGGTGGACACCGTGGGCTGGCGCTGGTGCTTCTTCTTCGGGATCCCGGTCGCCCTGGTCGCCTTCGTGGTCCTCCAGAAGACGCTGCGCATCCCGGTGGTCAAGCGCGAGGTGCACATCGACTACCTCGGTGCCACCCTGCTGGTCGGCGGCGTCTCGCTCCTCCTCGTCTGGGTCTCGCTCGCCGGCAGCCAGTTCGGCTGGACCTCGACCACCAGCATCGCCCTGGTCCTCGGTGGCCTGGTCGTCGTGGCCGCGGCCATCTACGTCGAGATCAAGGTCGCCCGCGACCCGATCATCCCAATGCGGCTCTTCCGCGACCGCACGACGTCGCTGGCCACCCTGGCCTCGGTGCTCATCGGCCTGGCGATGTTCGGCGCGACCGTCTACCTGTCGCAGTACTTCCAGCTCGCCCGCGGCATGTCCCCGACCAAGGCCGGCCTCATGTCGGTCGCCATGGTGGGCGGGCTGCTCGTCTCCAGCATCATCAGTGGTCGCCTCATCACGAAGACCGGCAGGTGGAAGAAGTTCCTGGTCGGCGGCATGGTGCTGGTGATCGTGGGCCTGCTGCTGCTCTCGACCATCGACGACACGACCAACCTCTGGGTCGTCGGCGCCTTCATGGCGGTCCTCGGGCTCGGCCTCGGAGCCACGATGCAGAACCTCGTGCTCGCCGTGCAGAACAACACCTCGCAGGCCGACATGGGTGCGGCCAGCGCGGTCGTCGCGTTCTTCCGCTCGATGGGCGGCTCCGTGGGCGTCTCGGCGCTGGGTGCCGTGCTGGGCCACCAGGTCGCCGACGAGATCACCCGCGGACTCGCGAAGCTGGGCATCGAGGGCGGAGCCGGTGACACCCACCAGATCCCCGACCTGGCCACGCTGCCCGAGCCGGTGCGGGTGGTGGTCGAGCACGCCTTCGGCGTCGCGACCGGCCACATCTTCCTGGTCGCCGCACCCTTCGCCGTCGCCGCGCTGGTCGCCGTACTCTTCATCCAGGAGGTGCCCATGCGCGAGACCCTGGAGGACGAGCCCCGCGAGGCCGCCCCGGCGCCCGGGGCGACGGCGGTGCTGGAGCGGTGAACGACCGGATCCGCACGTTGCACGCCCTCGAGCAGGAGATGGGCATCCTGATGCGACGCGTACGCCGCGCGCTCAGCGAGCGGGCCGCGCTCGTGCACCCGTCGCTGCAGCCCTCGTCGTACGTCATGCTCGCCCACCTCATCGAGGCGGGGCCGCGACGCTCGGCGGACATCGCCGAGGCGTTCGACCTCGACAAGGGTGCGGTGTCGCGCCAGGTGCAGCACCTCGTCGAGCTCGGCCTGGTCGAGCGCACGCCTGATCCCGCCGACGGCCGCGCCACCATCCTGACGGCGACGACCGAGGCGAAGGACCGGGTCGACCAGGTCAGCCGGCTCCGGATCGAGCAGCTCGACGAAAGACTCGCCGAGTGGACCGCCGAGGACCTCGACGAGCTGGTCTCCCGCTTCTCCCGCTACAACGCGACGCTCGACGAGCGCTGACCGACCGACGTACGCACGGCCCGCCCCCTGCTCGATCGAGGGGGCGGGCCGTGCGGCGTCCGGGTGTGGCTCAGCCGAGCCAGACGCAGGTGTCGGGCGGCAGCACGTCGGTGACCGAGCGGCTGCTCGCGAGCACCGTGCCCTGGGGGAGCGGGACCGCAGTGGTGCCGCAGTTGAGCAGGACCCGCAGGTCGCCGCGGTGCAGCTCCAGCACGTCACCGTCCACCCCGGCGTGGGTGACCTCGTCACCGGCCGGCAGCGCGTGCGCGCGGCGGGCGGCGAGCGCGGCTCGGTAGAACTCCAGCGTCGAGCCCGCGACCCCGGTCTGCGCCTCGACGGTGAGGCCCTTGAACTCGTCCGGCTGCGGGATCCACGGCTGGGCCTCGCCCGGGCCGAAGTCGAAGGGGGCCGAGTCGCCACCCCACGGGATCGGCACCCGGCAGCCGTCGCGGCCGACCTCGCCGGTGCGGAACCACGACGGGTCCTGCCGGTCCTCGGGGGCGACGTCGACCTGCTCGAGGCCGAGCTCCTCGCCCTGGTAGAGGTAGGAGGAGCCGGGCAGCGCGAGCATCGCCAGCGTCGCGGCACGGGCGCGGGCCAGGCCCTGCTCGCCCCCGCCGTAGCGGGTCACGTGGCGGACCACGTCGTGGTTGCTCAGCACCCACGTCGGGGACGCGCCGACCGGGGCGACGGCCGCGAGGGTGTCGACGACGACCTCGCGGAACGACTCGGCCGACCACTCGGCCAGCAGCCAGGCGAAGTTGAAGGCCTGGTCGAGCTCGTCGGGGCGGACGAAGGCGGCCATCGACTCGGGGGTCTGGGTCCACGCCTCGGCGACCGCCATCCGGTCGTCGCCGACGGAGTCGAGAACGGCGCTCCAGCGGCGGTAGACGTCGTGCACCTCGGGCTGGTCCCACATCGGCTCGTCCTTGAGCTCGAGGGACACCATCGAGTGGTCGCTGTTGACCTGGCCGGAGGACGGGCGCTCGCCCTCCTCGACGACCTGGTCGCGCAGCGACTCCTCCTTGTAGAGACCGTGGGCGACGTCGACGCGGAAGCCGTCCACGCCCTTGTCGAGCCAGAAGCGCAGCACGTCCTCGAACATGTCGCCGACCTCGGGGTTGCGCCAGTCGAGGTCGGGCTGGGTGGAGTCGAAGAGGTGGAGGTACCACTGGCCGTCCTCGACGCGGGTCCAGGCCGGACCGCCGAAGACGGACCCCCAGTTGTTGGGCGGCAGCGACCCGTCGGGGCCGGAGCCCTCGCGGAACATGTAGCGCGCCCGCTCCGGGCTGCCCGGACCGGCGGCCAGCGCGGCCTGGAACCAGACGTGCTCGTCGGAGGTGTGGTTGGGCACGAGGTCGACGATGACGCGCAGGTCCAGCTCGTGCGCCCGCGCGATCAGCGCGTCGGCGTCGCCGAGCGTGCCGAACAGCGGGTCGACGTCGGTGTAGTCGGCGACGTCGTACCCGTGGTCGTGCTGCGGCGAGGTGTAGAACGGCGTGATCCACAGGGCGTCGACACCGAGGTCGCGCAGGTAGGGCAGGCGCGAGGTGATGCCCGGGAGGTCGCCGATGCCGTCACCGTCACTGTCGGCGAAGCTGCGGACGTAGACCTGGTAGACGACGGCGTTGCGCCACCACGAGGGTCCGGCCTGGATTGGATCGTTAAAATCAGCCATGCCCACTATTCTCACCAGCCGCCGGGGCGTGGGTCAATCCGGCGGGCGCTGCCCGCCGAAGAGCGCCGGGTCCACCGCGATCCAGATGTGCTCCGCCGTCGCGACGACCCGCCGGTCGGCGTCGTACAGGGTCGCGGCGGTGAACGTCTTGCGTCCCTCGCGCCGGCGCCCCGACCCGACGACCACGTGCTCCTCGCCGATGACGGGCAGCGTGTCGACCCGCATGGTCATCCGGCCCAGCACCATCAGCCGCTCGGTGAGGTCGCCGGCCCAGCCGCCGACGCAGTCGAGGGCCGCCCAGGTCGCGGCGACCGACGCACGCGGCTCCTCGTCGACGTAGGTGGGGGCGTCCTCGCCGACGCTGCGGTGCGGCGTCCAGGTCGCGGCCACGCGGTCGGCGTCGCCCCCGTCGGCCTCGTCACCCACGGGGCCGGGGAAGATCCGCAGCCCGTCGCCCTCCTCGCGCCCCGTGCCGCACGCGAAGCACGTCGGGAACGGGTGGAAGGCGTGACCGGCGTACGCCGCCTCGGCCGCCCGCGCGACGGCGGGCTCCACCGTGTCCACCTCGACGAGCGCCACGTCCGACGCGCGCCGGGCGGTGGCGATCACGGCCCCGCCGAAGGTCGCGGTGGCCGTGTCGTCGTCCCCGAGGGCGACGGCCAGCGCGCTGTCGAGGGGCGGCGGCTGCCGCAGGGACACCTCGATCGTCGGCCAGCCCGCGACGTGGTCGTCGGGCTCGCGGGCGAGCGTGGTGGCGAGGGCTCCGGCGGTCCACCCGCCGTTGCCCGAGTCGGGCGGTCCGCAGAAGCGCCGCGGGACGATCAGCTCGGTCACCCCCCTCACTGTGCCACGTCGGCGGGACTGCCGGACATGGGACACAATGACGCCGTGAGCGACCTGATCGACACCACCGAGATGTACCTCCGCACGATCTACGAGCTCGTGGAGGAGGACATCGTGCCGCTGCGCGCCCGCATCGCCGAGCGCCTGCACCAGAGCGGCCCGACCGTCTCGCAGACGGTCGCCCGCATGGAGCGCGACGGCCTGCTCACCGTGGAGGGCGACCGGCACCTCGAGCTCACCGAGGAGGGCCGCCGCCTCGCCACCCGGGTGATGCGCAAGCACCGCCTCGCCGAGCGCCTGCTGACCGACGTCATCGGCCTGCCCTGGGAGCTCGTGCACGCCGAGGCGTGCCGCTGGGAGCACGTGATGTCCGAGACCGTCGAGCGACGCCTCGTCGAGCTGCTCGACCACCCGACGGAGTCGCCCTACGGCAACCCGATCCCCGGCCTCGACGAGCTCGGCGAGAGCGCGCTGGGGGAGGGCTTCATGGAGGGCGTCGAGCCGCTGTCCGCGGTCGCCGGTCCCGAGGAGTCCCGGGTGCTCGTCCGCCGCATCTCCGAGGAGATGCAGAAGGACGAGGACCTGATGGGCACCCTGCGCCGGGTCGGCGCCGTGCCCGACAAGACCGTCACCGTGGCCACGACGGCCGAGGGCATCCTGGTCGGCTCCGGCGGCGAGACCGCCGAGGTCGTGCACGAGGCTGCCGACCACATCTTCGTCCGGCGGCTCTGAGCGGGTCCTGACCCCGCCCGGGCCCCGACCTTGCTCGACCGTCGGTGCTCAGCCGCGGCGTTCGACGAGGTCGGTGAGGAACTCGCTGCACCCGACGCTCAACGTGTACGTCGCGTGGTCGTCCCCGCGGGTGGTGCCCCGGTTGACGATCACCACGGGGGTGCCGGCCCGCGCCGCCCGCTTGACGAAGCGCAGCCCGCTCATCACCGTGAGCGACGAGCCGGCCACCAGCAGCACGCCGTCGTCGCCGAGGGCCTCGACCGCGGCGTAGCAGCGGGCCACCCGCTCGGCGGGGACGTTCTCCCCGAAGAAGACCACGTGCGGCTTGAGCAGGCCGCCGCACCCGTCGCAGCCGGGCACCACGAAGCCGTCGGTCTCCTCGAGCTCGACGTCGCCGTCCGGGCGCATCGCCGCGGAGGCGTGCTCGGCGAGCCAGCCGGCGTTGAGCTCGGCCAGGCGCTCCTGGAGCGCGGCCCGGGGCGTGATCGCACCGCAGCCGAGGCACACGACCTCCGACACCCGCCCGTGCAGCGCCACCACCTGCCGCGACCCGGCCGCCTCGTGGAGGCCGTCGACGTTCTGGGTGATGAGCAGGCCGGGGTCGAGGCGGGCCATCGCCCGGTGCCCGGCGTTGGGCTCGGCGTGGCCCATCCGGGCCCAGCCGAGGTGGCTGCGCGCCCAGTAGCGCTGCTGGGGGACCGGTCCGGAGACGAACTCCTGGTAGGTCATCGGCATCCGCACGGGCGCGCCCGGACCGCGGTAGTCGGGGATGCCGGAGTCGGTGGAGAGCCCGGCCCCGGTGAGCGCGACGAGGGGACGGTCGGCCAGGAAATCGAGGACCTCGTCGACGCTCGAGGTGTCCCGTGGCTCGGCGCGGAGGGTCACGCGTACCGGGCCTGGGCGCGGGCGCGCGCCTTGGCGGCCTCGACCTCACGGTCCTTGGGGGGCGCCGTCGTCACCAGGTCGTCCAGCAGGTGCTGGGTGAGGTGGGCGATCTCACGGACCGCCGCGTAGAAGGCGTCCTCGTTGGCCTGGGACGGCTTGGTGGTGCCGGCGACCTTGCGGACGTACTGCAGCGCGGCGGCGGTGACCTCGTCGCGCGTGGCCGGCGGCTCGAAGTTGT
The DNA here is from genome assembly GCF_001428425.1 of Nocardioides sp. Soil777. NCBI lineage: Bacteria > Bacillati > Actinomycetota > Actinomycetes > Propionibacteriales > Nocardioidaceae > Nocardioides > Nocardioides sp. Soil777. The sequence goes on from NZ_LMSN01000015.1 coordinate 308,731, forward strand.
TGAGCGGGCGGATGTTGCGGCACATGCCCCCAGCGTAGGCGGCCCGGCCCGTCGCTCACAGGGCGAAGAACGACACCCCGTCGCCGGTGACGAGCACGACCCGGCCGTCGGCCAGCGGCACGAGCCGCACCTGGGCCACCTCGTCGCCGACCTCGACCGCCACCATCTCGTCGTCCATCCGGTCCCGGCCGAGCCGGAGCACGGACACCCAGCCGGTGCGTCCCCGCCACGCCTCGGAGACCACGGTCAGCGCGATCCGCCGGTCGGGCAGCCAGGTGAACTGCCGGGGGTCGGTGCCCGCCCCGGCGACGGAGAACCGGGGATAGGCGACGGTGTCGAGCCGCTCGGGCGACGTCAGGTCGGTGACGTCGAAGAGGGCTGCCTGGGCGCCGCGGACCATGCCGTCGGGGGACGCGGCCTGGCCGACGCCGATCAGCCGCCGGCCGCCGAGCGGGTGGAGGTACTCGCTGTAGCCGGGGATCTTGAGCTCGCCCAGCAGCCGCGGGGACACCGGGTCGGTGAGGTCGACGGCGTACAGCGGGTCGACCTGGCGGAAGGTCACCACGATCGCCAGGTCGTCGAACCAGCGCACCGCCTTGATCTCCTCGCCGACCCCGAGCCCGTCGACGCGGCCCACCTCGACGAGCTCCGTCCCCTCCTCGCGCAGGGTGAGCACCGAGCTGGCGTCCGCGGTCCTCGACGTCGCGCCCACGGCGACCCGCAGCGTCCCGTCGGAGAAGTCCATCGCCCAGCGGTCTCGCACCGACCCCTCGACCTCACCGCCGGCGACGAAGGTCGTGGCGACGCCGTCGAGGGCGAAGGCGTAGAGGTCGGTCGTGCCGTCGGTGCTGCCCGGGCCCCCGCCCGACGGGGGCAGGCACCGGTCGATGCAGTCGATCGTCGGTGAGCCCCACCAGCCCGACGGGGCGGCGGTCGCGAGGTAGACGCGGTCGGGGGAGGAGTACGACGTCGCCGCGTCCGTCGCCACCGCGGTCGAGGTCGGGCTCGCGAGCGGGTCGGCGTCAGCGGGCCGGAAGCCCACCACCGTGGTGGTGCCCAGCGCGGCGTCGTCGTCGGTCGGGACGGCGACGTCGGCACAGTCGACGACCGGCTCGCCGTCGACGCCGGGCAGCCAGTCCGCGAGCGTGGAGTCGCGCACGACCTGCCGGTTGCGCTCCAACGCGGTCCGCTCGCCCTGGCGGGGACCGGGCTGCACGAAGTCGAGGGCGGGACGGTAGGACCGGAGCACGAGCCGGACGACGTCGTCACCCCGGTCGTCGTGCAGCCGGGCCGCGGCCAGCTCGGCGTCGAGGTCGGTGGCGCTCACGACCTGCGGGGCGCCGGGGTCGGACACGTCCAGCACGACGACCCTCGTCGTCAGCTGCGCGTCGTACGCACCGTCGACGGTGCCCAGCACGACCACCCGGTCACCGCTGACGAGGAGCTCGCCCTCGCCGAGGCCGTCCAGGGTGAGGGAGGACAGCTCCCGCGGCTCGGCACCCGAGACGTCGTACGTCGTGAGGACGTCGTCCTGGACGCGGAACAGCAGGCCGCCCGCGACCTTGACCACGTCGGGCTCGTCGACGCCGGCCTCCTGCACGTTGGTGCCGGACGCCGTGCTCTGCGACCCGGTGGTCGTGGGGAGTGTCGGCGCGGACGCCTCCGAGCGGGTGGCGGAGCCCATCGCGTCGAACATCACGATCGGCCCGGCGTCCCAGCCGTAGGGGCCGACCTGGGCCAGGCCACGGTCGACGTACTGCGCGAGCAGGTCGGCGCACGAGGTGGTGGCCCGCAGGCTCGCGGACGCCAGCCGCAGGTCGCTCGCGGGGTCGACCGTCTCCTGCCGGTCGGCGGCTGCCCGTCCTCCCGGCCCCGTCAGGGCGAGGGTGGTGAGGACGGTGCCGACGACCAGGGCCACCAGCCCCAGCACGACCGAGATCCACTTCGTCATGGCTGTGGGACGCCGCCCCGGACGAGGGGGTTCCGGCGACCTGTTTGGATGGCGGCATGGCTGACGACCGCAACGCTGACCGTGACTTCGACATCGTGCTCTTCGGGGCGACCGGTTTCACCGGCAGGCTCACCGCGGAGTACCTCGCCCGCCATGCGCCCGACGGGCTGCGCTGGGCGCTCGCCGGGCGCAACCGCGACAAGCTGGAGGAGGTCCGCCACCACCTCGCGACGATCTCCGGCAGCGCCGCCGACCTCGAGCTGCTGCACGCCGACGTGACCGACCCGACGAGCCTGGTCGAGGTCGCCCAGCGCGCCCGCGTGGTCATCACGACGGTCGGGCCCTACCTCGCGTACGGCGAGCCGCTGGTCGCCGCGTGCGCCGATGCCGGCACCGACTACGTGGACCTCACGGGCGAGCCGGAGTTCGTCGACCGGATGTACCTGCGCCACCACCGGGCCGCGGTCGCCAGCGGCGCCCGGATCGTGCACGCATGCGGCTTCGACTCGATCCCGCACGACCTCGGCGCGCTCTACACGGTGCAGCAGCTGCCGGACGACGCGCCGATCACGCTGCGCGGGGTCGTCCGCTCCGGGGGCACGGCGTCGGGCGGCACGATCCACTCCGCGCTCAACCAGTTCGCCCGCGCCCGGCGGATGAAGGAGGCGTACTCCGCCCGCCGCCGCGCCGAGGGCAGGCCGGCCGACGGCCGTCGCTCCCGTGCCGTGTCGGGGACGCCGCACAAGGACTCGGTGCTCGGCTACTGGCTGCTCCCGCTGCCGACCATCGACCCGATCGTCGTGGCCCGCAGCGGCGCGGCCCTCCCGGCGTACGGCCCCGACTTCCGCTACTCGCACTACGCCGGCACCAAGACGATCCGGTACGCCGCCGGCGGCGCGGTCGTCGTCGGCGCGCTGGCCGCGGCGGCGCAGGTCGGCCCGGTGCGGCGGTTCCTGCTCGACCGGGTCGCCCAGGGCGAAGGGCCCGACGAGGCGCGTCGCGACGCGTCCTGGTTCACCGTGGACTTCGTCGGGGAGTCCGGCGGCCGGACCGTCCACACCCGGGTCTCGGGCGGTGACCCGGGCTACACCGAGACGTCGATGATGCTCGCCGAGTCGGCGCTGTGCCTGGCCCTCGACGACAACCCGTCCACCGCCGGGCAGGTCACCACCGCACAGGCGATGGGCGACAACCTGCTCGCACGCGTGCAGGCCGGCGGCCTGCGCTTCGAGACGCTGTGAAGATCCTCGTCACCGGTGCCACCGGCTACGTCGGCGGCCGGCTGGTGCCGCTGCTCCTCGAGGGCGGTCACGACGTGCGCACCACCACGTCCGACCCCGAGCGGGAGATGCCGTGGTGGGCGGACCGGGTCGAGACCGTCGTGATGGACGCGCTGGACCCCGACCAGGTCGCGGACGCGTGCGAGGGCGTGGACGCGGTCTTCTACCTGATCCACGGGATGGGCGGCGACGACTTCGCCGAGACCGACCGGGCGGCGGCCTCCCACTTCGCGAGCGCCGTGCGGGCCCACGGCGTCGGCCGGGTCGTCTACCTCTCCGGGCTCGTGCCGGACGCCCCTGACGACGAGCTGTCCGAGCACATCACGTCCCGGCGCGAGGTGGAGCGGATCCTCCTCGACACCCCGGCGACCGTGGTGGTCCTGCGGGCCGCGGTGCTGCTCGGCAGCGGGTCCACGTCGTTCGAGATCATCCGGCAGGTCAGCGAGCGGATGCCGGTCCACACGGTGCCGACCTGGATGGACTCCCTCGTGCAGCCGATCGCGGTCGTCGACGTGCTGGCCGCCCTCGTCGGAGCGCTCGAGTACGCCGGCCCGTCGCGCTCCTTCGACGTGTGCGGGCCCGACACGCTGCGCTACGGCGCGCTGCTCGACACCTACACCACGCACGCCGGGCTCACCCGTCCGCAGGTCCACGTCCCGCTGTTGCCGACGGCGCTCGTCGGCACCCTGGTCGGCAGCCTCACCGACGTGCCCCGGCCGACGGTGGAGGCGTTGGTGGAGAGCCTCCACCACGACATGGTCGCGGGTGACGAGGACTTCGTGGAGCTGCTGCTGCCCGCCGGCCACCGGCTCGTCGGGCTGGCGGAGGCGATCAACCGAGCCCTCGCCCCGCGCACCATGCCTCCGGAGCACGCCGACCCGATGGGCCCGATGCCCCAGGACCCCGCCTGGGCCAGTGGGGGCGACGAGCGCCCCGTCGTCGCCAAGGTGGTCGACGCGGTGAAGGACGTCCTCCCGGGCTCCTGAGGGTTGCTCACCCGCCCTCATGGCGTCGTACCCAGCACGTGCCGTCCAGCCTGGAAGATCCGACGCCCCACAGCCGTCGGATCTTCCATCTTGTGCTCTTGCGCAGTCGGTGGACGTGGCACAGGCCGGACCCGAGGACGGGTCCGGCCTGTCGTGGTCCCGAGGGACTCACCTGTGCCCCAGGCAAGAGTCGAACTTGCGACCTTTCGCTTAGGAGGCGGCTGCTCTATCCACTGAGCTACTGGGGCGTGCCCCACGCGGGGCGCGGTCATTTTGTCAGCAGGCGGCGGGCATGGCCAACGCGACCCCCGATGAAGGCGGGTGGTCGCATGCCGCCCCCCTCCCGGGTGAAGCGCCGTTGCTGAGCCGCGAAGGGCGCACCTAGGTTCGGAAGCGGTCCGTGCGACGGGTTCTCCCGTCCGGCCACAACGAGAGGAATCCGGATGTCTCTGTGGGACAAGCTGAAGGACGCCGTGACGACCGACGACGCCGAGGCGGCGGAGGAGGCGCGCAAGGAGGCCGAGGAGGCCCAGGCGGAGGCCGACAAGGCGAAGGTCGAGGCACAGGCCCGCGCCGACGAGGCACGCCGCAAGTCCGATGCTGCGGCCGAGAAGGCCGGCCTGCCGTCCGCGACCGACGAGGAGAAGGCGCAGGCGGAGGAGGCCCGCCAGCAGGCCGAGGCCGAGGCCAAGGCCGCCCAGGAGGCGCAGGCCGAGGCCGACCGCAAGGCCGAGGAGAAGGCCCAGAAGGCCATCGACAAGGCCAACGCCCGCCGCGCGAAGCGGCAGGAGGAGCGCGCGGAGGCTCGCGAGGAGCGGCAGGAGGAGCGCGCGGAGGCTCGTCAGGAGGCCCGCCAGGAGGCGGCCGCAGACGAGGTCTACACCGTGAAGTCCGGTGACACCCTCTCGGAGATCGGCCAGCGCTACGGCGTCGACTGGCGTGAGATCGCCCGGGTCAACAACGTGGAGGACCCGAACCTGATCTTCCCGGGACAGAAGTTCAGGATCCCCCGGAAGTGATCTGACCTCCGACGGGGCCGCGGCTCAGGGCCGCGGCCCCGTCGTCGTCAGACGTGGCGCAGCCGTGTGAGGCACGCAGGACGCGGGCCGGGCGACGTCAGCCCCGCGGCCTGGGCGTCCGGCCGAAGTGCCGGTTGCACTCGCTGCCCGCGCAGTCGCCGAGGGCCCGCAGGCGGCGCTCGAGCTCGCGGCGTACGGGGGCGTAGCGCTTCGAGCGGATCAGGTTGCGCAGCTCGTAGGGGTCCTCGGCGCGGTCGTAGAGGAACCCGTCGCTCAACCGGTCGTTGACCCGCCGCCCGTAGGCGTAGCGCTCGGTCAGGACACCGCGGTAGGTCCAGCCGGGGTCGCGCACGCCGGTGGCCTTGCCGCCGGTCTGGATCAGCATGGTGTCGCGCCGGTGGGTGGCCTTGCCGCCGAGCAGGGTGTCGGAGAAGTCCTCGCCGTCGAGCGTGATGTCGGGGGAGAGGTCCATCAGGGAGGTCAGGGTGGCGGTGAGGTCGACCAGGGAGACGAGGCGGTCGGACTTCTTCCCGGCGGGGACACCGGGTCCGCGCACCACCAGCGGTACGTCGAGGATCTCGTCGGAGAGCCGGTCCTTGCCGGTGAAGCGGTGCTCGCCCAGCGCGTAGCCGTTGTCGCTGGTGAAGACGATGTAGGTGTTGTCGAGCTCGCCGGTCTCGCGCAGCGTGTCCACGAGGTGCTTCACCGCGTCGTCGACCGAGAGCAGCGAGCGGATGCGGGCGAGGTTGAGCGTGCTCATCTCGCGGCGCGAGAGCTTGGCGCGGGTGCGGACACCCTTCTCCTTGTCGCTCATGTCCGCCTCGTTGAAGCTCGGGGCCTTGAAGGCGGCCGGCTTGAGTCGCGCCAGCGCCCGCTTGTGCTCAGGAGCCACCTTGGGCGGTCGCCCACCGCGGTCCCCGTCACCATCGCCGCGGGCCGACCGCGGCATCCAGATGTGCGGCGCCACGTGGTTGGCCATCACGAGGTACGGCGTGGGGCCCGCCCAGCGCTCGAGGTCGGACACGGTGCGCTGGTCGAGACGGGTGGTGACGTAGTCGTTGCGATAGGAGGTGCCGCCGAAGAAGTCGAAGTTGGCGTAGTCGGTCGCCGGCTCGAGGAGGATGTCGAAGTTGGTCCAGCCGGGATCGGCCGGCGACCCCTCCTCGAAGTGGTTGAGGTGCTTGCCGTGCAGGGCGGTGCGGTAGCCCTCGTCCTGCGCCCACGTGGCGATGGTGGAGCTCGGGTCGAACGCCTGCCACCCGCCGTACGGGCCGGAGTTGTGGTGCACGCCGTTGTTCTGGGCGTACTGCCCGGACAGGATCTCCGCGCGGGCCGGGCAGCACAGCGGGTGCGGCGACTGCGCCTGGCGGAAGGTCATGCCCCGCTCGACGAGGAGCTCGCGCACGTGCGGCATGTGCCGCATGTCGTCCTTGCGCATGTCGTCGGTCAGCACCATGACCACGTTGGGCGGCTCCTCGGCGACCGCGGTGCCGCGACCGGCCGTGGTGGCGGTGCCCGGGACGGGGGAGCCGGCGCCGGCGGTCGCCGAGCGGGCCACGGGACTCGTGCCCGGACTGGCGACCGGCGCGACGAGGGCGAGCCCGGCGACCACCACGAGGGCGGCCAGCGGGCGGCGGAGGGGGCGGGTGGAGCGGTGCGGCACGACGAGGAGTCCCTGGAGCCGAGGACGAGTGGACCGCGTCATCCTGTCATGCGACCGGGGATGAGGAATTTGTCCTGCTCGAGTCTGCGGCGACAATTTGTCGACGTCGCGTAGGTTGCGATGTTGACCCCGGGGTGCCGCTGAGGTATCCCACCGACGAAGGTGTGAAGCAACAGTGTCAGGAGCCCACAGCGCTGCCACCGACCCGCCTGCGCCCAAGCGCAAGGGCAAGGTCAAGCGCAAGCACACCGTCGGTCGTGTCGTCCTCGCCAGCAGCATCGTGCTGGCGCTGGTCACTGCCCTCGGCGTCGTCTTCTTCTACCGCCACCTCAACGGGAACATCGAGACCGAGTCGCTCTCGGCGCTCGGCGACGACCGTCCGGAGAAGATCTACCGCGGCAACGGTGAGCCCCTCAACATCCTGGTGATGGGCGACGACACCCGCTCCGGCGAGGGCAACGAGATCGACGGCGAGGCCGGCGGTGGTGGCTCGGACACCACGATCCTCGTCCACCTCTCCGCCGACCGGACGCGGTCCTACGCCATCTCCATCCCGCGCGACTCCATCGTCCAGCGCCCCGACTGCGAGGGCAGCGATGCCGCCAGCGAGGTCAAGTGGAACACCGCCTTCGCCGTCGGCGGCCCGTTGTGCACCGTGGCGCAGCTCGAGGAGAACGCGGACGTCTTCGTCGACCACTTCGTGGTCGTGGACTTCAACGGCTTCGGCGAGATGGTCGACGCCGTTGGTGGCGTGCCGGTGTGCGTCCCCGAGGACATCAAGGACCCGGAGCACCAGATCTTCGTCCCGGCGGGCGACCCCTCCCTGCTGACCGGCGACGAGGCGCTCGACTACGTCCGGGCCCGGTACGTCGGTGAGCTCGCCCAGCAGAACGACATCAGCCGCATCCGCCGACAGCAGACCTTCATCGCGGCGCTCATCCGCGAGGTCAAGTCGGCCGGCACCCTCACCCGCCTCGACAAGGTGGTGCGCTTCCTCGACGCCGCCACCGACTCGCTCAAGACCGACACCGGCCTCGGCACCGTGACCCGCATCGGCAAGATCGCCATGCAGCTGCAGAACGTCGGGCTCGACGAGATCCAGTTCGTGACGGTGCCCACGGAGTACTACCCCCGCGAGTCGGAGCACTTCGGCAGCGTCTTCTGGACCGAGGACGCCGACACGATCTGGCAGCTGATCAACGAGGACAAGCCGCTTCCGCGCTCCGTCCTCGACACCGCGATCACGGCCGAGCCGCCGGCGACCTCGAGCGAGGCGCAGGGCGGCGGAGCGGGCGAGACCCCGTCCGAGACGCCCCAGCCCGAGGAGACTCCCAGCGAGTCCCCGAGCGAGGAGGCCTCGCCGTCGGAGGAAGCCTCTCCCACCGAGACGGCGCCCACGGAGGAGCCCGTCCCCGGCGTGTGCGCGTGACGGCCGGGCCCGCCCCTGACGCCGGCCGGCCCGGCGATGACGCGGAGGCTGTCACCACCGGGGGCGCCGGCGCTGCGGACGCAGGAGCCGAGAAGGTCAGCACCGAGCGCGACGACGACGTGTCGTCGCCGGAGGCCCAGGTCGAGCCCGAGTGGGTACGCCGCCGCCGGCTCGAGGCGGTCTTCGGCGACGGCGCGCACGGCCAGGCGCTCGGCGACGGCTACTACCGCGACCAGGTGCCGCCGCACCACGGCTGACCCCGCACCACGGCCGGACGCACGAACGGCCCGCCCCGAAGGGCGAGCCGTCCGGCACCAGCGTCAGGCCCGGGGTCGGACCTCGGGTCAGACCTGACCGTTGCGGGCGCGCAGCAGGTCGCGGATCTCCTCGAGCACGGCCACGTCGGCGGGGGTGCCGGTGTCCTCGGCCGGGAAGTAGCGCTCCTTGGCCTTCGTGTAGGGCAGCACGATGAAGAAGTAGACGATCGTGGCCATGATGACGAACGAGATCACCGCGGTCAGCCAGGCGCCGACCGAGACCCCGCCGGGGGAGTAGCTGGAGAAGTCGGGCGTGCCGCCGGCCTTGCCGATGAGGTCCATGATGAGCGCGACCGTCGCCGTGACCACCGCGGCGAATGCCGTCGCCATGATGAACGCGACCGCCAGCTCGATGAGGCTGCCTCGGAGGAGGAAGTTCTTGAATCCGCTCATGGGGTGACTCCTTGCGTGACCCCGAGACCGGGGCCGGTGAGGTGCTGGGACACGCACGACGCTAGCGCGAAAAGGCCACCACGAGGAACAGCGTCACGGCGGCGAGACCCACGTCGGGAGCGGCCGCGGGGCTGATCCCGAGCACGACGAGGCGCCCCGGTGGGGCCGACGAGTCGGCCGCGGCTGCGTCGTCCGCCGCGGGCACGGCGAGCACCAGGACGTCGTCGGCGACCGGGGTGGCCTCGCCGGACCCGGGGTCGGCCGCCAGCAGGTCGATGCGGTCACCGGGGCGCAGCAGTGAGACGACCCCGGCGTCGGGCAGCCGCACCGGCATGACGGTCAGGTCGGGATGCGCGCCGGCCAGGCCCTCCCCGACCAGGCGGACGTCGGTGACCGGCTCGCCGGCCACGACCGGGGCGGCGAGGACCCGGCCCACGGGGTCGTCGGGCATCCCGGAGGGCTCGGTGCCCGGCGCGAAGGCCGCGGTCGTGAGGTCGGCCGGTCCGACGACCACGCCCGCCGACAGGTCGCGAGCCGCCACCGGGACGGCCACCGTCGGGGGAGGCGGACCCGCGCCCACCCGCAGCCCGACCAGCACCGCCACAGCCGCGCACGCTGCGGCGAGGGGACGCCGGCGGGCCAGCACGTGGCGGCGCAGCGTGCGCCAGCGGCGGCGTACGTCGTCGATCAGGGGCATGCGCCGACGCTAGGCGGCGGCACCGACCATGGCCGACGGTCGGGACGACCCTGGGGATCGGTCAGCTCGAGGAGGACCCTGTGGACGACGACGGGCCCGCGGAGGACGACGAGGAGCCGGACGAGGACCCCGACGAGCCCGACGAGGACGAGCCCGAGTCGGAGGACGATCCGGAGGGCCCCGACTCCTTGGAGGAGGAGGAGCCCGCGGTCGCAGGCTCCGACGCGGTCGATGAGGACCGGCTGTCGGTGCGGTAGAAGCCCGAGCCCTTGAAGACCACGCCCACGGCGTTGAAGACCTTGCGCAGCCGGCCGTCACACTCCGGGCAGTGCGTGAGGGACTCGTCGCTGAAGCTCTGGAACTGCTCGAACGCGTGGCCGCACTCGGTGCAGAGGTACTGGTAGGTGGGCATCGGGACCTTCGTGACTCCGGGCTGCGGTGGATCGGGGGAGGTGCGGGGACGGTGGCGGGGACACGCTGGCACTCGCCGTTCCCGACTGCCAAGGGTACGGCACAATGCCCCCACGATGAGCGAGCAGCCCGCACCCCCCGAGACCGACCCGACGTGGTGGCAGACCTTCCGGGCCGCGCCACGCGTCCTGCGGTGGTCCGCGTACGCCGTCGCCGGCCTCGCGGTGCTCGTCGTGCTGCTGCTCGTGGTCACCGTCGCCTTCGCGCTGCGCCCGGTCCCGGCCACCACCGGTGAGGTGGAGGTCCCCGGCCTCGGGGCCGAGGTCGAGGTCATCCGTGACGCGCACGGCATCGCGCAGGTCTACGCCGACACCGACGCCGACCTTCTGCGGGCCCAGGGCTACGTCCACGCCCAGGAGCGCTTCTTCGAGATGGACGTGCGCCGCCACGTCACCGCTGGTCGGCTCTCCGAGCTCTTCGGCGAGGACGGCCTCGAGACCGACAAGGTGATCCGCACGATGGGCTGGCGCCGGGTCGCCGAGCAGGAGCTCGCGATCCTCGACACCGAGACCCGTGAGGCGCTCGCGTCGTACGCCGAGGGGGTCAACGCCTACCTCGAGTCGCACGGCCCGACCGAGATGGCCGTGGAGTACACCCTCCTCGCCGCCACCGGTCTCTCCTACGAGCCCGAGCCGTGGACGCCCGTCGACTCGCTGGCCTGGCTCAAGGCGATGGCGTGGGACCTGCGCGGCAACATGACCGACGAGGTCGACCGGGTGCTGGCCAGCCTCGACCACACGCCCGAGGAGGTGGACCGGCTCTACCCCGAGTACCCGTACGACCGGCACCCGCCGATCGTGGGCAGCGGCGGCGTGGTCGACGGCGTCTTCGAGCAGAACGCCTCCGGCAATGCGACCCGCAACCCGCGCCGCCCGGCGTACTCGCGCGAGATGGTCGACGCCCTCGAGGGCGTGCGCGACGCGGTGGCCCGGGTCCCCGACCTGATGGGCCGCGGCGACGGCATCGGCTCCAACTCCTGGGTGGTCGACGGCGAGCACAGCGCCACCGGCGCGCCGCTGCTGGCCAACGACCCGCACCTCGGCGTGAGCATGCCCGGCATCTGGCTCCAGATGGGCCTGCACTGCCGCCAGGTCACCGCCGACTGCACGCTGGACTCCTCCGGCTTCACGTTCTCCGGCGTCCCGGGCGTGATCATCGGCCACAACGCCGACATAGCGTGGGGCTTCACCAACCTCGGACCCGACGTCACCGACCTCTACCTCGAGAAGGTCGAGGGGGAGACGTGGCTGCAGGACGACGAGCCGCAGCCGCTGGACATCCGCACCGAGACGATCGAGGTCCGCGGCGGGGACGACTTCGAGCTCCAGATCCGCGAGACGGCCCACGGGCCGCTGATCAGCGACGTGTCGCAGGAGTTCAGCTCGGTGGGGGCCAACGCCCCGACGGACGAGCCGGACCCCACCGGTCCCGGCAACGGCTACGGCGTCGCGCTCCAGTGGACCGCGCTCGAGCCCGGCACGACCGCCGACGCGATCCTCGCCCTCAACCGGGCCAGCAACTGGGACGAGTTCCGGGCGGCCGCCGCCGACTTCGAGGTCCCGGCGCAGAACCTCGTGTACGCCGACCGTGAGGGCCACATCGGCTACCAGGCGCCGGGGCGGATCCCGATCCGCAAGTCCGGCAACGACGGCCGGATGCCGGCCGAGGGCTGGGTGTCGGCCAACGACTGGACCGGTGAGTACGTCCCGTTCGACGGCCTGCCCAGCGTGCTCGACCCGGAGGAGGGCTTCGTCGTCACGGCCAACCAGGCCGTCATCGGGCCCGACTACCCCTACTTCCTCACCGGTGACTGGGACCGCGGCTACCGGTCGACCCGCATCCGCCAGGTGCTGGAGGAGGAGGGCGAGCTCTCGGTCGACGAGATGACGCGGCTCCAGCTCGACTCGACCAACCCGATGGCCGCCACCCTGGTGCCCTACCTGCTCGACGTGGAGGACCTGCCCGGTGGCTACTACCGCGACGGGCAGGAGCTCCTGGCCGACTGGGACTTCTCCCAGCCCGCCGACAGCGCGGCGGCGGCCTACTACAACGTCGTGTGGAGCAACCTGCTGCGCCTGACCTTCCACGACGAGCTGCGCGAGGACATCCGGCCCGACGGCGGCGACCGCTGGTTCGGCGTCGTCGAGCAGCTGCTCGAGGACCCGGCCGGCCCTTGGTGGGACGACGTCGACACCGAGGAGACCGAGTCGCGCGACGACGTGCTGCGCCAGGCCATGGTGGACGCCCGCGACGAGATGACGCGACGCCAGGCGCGCGACCCCGGCCAGTGGAGGTGGGGCCACCTGCACCGGCTCGACCTGCGCAGCTCGACGCTGGGCGAGTCCGGCATCGCGCCGGTCGAGCGGCTCCTCAACCGGGACGGCCACGAGGTCGGCGGCGGCTCCAGCATCGTCGACGCGACCGCCTGGGACGCCTCGGTGGGCTACGAGGTCACATCGGCGCCGTCGATGCGGATGGTGGTGTCGCTGGCCGACCTCGACCGCTCGCGGTACATCAACCTCACCGGCGTCTCGGGGCACCCGGCGTCCTCCCACTACGCCGACCAGACCGAGCTGTGGGTCGCCGGCGACTACCTCCCGTGGGCCTTCTCGCGGGACGCCGTCGAGGCGGCGGGCGAGGACTCGATGACCCTCGTCCCGGACCCCGACGACGACTGAGTTCGCACGGGCCCGTCAGCGGGCTCCGAGGGCGTGCACCCCGGCGGGCGTGATGGCGTGCGTCACCGGCCGGTCGTGCGGCTCGGTGGGCACGTCGACCCCGACCTCGTCGTCGTGGAGCAGCACGGCCACGGGGCGACCTGCCGCCCGCGCCAGCGCCCGGTCGTAGCAGCCGCCGCCGCGACCGAGCCTCTCCCCGGACGGGGAGACCGCGAGGCCCGGCACCAGGAGCACGTCGGCGTCCCGCACCGCATCCACGCCGAGCAGCGCGCCGGTCGGCTCGAGCAGGCCGAGGCGCGCGGCGGCCAGCGACTCCGGACCCGTGTACGCCGCCCAGTCCAGGTCCAGGTCGGGGAGCACGACGGGGAGCAGCACGCGCACACCCGCCGCGTGCAGACCCTCGAGGAGCGGCCCGGTGCCGGGCTCCGCGCCCACCGAGACGTACGCCGCGACCGTGCGCGCGCGGCGTACGGGCTCCCACGCCAGGGCGTGGTCGGCGATGACCGCGGCGGTCCGGCCGAGGTCGGCCACCGAGCGCCCGCGACGGGCCTCCAGCAGCCGCCGGCGCAGGTCGCGCTTGGCGTCCCGCGAGGTCGGGTGGGTCTCCCCTGACGGGGGTTCGGGTGGTGTTGCCACGAGATGAGCCTACGATCGGAGCATGGGTAGCAAAGGCCTCGAGCTCGCACGCGCCAAGATGCAGGAAGCGGGCGTCGATCCGGTCGCCATCGACACGTTCGCGCACTACTACCGGCTGCTCGAGCACGGCGAGACCGGGATGATCCCCGAGTCGTCGATCGAGCCCCTCGACATGGAGGCGCTCGCGGACGTGGAGGTGGCCGACGACGTCGCCGCCGAGGCGATCCGGCACACCGCCGTGGTCAAGCTCAACGGCGGCCTCGGGACCTCGATGGGCATGGACCGCGCCAAGTCGCTGCTGTGCGTGCGCCGCGGGCTGAGCTTCCTCGACATCATCGCGCGCCAGGTGCTGCACCTGCGCTCGCAGTACGACGCGACGCTGCCCCTGATGTTCATGAACTCGTTCCGCACCTCCGGCGACACGATGGCCGCGCTGGCCCGCTACGACGACCTGCCGGTCGAGGGGCTGCCGCTGGAGTTCCTGCAGAACAAGGAGCCCAAGCTGCTCGCCGCCGACCTGCTCCCCGCGTCGTACCCCAAGGTCCCCGACCTCGAGTGGTGCCCGCCCGGGCACGGCGACCTCTACACGGCGCTGCGCGGCTCCGGCCTGCTCGGCCGGCTGATCGAGGCGGGCTACCGCTACGTCTTCGTGTCCAACTCCGACAACCTCGGCGCGGTGCCGGACGCGCGGGTGGCCGGGTGGTTCGCCTCGACCGGCGCCCCCTTCGCCATCGAGGCCGTGCGGCGCACCCCCTCCGACCGCAAGGGCGGCCACTTCGCCCGGCGCAAGGAGGACGGCCGGATCGTGCTGCGCGAGTCGGCGCAGACGCTGGACTCCGACCGCGAGGCGCTGGCCGACCTCACCCGTCACCAGTTCACCTCGACCAACAACCTGTGGTTCGACCTGCAGGCCATGAGCGACGCGCTGGACGCCCGTCAGGGCGTGCTGGGGCTGCCGCTCATCCGCAACGTCAAGCACCTCGACCCGGCCGACCCGTCCACGCCGGAGGTGATCCAGATCGAGACGGCCATGGGCGCCGCCATCGAGGTCTTCGAGGGAGCGCGCACGATCGAGGTCGGCCGCGACCGCTTCGTCCCGGTCAAGACGACCAACGACCTGCTGGTCCTGCGCTCGGACATCTATGACCTGGGCAAGGACTTCGTGCTCGACCAGGCGTCCGACGAGGTGCCCTACATCGAGCTGGACGGCGAGTTCTACAAGCTGGTCGGCGACTTCGACAAGCGCTTCCCCGAGGGCGCCCCGTCGCTGCGCGAGGCCGACTCGCTCAAGGTCGACGGCGACTTCACCTTCGGCCACGGCGTCCGCGTCGTGGGCGACGTCGAGCTCGAGTCGCCCTCGGCGCAGCGGGTCGCCGCCGGCACCGTGCTCACCGGGGACGCCGATGGCTGACCTGCTGCCGGTCCCCGACCTCGTCGAGCGGATCCTGGCCTCGGTCTCGCCCCTCCCGGACTTCCCCCAGCCGCTGATGGACGCCCTGGGCCTGGCCGTCGCCGAGGACGTGCACGCCCCGATGGCGCTGCCCAGCTTCGACAACTCCTCGATGGACGGCTACGCCGTCGTCCGCGACGACGTCCTCACCGCGTCCCCCGAGCAGCCGGTGCACCTGCCGGTCGTCGGCGAGATCGGCGCCGGTCGCGCCGACCTGGTGGCCCTGTCGCCCGGCACCGCGGTCAAGATCATGACCGGCGCACCCGTGCCGCGCGGCTGCGACGCCGTCGTCCCCTACGAGTGGACCGACCGGGGTGTCGCCCAGGTGAAGATCACCCAGGTGCCGTCCGCGGGCCAGCACATCCGCACCCGAGGCGACGACGTGGGGGAGGGCGACCTCCTGATGGAGCACGGCACCGTCCTCGGGCCCCGCCACCTCGGCCTGCTCGCCGCCGTCGGTCGGGCCACCGTCCGCTGCCGCCCGCGCCCCCGGGTCGTCGTCATCTCGACCGGCTCCGAGCTGCGCGAGCCCGGCGCCCCGCTGGGCCACGACTCCATCTACGACGGCAACTCCTACCTCCTGGCCGCGGCCGCCCGCACGGCCGGCGCCATCGCCTACCGCGTCGGCATCGTCCCCGACGACCCGCGCACCTTCACCGACGCGCTCAGCGACCAGCTCGTGCGGGCCGACCTGGTCGTGACCAGCGGGGGAGTGAGCCAGGGCGACTTCGACGTCGTCAAGGAGGCGCTCGGCCAGCTGGGCACGGTGTGGTTCGGCGGGGTCGCGATGCAGCCCGGCAAGCCGCAGGGGTTCGGCACGGTGGGCGACGACGCCACCCCGATCTTCACCCTCCCGGGCAACCCCGTCTCGGCGTACGTCTCCTTCGAGACCTTCGTGCTGCCCGCCATCCGCCGGATGATGGGCAAGCTGCCCTACTCCCGTCCGCTCGGCCGGGCCCGGCTCACCCACGGCATCGGCTCGCCCGAGGGCAAGCAGCAGATGGTGCGAGGCGCGTACGCCACCGACCGCGGTGGCGCCTTCGTCTCCCCGGTCGGCGGCCACGGCTCGCACCTCATCGGCGACCTCGCGACGTCCAACGCGCTCATCGTGGTGCCGCCCGAGGTGACCTCGCTCAGCGCCGGGGACATGGTGCAGGTGCTCAAGCTCGACGAGGAGTTCTGATGGCCACCTCCGACCGGCTCACCCACGTCGACGAGCACGGCGCCGCCCGGATGGTCGACGTCTCCGCCAAGGACGTCACCGCCCGTACGGCGTCCGCGTCCGGTCGGGTGCTCGTCTCGCCCGCCGTCGTCGAGCTGCTCCGCGGGGAGGGGATGCCCAAGGGCGACACCCTCGCCGTGGCCCGGCTCGCCGGCATCATGGGCGCCAAGCAGACGCCCTCGCTCATCCCGCTGTGCCACCCGCTGGCGCTCTCGTCGGTGACCGTCGACCTCGTCGTCGCCGACGACGCGGTCGAGATCGTCGCCACCGTCGCTACCACCGACCGCACGGGGGTGGAGATGGAGGCGCTCACCGCCGTGTCCGTCGCCGCGCTGACGGTCATCGACATGGTCAAGGCCGTCGACAAGGGCGCGGTCATCACCGACGTGCGCGTCGAGACCAAGACCGGTGGCAGGTCCGGGGACTGGGTCCGGTGACCGACCTGCTCCCCGCGGCCGTCGTCGTGGCCTCCAACCGCGCCGCCGCCGGCGTGTACGACGACGCCACCGGTCCCGTGATCGTCGACTGGCTCGTGGAGCAGGGCTTCGCCTGCGGGGCGCCCGCGGTGGTGCCCGACGGCGACCCGGTCGGTGCGGCGATCCGCGCTGCCGTGGACGGCGGGGCCCGGGTGGTGCTCACCACCGGCGGCACCGGCCTCACCCCGACCGACCGCACGCCCGAGGCCACCCGACCGCTGCTCGACCGCGAGGTCCCGGGCATCGTCGAGGCCATCCGGGCCTACGGCCTGCAGGCCGGGGTGCCGACCGCGATGTTGTCGCGCGGTCTCGCCGGGGTCGCGGGACAGTGCCTGGTGGTCAACCTCCCCGGCTCGCGCGGCGGCGTGCGCGACGCGCTCGCCGTGCTGGAGCCCGTGCTCCGGCACGCGGTGGAGCAGATCGTCGGGAGCGACCACCCGTGAGCCCGGGCTGGCCGGCGCGGCTCGTCCACGGACACGTCGTGGTGCGGCCGCTGGAGGCCGGCGACAGTCGCGCCTGGCGCGAGGTCCGCGGCCGCAACGCCGACTGGCTGCGGCCCTGGGACGCGACCATGCCGCCCGGCAGCGCCAGGCGCGCCGGCAGCTACCGCCAGGTGGCGCGCCGGCTGCTCCGCCAGGCCCGGCAGGGCCACGCCATGCCGTTCGCCATCGAGGTGGACGGCATGTTCGCCGGCCAGGTGACGGTCAACAACATCGTGCGTGGCTCGGCGCAGTTCGCCTCGATCGGCTACTGGCTGGGCCGCGAGTTCGCCGGTCGCGGGGTGATGCCGACCGCGGTGGCGATGGTCATCGACCACTGCTTCGCCGAGGTGGGGCTGCACCGCATCGAGATCTGCATCCGCCCGGAGAACACCAACTCGCTGCGGGTCGTGGAGAAGCTCGAGATCCGGGAGATCGGCTACGCCCCGCTCTTCCTGCACATCGACGGCGACTGGCGCGACCACCGGATCTTCGCCATCACCGTCGAGGAGTCCCACGGGAGCGTCCTCGACCGGCTCTCCTGAGGCGTTTTCCCACGAGTCACACCAGTTGTTTCGCGACACACCTGTAGACATCCGCCCCATGGTGTGCTGGCGAACCTAACCTCGGGCGTGTGGACCCGAGCGCACTGATCTTCGTCGCCCTGGCGGTGGCCTGGGCCGTCTATCTCATCCCCAAGGCGCTCCAGCACCATGACGAGGCGGTGCGGAGCCGCTCCGTCGAGCGCTTCTCGCACACCATGCGGGTGCTGGCCCGGCGCGAGCCGGTCGGTCGCCGCGAGGCCCGCCTGGTCGTGACTCCCGGACGCTCCGCGTCGGTGCCGACCGTCTCCACCAAGGCCTCGACGCGCTCGTCCTCCGCCGGCACCCCGCTGTCCGACGCCCCGCTCCCGGCCACCCCGTTGTCCGTACGCCGCGCCGCCGCCCAGCGCGCCGCCCGTCGTCGTCGCCGCGTGCTCGGCCTGGTCCTGCTCGCCAACACCGTCGTCATCGGCCTCGCCGTGGCCAAGGTCCTCACCTGGCCGTGGGTCGCGCTGCCCGCCACCCTGCTCTTGGCGTGGCTCGTCGCCTGCCGGGTCATGGTCAAGGGGGAGCGGGCCGCCGCCCGTCGCACCTCCGTCGCGCCCCGTGCCACGGCCACCGTGTCCGAGCCCCCTTCCCCGGAGGTCGGCCCCGCGGAGCCGCAGGCGGACGCCGAGGAGTCGGTCGAGGAGCGTGTCGTCGAGCCCGTCGACGTGCCGCTCGCCGAGCCCGTCGCCGCCCCGGTCATGCGGGCCCCCGGGTCCTGGGACATGGTGCCCACGACGCTGCCGACGTACGTCTCCAAGCCCGCCGCCACGCGTCGTACGGTCCAGACGATCGACCTGGAGTCCACCGGTGTCTGGTCGTCGGGTCGCAGCGAGAGCGACTCGGCCCTAGCCCGCGAGGCCGAGCAGCAGCAGGCGGCCGAGCGGTCCGAGCGCGAGGCCGAGCGCCGCCGCGCCACCGGTTCCTGAGCGGTCCCGACCGCCGTACGCTGGCGGGCATGACCCTGCACCTGTCGCAGTCCCGAGCCGTCCCGGTCCCCGTGGACGAGGCGTTCGTCGGGGTGCTCGAGCACCCGCTGCCGGAGATCTTCCGCCGCCGGATGCTGGCCATGCCCCCGATCCGCGAGGTGCGCGGCCAGATCGGTCCGTGGCGCGAGGTCGGCCAGACCCGCACCATCGTGACGGCCGACGGCGGCACCCTGCTCGAGACGCTCACGTCGGTCGAGCGACCGCACCGCGCCGCCTACTCGATCGGTGACGTCCGCGGGCCCATGCGGCCGCTGGTCGAGCGGATCGAGGGGCGGTGGTCGTTCGAGCCCGTCGGCACCGGCACCCGGATCACCTGGCAGTGGGACGTGACCCCGACGGCGGCAGGTCGGTTCGCGATGCCGGCGTTCGCGCGGATGTGGCGCGGCTACGCCCGGCAGGCCCTCGAGGAGGTCGAGTCGGTCCTGCTCCGCTGACCGGGACGGGCGGGGCTGATTGGGTCCGCCCCTGCCGCCGGTGCTATCTTTTCTCCTCGTCTGGGGGGTGTGGCGCAGCTGGTAGCGCGTCTCGTTCGCATCGAGAAGGCCAGGGGTTCGAGTCCCCTCACCTCCACCCAGCACCAACGGCCCGCCGATCGGCGGGCCGTTCGTCATTTCCGGGGCTCGTCCTCGGTCCGGGCCGGCCCGCGCCCGGGCCCTGTTGTGACTGGCGGCGTACGACGGCTGGATCGAGCACCCCCTTGTCGTACGCCGCCAGCTGTGGAGCGGCGGTGCAGCTCCATGTCGTACGCCGCCAGTTGTGGCGGACTTCGGCGGCCGAGTGGGTGGCCGGAGCGGCGGAGGTGGCGATGTGCGGCCACCCGGGGTCGGACCGACGCCTCGCCGCGTGACTGGCGGCGTACGACGGGTCGATCGGCCACCCCATGTCGTATGCCGCCAGTCACGGGGCGAGGCCATGGGTTGCCGCCCAACTGGCGGCGTACAACGGGTGGATCGGACGTCGCCCTGTCGTACGCCGCCAACTGTGGCGCGGGGGTGCAGCCCGTTGTCGTACGCCGCCAGTTGGGGGCGCGCCGACTCAGCGGCAGCCAGGAGCCAGGGCCGGCGAGGGTCAGATCCAGCGGGTGAACCAGACCCGGTCGAGCCACTCCGAGTTGGTGATCAGCTGGTCGGTCCAGATCGGCCAGAACCACGCGAAGGCGAGCAGCACCAGGACGACGTACGAGCCGGCGACGACGACACCGGCCGTCCGCCGCGGGCTGGGCACGTCGGAGCGCCCGACGATCGAGCCGAGGGCCAGGGCCAGCGCGAGCACGACGAACGGCAGGCAGGCCACGGCGTAGAAGATGAAGATCGGCCGGTCGTCGTACATCAGCCACGGCAACCACGTGGACCCCGTGCCGACCACCGCGACCCCGAAGCGCCAGTCCCGGGCGCCGACCCAGCGGACCACCGCGAACAGCAGCGCGAGCGCCCCGCCCCACCAGATCAGCGGGTTGCCGAGCAGCAGCACCTGGCGCAGGCAGGTGGACCCCTCGGGGGCGTCGCACCCCTGCGAGCCCGGCTGGATGTCGAGCTGCGCGTCGACGCCGACCGGCCGGCTCATCAGCAGCCACCCCGCCGGCTTGGAGGCGTAGACGTGCTCGCTGTCGTTGAGGAAGTGGGCGTGGAACGTGTAGACGTCCTGGTGGTAGTACCAGAGCGAGCGCAGCGACTGGACGACCTCGCCGGCGCCCTCCGCGTCCGCCTCGGTGGCCGTCGGCCACTGCGTCCCGCCCTCGTAGGTCGTGTACTGCGTGTTGCTGAGCGCCTCCTCGTACTCCGCCGCGTGGGCGAGCCAGCCGCTCCAGGTGGCCACGTAGACGACGAGCGCGATCCCCACGAGGTGGAGGAAGGCCGGCACCCCGTCGAGGACCACGGCACGCAGCAGCGCGCGGGGGTGGCCGAAGGACCGCCGCGCTCCCCAGCTCCACGCGAAGGCCATCAGCCCGAAGGCGGCCAGCGGGAAGAGCGCCGTCCACTTGGTGCCCACCGCGAGGCCGAAGGCGACCCCGCCGGCCAGCAGCCACGGCCGGAAGAGCCGGCGGGTGGCGCCGGCGGCCAGGCGCTCCCGGAACCACTGGCGGTCCGCGACGACGCAGTGGACCCCGCACAGGATGAAGAAGGCGAGAAAGATGTCGAGCAGCGCCAGCCGGGACAGCACGAGGTGCAGGCCGTCCAGGGAGAGCAGCAGCCCGCCGACCAGGCCGAGCGCGGTGGAGCCGGTGACGCGGCGTACGAACCGGCACATGACCAGGACCATCAGCGCACCCACGACCGCGGCCGCGATCCGCCAGCCGAAGGGGTCCATCCCGAAGGCCTTCTCCCCGAGCGCGATCAGCCACTTGCCGACGTCGGGGTGGACCACCATTGAAGGCCCGGGCTCCCACAGCCCCTCGAGCTGCCCGTTGAGGATCGACTTGTCGGCGTCCTCGACGTAGTCCCGGACGTAACCGTGGTTGAGCATCGACCAGGCGTCCTTGGCGTAGTACGTCTCGTCGAAGGAGAACTGGTGCGGCGTGCCCAGCCGCCACCAGCGCAGGAAGAACGCCATGCCGGCGACCAGCAGCGCGCCCGTCCAGCCGACGACGGGGTCCTCGTCGCGCCATCGCGGCTGGGCCCGCTCGGCGGCGGACGGCACCTCGCTGCCGGCGGCCGTCCGCGACAGGCTGACGGTGGGCTGCGCGGTCACGCGGGCACTCTAGTTCGACGGTCCACCGATACCCTCCAGCCATGACCGCTCCCGGTGTGCTCGTGCTGGCCGCGACGCCCATCGGGCAGTACGCCGACGCGCCGCCCCGGCTGGCCGCGGAGCTGTCCGGGGCCGACGTCGTGGCCGCCGAGGACACCCGGCGCCTCAAGCGGCTGACCAGCGACCTCGGCATCACCCTCGGCGGCCGGGTGGTGTCCTACTTCGAGGGCAACGAGTCGGCCCGTACGCCGCTCCTGCTCGAGGCCCTTCTCGCCGGCGAGCGGGTCGTGCTCGTCACCGACGCCGGGATGCCCAGCGTGAGCGACCCCGGCTACCGGCTCGTCGCCGCGGCCGTGGAGCACGACGTCCGAGTCACCGCCGTCCCGGGGCCCAGCGCCGTGCTTACCGCGCTGGCCGTGAGCGGGCTGCCGGTCGACCGCTTCTGCTTCGAGGGCTTCCTGCCCCGCAAGGCGGGGGAGCGGTCGCGGCGGCTGGCCGACCTGGCCCGCGAGGAGCGGACGATGGTCTTCTTCGAGGCCCCGCACCGTACGGAGGCGGCGCTGGCCGCGATGGCCGACGTGCTCGGCGGCGACCGCCCCGCCGCGGTCTGCCGCGAGCTCACCAAGACGCACGAGGAGGTACGCCGCGGCCCGCTCGCCGAGCTCGTCTCCTGGGCCGCCGACGGGGTGCGCGGCGAGGTGACCATCGTGGTGGAGGGGGCCGTGCCGGCCGCCGAGGTCGGCCAGGACCCGGACGCCCTGCGGGCCGCGGTGGCCGACGAGGAGGCCGCCGGGGCCACCCGCAAGGAGGCGATCGCCGACGTCGCCCGACGCGCGGGGCTGCCCAAGCGCGAGGTCTACGCCGCGGTCCACCTGACCTGACGTCCTCGCTAGCCTCGGGCCATGCCTGACCAGCCGTCCGACCAGCCGCTCGAGGGCCCGACCCGCAGCCGCGCCGCCACCGAGGAGGCGTCGGGGTCCCGCCGGGACCGCGAGCGCCCCCCGGCGCCGGAGCCGCTGCCCCTGCCCGTGGTGGACAACCACTGCCACCTCGACATCGCCGACGGCGACTGGGTCGAGACGGCCGCGGCCATCCGGCGCGCCAGGGACGTCAACGTGGCCCGCATCGTGCAGATCGGCTGCGACCTGCCGGGCGCGCGGTGGGCCGTCGAGGCCGCCGCCGAGCACGCCGAGCTGGTGGCCGGGGTCGCCCTGCACCCCAACGAGGCCCCGCGCGTCGGCGACCTCGACGCGGCGATGGCCGAGATCGAGCGGCTGGCCGGCGCCCACGACAAGGTCCGGGCGGTCGGCGAGACCGGCCTCGACCACTTCCGCACCGGCGAGGACGGTCGGGCCGTGCAGGAGGAGAGCTTCCGGCGGCACATCGACCTGGCCAAGCGGCTGGACAAGACCCTGGTCATCCACGACCGCGACGCCCACGACGACGTCCTCCGGGTGATCGACGAGGAGGGCGCACCCGAGCGCTGGGTGATGCACTGCTTCTCCGGCGACGACGCCTTCGCCCGGCGCTGCCTGGACCGCGGGGCGCACCTCAGCTTCGCCGGCACGGTCACCTTCAAGAACGCCGCCCCGCTGCGCAACGCCCTGGCCGTGACCCCGCTGGACCGGGTGCTCGTCGAGACCGACGCGCCGTACCTCACCCCCACGCCGTACCGCGGCCGCCCCAACGCGTCGTACCTCGTGCCGTTGACGGTGCGGGCGATGGCCGAGGTGCGCGGGGACGACCTCGAGGGGCTCTGCCACGCCATCGACACCAACACCGAGAGGGCGTTCGGCGGGACCTGGTGAGGTGTGACGGGTGTGACGGGTGGGGCGATCGGCCCGCCCGGAAGGCCCCGCGGGGTCACCGAGACGAGCGTCACGCGACCCGCGCGGCGGGGCGCGGGGAGTTTGACAGAGCCTCCATCACCGTTATCGTCCTGTGACTGTTGGCCGGGATCGGGATTGATCCGCCAGCGCCCGGAGGTGGGTATGAGCCCCTCCGCGAGCCCCCGCTCGCACGACGTGATCGTTCCCGAGATGACCACGGCTGCACGCGGACGCGCTGTCGCCCGAGGCCCGGGAAGCTCGACGTTCGGAGCATCGTGCGCTCACGCATCGCCCATCTCAGCAAGTCCAGGGCTCTCCTGGTGACCCTCGTCGCCGTGATCGTCGCCGCGGTCGGTGGGACCACGGTCGGTTATGCCGCCCTCAACAAGTCGGTGACCCTGTCGCTCGACGGGCAGGCCCAGACCGTCAGCGCGACGGGTGGCACCGTCGGTGACGTGCTCACCGAGCAGGGCATCGAGGTGACCGACAAGGACCTCGTGGCCCCGGCTCTCGACGAGCCGATCGAGGAGGGCACCCGCATCTCGGTGCAGTTCGGTCGTCCGCTGTCCCTCAGCGTCGACGGTGAGGAGCGCACCTACTGGGTCAACTCCACCACCATCGCCAGCGCCCTGGGCGAGATCGGCCGCCGCTTCGAGGGCGCCGACCTGTCGACCAGCCGCAGCGCGCCGCTCGGTCGCACCGGCACGACCCTCGACGTCGTCACCCCCAAGGTCCTCGACGTCAAGGTCGGCGACGCCAAGCTCAAGCGCAAGAAGCTCACCGCCCTCACCGTCGAGGACGTGCTCGCGGAGATGGACGTCCAGCTGAGCAGGCGCGACAAGGTCACGCCGGCGCTGTCCAAGGAGATCTCCGACGGGGACAAGGTCGTCGTCACCGACATCCGGGTCGTCTCGCGCCGCGAGAAGGGCCAGACGATCGGGTTCGACACGATCACCCGCGAGGACGACTCCATGCTGGAGGGCGAGGAGGAGACCGTCCGCGCCGGCCGTGCCGGTGTCCGCGACGTCACCTACGAGCTCCGCTTCCGCAACGACCAGCTCGTGGCCCGCAAGGTCCTGTCCTCCGACGTCAAGCGCGCGCCCGTCGCCGCGATCGTCCGGGTCGGCACCAAGGAGCCGGTCAGCGAGCCCAACTTCGCCTCCGGCGGCACCGTGTGGGACTCCCTCGCGCAGTGCGAGTCGGGCGGCAACTGGGCCATCAACACCGGCAACGGCTACTACGGCGGCCTCCAGTTCAACCTGGGCACGTGGCAGGCGTACGGCGGCACCGGCCTCCCGAGCGACGCCTCGCGGGAGACGCAGATCGCCGTCGCGACCCGGCTCCGCGACGCCGCCGGCGGTTACGGCTCGTGGCCGTCCTGCTCGGCCAAGCTGGGCCTGCCCCAGTGACGGCACCCCTCGGGCACTAGCCTGAGTCGCATGACCACCCCCTCCGCCGGACCGAGCCTTCTCGGTCCGGCGGAGGTGCGTCAGCTGGCCGCCAGGCTCGACCTGAGGCCCACCAAGCAGCGCGGCCAGAACTTCGTCATCGACCCCAACACGGTCCGCCGGATCGTGCGCGAGTCGCACGTCACCGCGGACGACGTGGTGGTCGAGATCGGCCCCGGCCTCGGCTCCCTGACGCTGGCGCTCCTCGAGGTGGCGGGCCGGGTCGTCGCCATCGAGCTCGACGAGGCCCTGGCCGGCCTGCTGCCCGAGACGATCGCCGCCCACGCGCCGGACCACGTCGACCGCTTCGAGGTCGTGCTGGGTGACGCCATGCGGGTCGAGTCCGTGCCCGGACCGCCGCCGACCGCGCTCGTCGCCAACCTGCCCTACAACGTCTCGGTGCCCGTGCTGATCCACATGCTCACGCTGCTGCCCTCCCTCGAGCGGGGGCTGGTGATGGTGCAGGCCGAGGTGGCCGACCGGCTCGCCGCGCCGCCGGGGTCCAAGACCTACGGCGTGCCGAGCGTCAAGGCGGCCTGGTTCGCCGACGTACGCCGCGCCGGCTCCATCGGGCGCAACGTCTTCTGGCCCGCCCCCAACGTCGACTCCGGCCTGGTGGCCTGGACCCGTCGCGAGCCCCCGGGGACCACCGCGACGCGCGAGCAGGTCTTCGCCGTCGTGGACGCGGCCTTCGCCCAGCGCCGCAAGCAGCTGCGGGCCGCGCTGCGCCCGCTCGCCGGGTCCAGCGAGGGCGCCGAGGCCGCGCTGGTGCACGCCGGCATCGACCCCACGACGCGCGGCGAGGTGATCGGTGTCGAGGACTTCGCCCGGATCGCCGAGGGCATGCCCTGGGACGAAAGCCGCCGCGAGAGCGACGGCCGCGGATGGTGAGCCCCGGGCGGCTGCCCCCACCCAGCGTGGACGTCCGCGCCTCCGCCAAGATCAACCTGCACCTCGGGGTCGGGGCGGCGCGCGAGGACGGCTTCCACCCCCTCGTGACCGTCTACCAGGCGATCGGGCTGCACGACGAGATGGTCGCCACCGAGGACTCGGTGCTCCGCGTCGTGACCCACGGCGCGGCGTACGTCGACGTCACGGACGTGCCCGCCGGCGCCGGCAACATCGTCGCCCGGGCCACCGCGCTGATGGCGGCCCGCGTCGGACGCGAGCCGGTGGCTGACTTCCTGGTCCACAAGGAGATCCCGGTCGCCGGCGGCATGGCCGGCGGCTCCGCCGACGCGGCCGCCGCGCTGCTCGCCCTCGACCGGCTCTGGGACGCCCAGACGCCCGACGACGAGCTGCTCGCGCTGGCGGCCGAGCTCGGCAGCGACGTGCCCTTCGCCCTCATCGGCGGCACCGCGCTCGGCACCGGGCGCGGCGAGCTGGTGACCCCGGTGCCGGACGCCGGACCGTGGTGGTGGGTCGTCGTACCGTCCGCCGCCGGCGGGCTCTCCACGCCCGCGGTCTACCGGCGCTTCGACGAGATGTTCCCCGGCGCGGACGCCGACCCCGCGCCCGCCGACGCCCTGCTGGCGGCGCTGGCCACCTCGGACCCGCACCGGCTCGGCGCCGTGCTGCACAACGACCTCCAGGAGCCCGCCCTCGACCTGCGGCCCGACCTCGGCGACCTGCTCGACCGCGGCGAGTCCGAGGGCGCGATCCGGGGTCTTGTGTCGGGCTCGGGTCCGACCTGCCTGTTCCTCGCCGAGTCGCCCACCGCCGCGCACGCGCTGGCCGTGGCGCTCCGCGGTCACGGTCACGAGGTCGTGCTCGTCGCCGCCGGCCCGGTCCCGGGCGCCCAAGTCGTCGAGGTGGGATGAGCGTGGAGATCGCATGAGCAACCTGATCAACCTGGAGCGCGTCTCCAAGTCGTACGGCGTCCGCCCGCTGCTCGCCGAGGTCTCCCTCGGCGTCTCGGTGGGGGAGCGGATCGGCATCGTCGGTCGCAACGGCGACGGCAAGACCACCCTGCTCGAGGTGATGACCGGTCTCGAGGAGCCCGACTCGGGCCGGGTGTCGATGACCCGTGGCGTCGAGATCGGCTACCTCCACCAGGGCGACGAGCTGGTCGACACCCACTCGGTGCGCGAGGCGGTGCTCGGTGGTCGCTCCGACCACGAGTGGGCCGCCGACTCCACGATGCGCGGCATCGTCGAGGAGCTGCTGGCCGGCATCTCGCTGGACCGGGCCGTGCTCGGGCTCTCGGGTGGGGAGCGCCGGCGCTGCGCGCTGGCCGCCCTGCTGCTGGGGCGCCACGACCTGATCGTGCTCGACGAGCCCACCAACCACCTCGACGTCGAGGCGGTCGCCTGGCTGGCCGAGCACCTGGTCGGCCGGACCAGCGCCCTCATCGTCGTCACCCACGACCGGTGGTTCCTCGACGAGGTCTGCCAGACGACGTGGGAGGTCCACGACGGCGCCGTCGACTCCTACGAGGGCGGCTACGCGTCGTTCGTGCTGGCCAAGGCGGAGCGCCAGCGCCAGGCGGGCGCGTCCGAGCAGCGTCGCCAGCAGCTGGTGAAGAAGGAGCTCGCCTGGCTGCGCCGCGGTGCCCCGGCCCGCACGGCCAAGCCCAAGTTCCGCATCGAGGCCGCCAACCAGCTCATCGAGGACGTGCCACCTCCGCGCGACCGGATGGAGCTCCAGCGCTTCGCCGCCCAACGCCTCGGCAAGGACGTCCTCGACGTCGAGGACGTGGACCTCTACCGCGGCGAGCGGCAGCTGCTCGACCACGCCACCTGGCGGCTCGGTCCCGGCGACCGGGTCGGCATCGTGGGGGTCAACGGCGCCGGCAAGACCTCGGTGCTCTCGCTGCTGTCCGGCGACCTCGCCCCGCGGTCCGGCAAGGTCAAGCACGGGCGCACGGTCGCGATGCAGCACCTCACCCAGGCCCTCGACGACATCGACCCCGCCGGGCGCGTGCTCCCGACCGTGGAGTCGATCCGTCGGGTCACCCGCACGGCCGACGGCCAGGAGCTGACGGCCACCTCGTTGCTGGAGCGCTTCGGCTTCACCGGCGACCGGCTGACCGCGCGCCTCGGCGACCTGTCCGGTGGCGAGCGCCGGCGGTTCCAGCTGCTCAAGCTGCTGCTGACCGAGCCCAACGTGCTGCTCCTCGACGAGCCCACCAACGACCTCGACATCGAGACCCTCAACGTCCTCGAGGACTTCCTCGACGGGTGGCCGGGCACGCTGGTCGTCGTCTCCCACGACCGCTACTTCCTCGAGCGGGTCACCGACTCGGTCTGGGCGCTGCTGGGCGACGGCAAGATCTCGATGCTGCCCCGCGGGGTCGACGAGTACCTCGAGCGTCGCGTGCACGTCCGGGCCGCCGCCGCCGCGTCGTACGCCGCTGCAACGGCGCCGGCTGCGGCCTCGTCCGCCGCACCGGCTGGCGGCTCGACCCGTCCCCGCTCCGGCAGCGCCGAGGAGCGGACCGCCCGCAAGACCCTCGCCCGCATCGACAAGCGGCTGGCGCGGATCGCCGAGCAGGAGGCCTCGCTCCACGCCGAGATGGAGGCCAACCTCAGCGACTACGACCTGCTCGCGCGGGTCGGCGCCCAGCTGGGCGAGCTGGCGGCGGAGAAGGACGACCTCGAGCTGGAGTGGCTCGAGGTCTCCGAGTCCGTCGAGTAGCCGCCTCGTAGACACGCGGACCCAACTCCGCCGACCTCGCCCCGCGCAGGCGTGGCCGGGCCGCGGGAGCAGGGTTGTGTCCGCGCGTCTACGTGTCGCTGGGGCTGAACGGCGCGAGCAGGGTGCGCAGCAGCCGGGCCAGCGTGGCCCGGTCGCGCGGCGGCAGCCCATCGAGCAGGGCCGCCTCGGCACCGAGCAGGGCGCCGAACGCGCCGTCGACGGTCCCCTTGCCCTCCATGGTGAGCCGCACCAGCACCCCGCGCCGGTCGTGCGGGTCGGGGAGCCGCTCGACGAACCCGCGCGACGCGAGCCGGTCGACCCGGTTGGTCATGGTCCCGCTGGTCACCAGCGTCTCGCGCAGCAGGCGACCGGGGGAGAGCTCGTACGGCGCGCCGGCGCGGCGCAGCGCGGCCAGCACGTCGAACTCCCACGACTCGATCCCGTGGGCGGTGAAGGCGTCGCGACGGGCGAGGTCGAGGTGCCGGGCCAGCCGGCTGATGCGGCTGAAGACCTCGACCGGGCCGAGGTCGAGGTCGCTGCGCTCGCGCGCCCACGCCTCCACCAGGCCGTCCACCTCGTCCCGCATGGCGGCATTCTGCCAGATCGGTCGAGAATCTTGACATCAAGACATTTGGCGGACGAGGATCGTCGCGACCGAGGCGTTGTCGAGGACCCGGGAGGTCGCCATGAGGCTCCACCACGTGCAGGTCGCCTGCCCCAAGGGCGGCGAGGGCATGGCCCGCCGCTTCTGGGTCGACGGGCTGGGCATGACGGAGGTCGACAAGCCGGCTGACCTGCGGGCTCGCG
Source organism: Nocardioides sp. Soil777 (assembly GCF_001428425.1). NCBI lineage: Bacteria > Bacillati > Actinomycetota > Actinomycetes > Propionibacteriales > Nocardioidaceae > Nocardioides > Nocardioides sp. Soil777. The sequence goes on from NZ_LMSN01000015.1 coordinate 337,862, forward strand.
GCGGCGCTTGGTTCCGGGCGTACGACGACGGCGCCGTCGCCGCCGAGCTCCACGTGGGCGTCGAGGACCCCTTCGTCCCGGCCCGCAAGGCGCACCCGGCGTTCGTGGTCGCCGACGTCGGGGCGGTCGCCGCCCGCCTCGAGGAGCTCGGGTTCGAGGTCGACCACTCGCAGCGCGACAGCTTCCCGGGGCACGTGCGCTGCCACTGCTTCGACGGGCACGGCAACCGGGTGGAGCTCCTCGAGCCGCGCTGACCCGCAGCTCCGGCGGCGCGGTCGCGCCGACGTACGGACCGATCGCCACCGACCGGAGGCCCGGCCGGCGGGGTGCGGGACCGAGGACGGCCGTTCGGTCCGTCCGGCGGTCGGACACGGAAGTTACCCGTGGGTAGGATGCGGGCATGACTCGCGTCCTCGACCTCTGGAAGTCCACGTCCCGGCTGCCCCAGGGCCAGCGCATCTTCTCGGTGCTCTTCGCGCAGAAGGCGCCGTACTTCGCCTCGATCCACCCGCGCTTCACCGAGATCGGCCCGAACCGCGCCGAGCTGGTGATCCGCAAGCGCCGGTCGGTGACCAACCACATCGGGACCGTGCACGCCATCGCGCTGTGCAACGGCCTCGAGGCCGCGATGGGCGCGCTCGCCGAGGCGACCATCCCCGCGGACCGGCGCTGGATCCCTAAGGGGATGGAGGTCTCCTACACGGCCAAGGCCGACTCGGACGTCACCTGCATCGCCGAGACCGACCCGGAGCAGTGGACCGGCGACGACCCCGAGGTCGGCGTCCGGGTCCGCGGCGTACGACGCGACGGCACCGTCGTCATCGAGGGCGTCATCCGGTTGTGGGTGACGGAGAAGCCGCAGCGGACGTAGTCGTCCGGGCCCGGCGGGGTAGTTGGGGACGATCTCGTCGGTGATCCGGCCGATCCGACCACCAGATCGTCCCAAACTACGCCGGGCCAGGCGCCGGGGCCCGGGCCGGCGAGCGGGATCAGGCGACGTTGCTGACCGGCTCGGCGACGTTGCTGACCTGCAGCATCTCCTTCTCGCCCACGAAGCGCCGCTGCGCCCGCGTGGCGAGGTAGGTGAGGGCGAGGTTGGTGATGACGTAGAGGGCCGAGATCACGATCGTGGTGGGCACGATGTTGTTGAAGCTCAGCGGCAACGACTTGAGGATCTTGGTCAGGCCGACCCCGAAGACGATCAGGATCAGGCTGGTGTCCTTCAGCGCCACCACCATCTGGCTGATGATCGCCGGGATCATGATCTTCACCGCCTGGGGGAGCAGGATCACATTCATCACCTGGGACTTGCGCATCCCGATCGCGTACGCCGCCTCGGCCTGCCCGCGCGGGACGGCGTTGACGCCGGCGCGGAACACCTCGGCGAGCACGGCGCCGTTGTAGACGGTGAGGGACAGCACGACCGACCAGTAGGCGCCGTCCTCGATCGACATGCTGTTGAAGATCGCGTAGAACGAGAAGATCATCAGCATGATGACGGGCACGGCCCGGAAGAACTCCACGACCAGCCAGCTGACCCAGCGCACGGGCTTGCGGTCGGAGAGCTTGCCGACGCCGAACACGAGGCCAAAGACCAGGGCGCCGAGCACGGCCAGGACGGCCATGGTGATCGTGTCCAGCCAGGCCTCGCCGATCGCCCGCATGATGTTGGGTGTGACGAACGGCTCCCACAGGGCGTACTCGAACTGACCCGCGTCGTAGAGCCGCTTGACGGCGTAGGCGACGAGCGCGAGGAGCACCACCACCGCGACGATGGTGTAGATGCGGTGCCGGGCGACCGTCTTGGGTCCCGGTGCGTCGAAGAGGACTCCAGAAGCCATTACGCGATCCTCCAGCGTCGTTCGAAGGTGCCGGCGACGAGCGAGACGAGCTCGACCAGCACGACGTACCCGATGGCGAAGGCGATGAAGATGCCCCACCGCTCATCGGCGTTGTTGTTGGTCATGATCTTCATCTGCGCGGTCGCCTCGATGACGCCGAAGACGGCGGCCACCGACGTGTTCTTCAGCAGGGCGATCAGCGCGCTGGCCACCGGCGGCACCGACGCACGGACGGCCTGGGGGAGCACCACCTGGCGCATCACGCCGGTGAAGGGCAGTCCGACCGCCCGGGCCGCCTCGGCCTGGCCCAGCGGCACGGCGTTGACGCCCGAGCGGAGGGCCTCGCACACGAACGTCGAGGTGTAGAGCGTGAGGGACACGACCGCGGTGGAGAAGAACGAGGTGAAGTCGAAGGTCCCGATGTGGACGTCGACCCACTTGAAGTTGATGCCGATCTTCGGAGCGGCGAAGGAGAAGAAGAAGAACACGGCGAGCAGGGGCGTGTTGCGCACGAGCGTCACGTAGGTAGCCGCGGCCTTGGCGAGCACGGAGATGGGGCCCACGCGCATCGCGACGAGGATCGTCCCGCCGATGAGGGAGAAGACCCCGGAGACGAGGAAGAGCAGCACGGTGTAGCCGAACGCCTTGAAGACGTCGGGAAGGCTTTCGAGTACGGCGTCCACGCCGCTCCTCTCCTGTGGTGGTCCGGTGGTGCAGTGATCGGTCCGGACCCGCGTCGAGCGGGTCCGGACCGATCAGTGGTGCGTCAGGTCAGGACTCGCAGGAGTCCATCTCGGGGAACTCGGGCGTCTCGACGCCCGAGGCGCCGAGGTTGGCCTCGAAGGCCTCGGCCCACTTGCCGTCCTCGTTGGCCGCGGTCAGCGTGTCGACGATCCACTGGCACATCTCGGGAGAGTCCTTGGAGTAGCCGACGCCGATGCGCTCCTCGGAGAACGGGTCGCCGACGACCTTGAGCTGGCCCTCGTTCTGCGCGGCGTAGCCGGCGAGGATCGTGCCGTCGGTGGTCATCGCCTCGACGGTGCCGTCGAGCACCTTGTCGACGCACTGGCTGTAGGTGTCGAAGCCGACCGGCTTCATGCCCTCGGCCTTGGCGTTGTCGAGCGAGGTCGAGCCCGTCACCGAGCAGACCTCCTTGCCCTGCAGGTCCTCGGGACCGGCCGCGTCGGAGTCCTCGGGGACCAGCAGCTGCTGGCCGGTCACCATGTAGGGGCCGGCCTGGCCGACGACCTGGCGACGCTCGTCGGTGATGGAGTACGACGCCAGCACCAGGTCGACCTTGCCCTCCTGGAGGAAGGGCTCGCGGTTGTCGGAGATGGTCTCGATGTACTTGACCTTCGACGTGTCCTCGGGGTCGATGCCCAGGCTGGCGACCAGGATCTTGGCGATGTCCACGTCGAAGCCGGTGGGCATGTCCGAGCCGGTCTCGTTGAAGCCGAGGCCGGGCTGGTCGTACTTGACGCCGACATTGATGGTGCCCGCGTCGGCGAGCTCCTTCATGCGGGTGCCGTCGTCGAAGCTGGCGTCCTCGGACACCTCGACGTCGACGGACTCGGTGTCGGAGCCCGCGTCGCCGCAGGCCGCCAGGCTGAGTGCCAGTCCGATGCCGGCCACAGCGGCCTTGGTCCGGATGAATCGCATCTGCTTCTCCCTCGTGTGTTGGTGGGTCGATCAGTGCTTGAGGATCTTGCCGAGGAAGTCCTTGGCCCGATCCGACTGCGGGTTGGTGAAGAACTCCTCGGGGGTGTTCTCCTCGACGATCGCGCCGTCGGCCATGAAGACCACCCGGTCGGCCGCCGTACGGGCGAAGCCCATCTCGTGGGTGACCACGATCATCGTCATGCCGCCCTGCGCGAGGTCGACCATGACGTCGAGGACCTCCTTGATCATCTCCGGGTCAAGGGCCGAGGTGGGCTCGTCGAAGAGCATCACCTTGGGCTCCATGGCCAGCGCGCGGGCGATCGCGACGCGCTGCTGCTGGCCACCGGAGAGCTGGGCGGGGTACTTCTCGGCCTGGTGCCCGACGCCCACGCGGTCGAGGAGCTCGCGGGCCTTCTTCTCGGCGTCGGCCTTGCCGATGCCGCGGACCTTGATCGGACCCAGGGTGACGTTCTCGAGGATCGTCTTGTGGGCGAAGAGGTTGAAGCTCTGGAAGACCATGCCGACCTCGGCGCGGAGGGCGGCGAGCGCCTTGCCCTCCTGCGGGAGCGGCTGGCCGTCGAGGGTGATGGTGCCGGCGTCGGTGGTCTCGAGCCGGTTGATCGTGCGGCACAGGGTGGACTTGCCGGAGCCGGACGGGCCGATCACGACGACGACCTCACCGCGGGTCACGGTGAGCTCGATGTCCTTGAGGGCCTGCATCTGCCCGAAGTACTTCTGCACCCCGTCGAGCACGACCAGTGGTTCTCCGCGGCCGGCGCTGACGGACCCGTGCTCCATCGTCGTCATGAGCGCAACCTATAGCGCGGCGACCCTCGGGGGCCATCGACGTCGCGGTGGCACGCGCAATCGTGACCGGAACGACGCCGCCCGGCGACCGCGTGGGTCGCCGGGCGGGTCGGTCCCGCGCGCGTTCACTCGCGCGGGAGGGTGCTCACCTCAGGAGGCGGCGGTACTGCCGGGCCACCTCGGACGCGGAGGCCGCGTCGTCGAGGAACATCAGCCCGTCCATGCGACAGTTGCACGGGTTGCGCTGCGACCCGTCCTGCGGGAAGGACCCGCCGATCTTGATGCCGCGCGGGTTGGTCGGGGACGTCCCGGTCCCGTCGACCTGCCACGGGTCGCCGGGGTTGGTGTAGGACCCGTCCACGGCCTGGCCGTTGCGGTAGAGCGCCATCGTGCCGGCGGTGTAGTCGAACGTCGCCGCCAGGTGCACCCACTCCCCGTCCGGCAGCAGCTCCTGCCAGGGCGCGGTGGCCGCGAAGGTCTGCGACGACCCGGTGTCGAGCCGCCGGCCGAGGGCGACCAGCTTGAGCTCGCCGTTGACGTTGATCAGCTCGAGGAGGGCGCGGACGCCGTGCCCGTCGGAGTTGCCCGACAGCACGCCGGCGAGGCCGATGGCGTTGAAGCCCGCCGTCGGGTTGGTGCCGCCCATCTTGAACCAGCCCATCACGGTGATGCCCTCGGCGCCCGCGAACCGCGACAGGGAGGCCACGCCGTCGCTGTCGGACTCGTAGACCCCCGCCTTCCACGGCGTGCCGGTCGGCGACTCGGCCGTGCTGTGCAGCTGGAGGGCGTTGTTGGAGCCGGGGTAGGCCCCGTCGTCCACCCGCATCTGCTCGCCGCCGTTGACGAGCCGGATCAGCGTCCGGCTCGGGCCCTGGTCCACCTCGTAGGAGTCGTTGGCGGCGAAGGGGTGCTCGAAGTCGTACGCCGCCACGACGTCGTCCGCGAGTGCCGGCTCGACGTCCTGCGGCACCGGGGCGCGGGTGGTGTCGACGACCTTCCAGACCATCCCGTTGGCCTTGGCCAGCAGGTAGAGGCTGCGGTCGTCGTCGGTGCCGAAGCGCAGGTCGACGCGACCGTCGCCGACGAAGTCGGACATCCGCATCCGCGTGCCGGCGGTGTCGTAGAGCTGGAGCTCCTGCACGGTCGCCTCCCGGCCGGAGTCGTCGCGCATGTGCGCGGCGGTCGTGTAGTAGACCTCTCCCTTGACGAGGTCGCCGAAGACGTACTTGCCCTTCAGCCCGGGTAGGTCGCCCCGGTGCACGTGGCCGCCGGAGATGGCGTGGCCCGAGTCGGAGTTGCAGCCCCAGTTGGCCGGTGTCTCGTGCGCGTACGACGCCACGGGGAAGTCGTAGCCCCGGGCGGCCTGCTCCTCGGTCATCGGGTCGAGGCGGCACTGCGTGTCGTTCTGGTAGTCCAGGCGCGACTCGACGTCCGGCCAGCCGAAGTCGTCACCCCGGTCGACCTCGTAGACGGCCTCGATGGCGCGCTGGCCGATGTGACCGAGGAACATCTCGTGCTTGCCCTCCGCGTCCCAGCTGAACCTGTGCGGGTCGCGCATGCCGATCGCCCAGATCTCTCCGAGCGCGCCCGCCTCGCCGACCCACGGGTTGGTGGCGGGGACGCCGTACTGACCGTTGGGCGAGTCCGTGCCGGCCGGGTCGATGCGCAGGATCTTGCCGGACGGGTCGGACAGCCGCTGGGGGATGTCGGACTCGACGCCGTAGCCACCGTCGCCCACGGCGAGGTAGAGCAGGCCGTAGTCCTCGTCGCCGGGCTCGGCGGTCGGGTTGAAGTCGATCTGCTGGATGGCGTGGATCTGCGAGGCGAACCGGTAGCGGAACAGCTCACGGCTGGTGCCGGCGAAGGTGTCGGCGGCCGGGTCGTCGGCGGTCCACTCGGTGACGACGCTCTGCACGCCGCTCGAGCGGAGCGGCTGGCCGGGGTAGGTCTGCTCGCCGGGAGCGGTCGGGTTCTCGGTGTGCGTCGTGTAGAACTTCCCGTTGTCCTCGAACTCGGGGTGGAAGGTCACGAAGCCGAAGCCCGAGCCCAGTCCGCGCCAGGCCAGGAACTCCGGGAACTCGGCCTTGACGTCGAGGTAGACCGAGGGGTGGCGGTCCTCGAGGAAGTAGAGCTGTCCGTTGAGGTCCGGGACGTAGAGCCGGTCCGAGCCGTCGGGCAGCTCGCCGATGTGGTTGATGCGGTTGTGGCGGGTGCCGATGCGGACGTCGGTCCACGGACCGTTGGGTGTCGACGCCGGCAGCTGGGCGTACTCCTCGAGCACGAGCCCGAGCGTGGATGGGAGCGGGTCGGGCGGGATCGGGGGTGCACCGGGCCCGGAGGGGTCCTGCGCGGTGGCCGGGGTGGCCAGGGGGGAGAGAGCTGCTGCCATCAGTGAAGTGGTGGCGGCAGCGACCCACCAGCGTGTCGTTCGCATGGGCTGTCCCTACTGTTGTGGTGGTTGGAGACAACTGCTGCCGCGGTTTCCTTGGCCGGGTCCGTGGCAGCCCTCGTCGGTCCCCCGACGCAGTCAGGGGACCGACGGGGATCAGGAGACGGTCACGAGACCGTGCCGACCGCGCGGAAGTGCCGCGCGCGGCCGTAGTTGTCGAACGAGCCGAAGCCGACCCGTCCGCCGGAGAAGGTGGTGTCCGTCGCGGTCATCAGGGGCTCGCTCGCCCCGTCGACGTACGCCGCGATCTCGCCGCTGGCGGCGTCGTACTCGACCCGCACGTCGTGCCACTCGGCGTCCGTCACCGCCGGGGGAGCGCCCACCGAGCCGTTCCACTGGTCGTCGATGCGGCGGCGGTCGGCGTTGTCGACGACGAAGATCCCGTTGTGGGGATAGATCGTGTTGTCCTGCGAGAAGTGCGCGTAGTAGAAGCGCTTCGGGCCCTGGTGGTTCCACACCACGATCACGTCGCGGTTGCTCACCGTGACGGACTCGTCGAGCCGGACCTCGGCGTCGATGGTGACGTCGGTGAGCTCGGGGCCCTTGGAGACGATGGCGTACTCGAACGGACGGCGCACCCCGTCGTTGGGGTTGGTGCCGGGCCGGGTGAGCACGAGCTGGTTGCCCTCGTAGTCCCACAGGTCGTCGGTCAGCGGGTCCCAGTGCTGCGGCGTCGCCGGGGCGACGACGTGCACCTGCTCCGGCCCGACCGCCGCCTCCGGGGCGGCTCCCGCCAGGGCCGGGGTGAGGGCCAGCGCCCCCGCCCACGCGGCGATCCCGAGCGTGATCGTCCTCCGTCTGTGCTGCATGTGCTCACGTCCTTTCCGAGTTGATGTGAGTGGTGCGCGACCGGGAGCCGTGGGTCAGAGGTGCGGCTCCACGAGCTCGACGTAGCGACGTGCGAGGGTGGCCAGGACGGCGTCGCCGTCGGCGGCCCAGACGTCGGCGTTGAAGATCTCGACCTCGACGTCGCCGCGGTAGCCGGCAGCGGCGACGCAGGCGGTGAGGTGGGGGAAGTCGATGTGCCCGTCGCCCATCATCCCGCGGGAGAGCAGGGTGTCGGCGGGGAGCGGGGTGATCCACTCGCACACCTGGTAGCTCGCGATGCGCGCGCCGGCGCGGGCGACCTGCTCCTCGACCCCGGGCTCCCACCAGACGTGGAAGGTGTCGACGACGACGCCGACGGCCTCCACCGGGAGCGGCTCGGCGATGTCGAGGGCCTGGGCCAGCGTGGACACGACGCCGCGGTCGGCGGCGAAGATCGGGTGCATCGGCTCGATGGCGAGACGGACGCCGACCTCGAGGGCGTGCGGGACCAGGGCCTCGACCGCGGCCGCGGCCCGCGCCCGGGCGCCGACCAGGTCGCGGTCGCCGGCGGGCAGCCCGCCGGGCACCAGCACGAGGCACGGGGCGCCGAGCTCGGCCGCCTCGTCGAGGGCGCGGCGGTTGTCGTCGTGGCGCTCGCGCTGCTCGGCGGGGTCGGCGGTGGTGAAGAAGCCGCCGCGGCAGACCGACGAGACGCGCAGACCGGCATCGCGCAGCCAGCCGGCGGCGGTGGTGACGCCGACCTCGAGGACCGGCTCGCGCCACGCCCCGATCGAGGGGAGCCCGGCCCGCACGCACCCGTCGATGGCCTCGCGCAGCGACCAGCCGTCGACGGTCTTCTGGTTGAGCGACAGCCGCGCCAGGCGCGGGTCGCCTTGCTGCGGGGTGGCCGTGCGGGCGGGAGCACCCGAGGGGACGTCGAGGGCCTGCTGGGTGGTGGTCATCGGGTGATCCCCGCGCCCTCGAGCCACACGCCGAGGCGGTGGGCGGCGAGGTCGGGATCGGGCAGCAGCCGGGCGTCGTTGGCCAGCTCGAAGAGTCGCCCCAGGTGCACGGCGCTGCGCGCCGACTGGAGGCCGCCGACCATGGTGAAGCCCGGTTGGTGGCCGCTGAGCCACGACAGGAAGGCGATGCCGGTCTTGTAGTGGTAGGTCGGGGCCTCGAAGACGTGGCGCGAGAGCGGCAGCGTCGGCGCCATCTCCGCGTCGTACGTCGCGAGGTCGCCCTCGTCGAGCGCCGCCAACGCCACCGAGGCCGCAGGCGCGATCGCCGCGAAGGCGCCCAGCAGTGCGTCGGAGTGGTGGGTGCCGTCGCCCCGGATCAGCTCGGGGTAGTTGAAGTCGTCGCCGGTGTAGAGGCGCACCCCCGCGGGCAGGGCGGCGCGCAGGCCGAGCTCGTGCTCGGCGGAGAGCAGCGAGACCTTGACCCCGTCGACCTTGTCGGCGTGGGCGCGGACGAGGTCGAGGAAGGTCGCGGTGGCGGCGTCCACGTCGGTGCTGCCCCAGTAGCCGCGCAGGTGCGGGTCGAAGACCTCGCCCAGCCAGTGCAGGACGACGGGCTCGCGCACCTGGCCGAGCACCGCGTCGTACACCGACAGGTAGTCGTCGGGGGTGCGGGCGAGGGCGGCGAGGTGCCGCGAGGCCATCACGATGACCTGCGAGCCGCACGACTCGACGTACGCGACCTGCTCGAGGTAGGCCGCGCGCACGTCGGCCAGCGAGGTGAGGTCGGTGGCGTGGTCGGTGCCGGCGCCGGAGGCGATCCGGGCGCCGTGCTCGCGGGCCTGGTCGGCGCTGCGGCGGACGAGCTCCTGCACGGCCGGCCAGTCGAGGCCCATGTTGCGCTGCGCGGTGTCCATCGCCTCGGCGACGCCGAAGCCGTGGGAGAACAGGTGCGCCCGGAAGGCCAGGGTCGCGTCCCAGTCGACGACGGCGGGGGCGCCGGGGACGTTCTCGCCGCGCGGGTCGGCCACCACGTGCGCGGCGGCGAAGCAGACCCGGCTGGTCGAGCCGCCCGGTCGTGGCTGCCACTCGCGCGGCTCACGGAGCTCGACGTCGCGCCATCCGCCGTCGGGACCCGGGATCCCGACGGCGGACCGGTGGCGGGTGGATCCGGTGAGGGTGGGTGCGCTCACGGCATCTCGATCCGACGGCCCTCGGCCGAGGACTGGAGACCGGCGTCGACGAGCCGCAGGCCGCGCACGCCGGCGGCGAAGTCGTAGGGGTGCTGCCGGCCGTGGTGCACGTCGAGCAGGAACTCCTCCCACTGCGCGCGGAAGCCGTTGCCGAACTCCTGGTTGTCGGGGATCTCGCGCCACTGGCCGCGGAAGTCCTCGGTGGTGGGGAGGTCGGGGTTCCACACCGGCATCGGCGTCGACTCGCGGGGCTGGATGCGGCAGTTGAAGAGGCCGGCGACCGCCGAGCCGTGGGTGCCGTCGACCTGGAACTCGACGAGCTCCTTGCGCTCGACCCGCACCGCCCAGCTGGAGTTGACCTGGGCGATGATCCCGCCGGCCAGCTCGAAGATCGCGTACGCCGCGTCGTCGGCCGTCGCGTCATACCGCTCGCCCTGCTCGTCCCAGCGCTCCGGGATGTGCGTGACGGCCTTGGCGGTGACCGCCTCGACGCCGCCGAAGAGGTTCTCCAGGACGTAGTTCCAGTGGCAGAACATGTCGAGGACCATCCCGCCGCCGTCCTGGGCGCGGTAGTTCCAGCTCGGGCGCTGGGCGGGCAGGCCGTCGCCCTCGAAGACCCAGTAGCCGAACTCGCCGCGGACCGAGAGGATCCGGCCGAAGAAGCCGGAGTCGACGAGCCGCTTGAGCTTCATCAGGCCGGGCAGGTAGAGCTTGTCGTGGACGACGCCGTTGATGATCCCGTGCCGGGCGGCCGCGTCGACGAGCTCGTTGCCCTCCTCGACGGACTCGGCGATCGGCTTCTCGGTGTAGACGTGCTTGCCGGCCGCGGCGGCCTTGAGGATCGCCTTCTTGCGCTCGCTGGTGACCTGCGCGTCGAAGTAGATCGGCGCCGGGTCCTCGGCGAGGACGGTGTCGAGGTCGGTCGACCAGTCGGCGATGCCGTGCTGGTCGGCCATCCGGGCGAGCTTGTCGGCGTTGCGGCCCAGCAGCACCGGCTCCACCTGGAGGCGGGTGCCGTCGGGCAGCGCGATGCCGCCGTCGTCGCGGATGGCGAGGATGGAGCGCAGCAGGTGCTGGCGGTAGCCCATCCGGCCGGTGACGCCGTTCATGAGGATGCGGTAGGTCGTGTCGGACACGGTGTCTCCTGGATCAGGTCGTGGGGGCGGTCGAGGGACGGCCGCCCAGGTAGAGCTCGGCCAGCTGGGGGTCGCGGAGCAGCTCGTCGGCCGGTCCGGAGATGTGCACCCGGCCGAGGTCGAGGACGCAGCCGAGGTCTGCGGTCTCGAGGGCACGGCGGGCGTTCTGCTCGACGAGCAGCACCGCGGTGCCGGCGTCGCGCATGCGCACGACCTGCTCGAAGACGGTGCCGGTGGCCTTGGGGTCCAGGCCCATGGACGGCTCGTCGAGGAGCACGACCTGCGGGCTGACCATCAGCGAGCGGGCGAACTCCACCTGCTTCTGCTGGCCTCCGGACAGGGCCCCCGCGAGGGCGGTCCAGCGCTCGGCGACCACGGGGAACAGCGTCTTGACGAAGTCGACGCGGTCGGACACGACGGACTTGTCCTTGACGGAGTAGGCGCCCAGCAGGACGTTCTCCGCGACCGTCATCTCCTTGAAGACGCTGTGGCCCTGGAGGACGTGGGAGAGCCCTGCGGTCAGCATCTGCTGCGGCGAGTTCTTCGTGACGTCCTGACCGGCGACCCGGATGGTGCCCGAGCGGGGGGTGAGCATCCCGCTGGCCACCTTGAGGACCGTGGACTTGCCGGCGCCGTTGGGGCCGACGAGGCAGACCACGGTGGCCGGCGGGACCGTCACGGTGAGGCCGCGGAGCACGAGGGCCGCCCGGCCGTAGCCGGCCTCGATGTCCGTGAGCTCGAGCAGGGGTTGGCTTTCAGATGCCAAGGTAGGCCTCCAGGACTCGGGGGTCGCTCTGCACGACCGACGGCGGGCCTTCGCAGATCTGTCGGCCACGGTCGAAGACGACGACGTGGTCGGACAGGCTCATGACGAGGTCCATGTTGTGCTCGACGATGAGGAACGTCTTGCCCTCGGCGTTGAGGTCGCGCACGAGGGTGGCGATCCGGTCGATGAGGGCGGGGTTCACGCCGCCCGCCGGCTCGTCGAGCATGATCGTCTCGGGGTCGGCCATCAGCACGCCGGCCAGCTCGAGCAGCTTCTGCTGGCCGTAGGAGATGTCCCGGGCCTCGCTGTTCTCGAGGTGGTCGATGCCGACCCGGCTCAACAGCTCGCGGGCCCGGTCGACCTCGGCGGTGCTGCGGGCCGGGGCCGCCAGGTGGCGCAGGCTGGTGGAGCGGACCGCCACCAGCATGTTCTCCATGACGGTCATCCGCGGGAAGACCCGGCACAGCTGGAAGCTGCGGCCGATGCCGGCGCGGGCGATCTTGTGCGACGCCTTGCCGGTGATGTCGTCACCGAGGTAGGTCGCGCGGCCCGAGTCGGGCTTGATCATCCCGGTGACGCAGTTGAAGAACGTGGTCTTGCCCGAGCCGTTGGGGCCGATCAGGGCGTTGACCTTGCCGTGGTGGAACTGCACGGACGCACCGTCCACGGCGGTGACGCCGCCGAACGACTTGCTCAGGCCCTCGGTGGCGAGCCCGATGCGGGTGCCGGTCGCAGCGCCGCTCCCGGCGCCGGTCGAGATGGTGGTCATCGCTGCACTCCTTCGGAGAGGCGGTCGGTCGACTCGTCGTCGGCGCCCGGATCGGCCGTGGCGCTCGCACCCGGACCGGACGCCGTACGCCGCTGCTCGGCCAGCTCGCCGGCGCTGACCTCGCGGATGGAGGCGGCCTGCGGGCGGAACCGGTCGATGAGCTGGGAGACCGCCGGGATGATCCCGTCGGGCATGAAGAGCACGACGATGCCGAGCAGCAGCCCCATGGCGACGAGGTGGAACTGGGTGTCGCCGTACTGGTTCTTGAAGAACTCCACGGCGTACCCGACGATCACGGCGCCGAGGAACGGGCCGAGCAGGCTGCGGATGCCGCCGAGCAGGCTCATCAGCACCATGTAGGAGCCGACCAGGATCGAGAATTGGAAGATCGGGTCGAGGAAGCCGAACCACAGGGCGTACATCCCGCCGCCGAGGGCGGTGAAGAACGCCGAGACCACGAACGCGGTCAGCTTGTAGTTGAAGGTGGGCACGCCGAGCGACTGGGCTTTGTCCTCGTCCTCGCGGATGGCCTTGAGGCCGGTGCCGAAGCGGGAGCGGTCGATCGCCCACCAGACCAGCAGCGCCACCGCGAGCAGCGCCGCGTGGAGGTAGAAGAAGCGCTCGTGCTGCTCGGGTCGCAGCACCGACTCGTCGAAGGGCCGCGGGACCCGCAGGCCGTTGGAGCCGCCGGTGACCTCGCCCCACGACTGGAAGACCAGCAGCAGGATGAGCACCATCGCGATCGAGACGATCACGAAGGAGGCGCCGCGGACCCGGAGGCTGGCGATGCCGATCGGCACCGCGAGCACCGCGACCCCGAGGCCGCCGAGGATCATCGCGACCCAGGGGTTGATCCCGGTGTGGATCACCAGGAGGGCGGTGCCGTAGGCACCGAGCCCGGAGTACGACGCGTGGCCGAGCGAGATGTAGCCGGTGAAGCCGCCGACGAAGTTCCACGACGTGGCGAGCACGGCGTAGCTCATGATGACGACGCCGACCGACAGGATGAAGGGGTCGGGGGCCAGGCTCGGGAAGGCCAGCACGGCGGCGGCCAGGACGAGGAGGCCGATGCCCTTGGTGAGCATCCCTCCGCGGCTCGTGGTGTCAGAAGCGCTGGGCAAGACGACCTCCGAAGAATCCCTGCGGTCGCACCATCAAGGTGGCGAACAACGCGACGTAGAAGATGGTCTGGGCCCAGGTCGTCCCGAGCGGGATCTGGAGCAGGCTCTGGCCGAGGCCGAGGAGCATGGCCGCGATCGCGGCGCCCGGGATGCTCCCGAGGCCACCGACCACGATGATCGCCATCAGCGGGCCGATCCAGTGCCAGTGCAGCGACGGGTAGATCGTGGAGTCCAGGGCGAGTGCCGTGCCGCCGATGGCGGCGGTGGCGAGCCCCAGCCCGAAGCCGTAGCCGGCGATCCGGTCGGTGTTGATGCCGATCAGGCGGGCGGCGTCGGGGTGCTGGATCGTGGCCCGCAGCGCCTGCCCGAACTGCGTCTTCTTGAGGATCAGGAAGAGCGCGCCGAGCGAGACGGCGGCGAGGCCGAAGGCGATCAGCTTGACCACGGCGATGTTGGCGCCGAAGAGCTCGATGCTGTCACCGCTGTAGGGGAGTCGGATCCGGCGCTGGGTGCCGCTGAAGACGAAGCCGAGCATCCCCTCGATCACCAGGGCGATCGAGAAGGTCAGGAGCACCGACATCATCGTCAGGGTCGCCGGGCGCAGCCGCGAGATGAGCAGCCGCTGCATCAGCACGCCGGTGACGAAGAACAGCGGGACCGTCACGACGAGCGACAGCAGCGGGTCGAGGCCGGTCTCGGTGGTGAAGAACCACGCGAGGTAGGCCGCGAGGATGAGGAACGCCGAGTGGGCGATCATCACGACCCGCATCACGCCGAAGTAGAGGGTGAGGCCGGCGGCCAGGAGGGCGTAGAGCCCGCCCAGCAGCACGCCCAGCACCAGGCTCTGGAAGAACAGGGACATCAGGATGCCTTTCGGTGGGTCGGGCTTCCGGTCACCACTCGGGCTTCTCGAGGATGAGGTCGGCCTCGGCGGCGTCCTCGGGCAGCACGATCCGGATCTCGCCGTCGACGTACTGCTGGATGAGGTGGGCGCCCTCGGGGCGGCCCTCGGCGTCCCAGGTCAGCGGGCCGACGACGGTGTCGACCTCGTTGTCGCGCAGCCAGTCGATGAGCTGCTGCTGGCACTCCGGGTCGGGGTCGGCGCAGCCGACGGCCTCGACGGCGGCGGCCACGACCTGGCCGGTCGTCCACGCGTTGGCCTCGTCCTCGGCCGGCGGGGTCCCCTCGCGCTCGGTGTAGTACTCCACGAACTCGGCGTTGGTGGGGTAGTCCGCCTCGGGCGTGTAGCCGGTGGGGGACAGGATCCCCTCGGTCTCGTCGCCGATCGCCTCGGGGAACTCCGGGTTGGTCGGCGCGGTCGAGAAGGCGGCCATCTTGGGCTGGTAGTCGAGCTGGCGCAACGAGACGATCATGTTGACGGCATCCTGGTACTGCGTGCCGCCGACCACGACGTCGGCTTTGCTGTCGGCGATCTTGGCCGCGATCGAGCCGAAGTCGGTGGTGTTGGGCGGGTAGACCTCGTCCACGACGGTCTCGACGCCCAGCTCCTCGAGGCGGGTCTTGAGCCCGTAGGCCGTGCCCATCGCGAACGGGTCGTCCATGGCGGCGTACGCCGCGGTCTTCGGCCGCTCCGCCTCCGGCAGCGCCTCGATGGCGTCGGCGAGGTAGTTGTAGTGGTCGTCCGCGACCGCGGGAGCGGCGTAGAAGAGGTTGTCGAAGCCCTGGGTGAAGACCTCCTCCGCGGCGCCGGCCGGCTCCACGAAGAGGAAGCCGTAGTCCTTGGCCACCTGGGCGGCGGGGACGACGAGGCGGGTGGAGAAGGGGCCGAAGACGAGGTCGACGCCGTCCTGGTTGATGAGCTTCTCGTAGTCGGACGCGACCCGGTCGGCGTTGGACTGGTCGTCGAGGATCGTCAGCTCGACGTCGCGGCCGAGCAGGCCGCCGTTCTCGTTGACGTAGTCGGCCCAGGCCTCGTAGCCGCGCTGGACCCCCTTGCCCGGCTCGCTGAAGTCACCGGTGAGCGGGAGGGAGATGCCGATGGTGATGGGACCGTCGCCCTCCTCGCCCTCGGCGCCGGAGCCGGAGCTCATGCACCCGGAGAGGGTGAGGGCGGAAGCCAGGGCGAGGACGCCGAGGCGGTGGTGGGTGGTGACCTTCATGTCGCTCCTCTACGCTGAACGTAAGCGCTTTCGTAAGCGCTTTCGGTTACTGTAGGCAACACACGACGGATGTGGCAAGGGTCACAGCACTTCTCGTGTCCGAGGACCCGGAGGGGGACACGTTGGCGAAGGACAGGCCCACGCTGCGGCTGCAGGACGTCGCCGAGGCCGCGGGCGTCTCGATCGCGACCGCCTCGCGCAGCCTGTCGCGCACGTCGGGCGTCAGCGAGGAGGTCGCCGAGCGCGTGCGCGGCGTCGCCCGGGACATGGGGTACGTCGCCAACATCCACGCCCGCAGCCTCGCCGGCGGTGCGTCCCGGTCGGTCGGGCTGCTGGTCCACGAGATCGGCGACCCCTACTTCACCGAGATCGCCAGCGGCGTGCTGCGCGTGGGAGCCCGGGAGGGACTGACCGTGCAGATCTGCCACACCGGTCGCGACCCCCAGCAGGAGCTCGAGCAGATCCGCACCCTCATCGCCAACCGCGTCGGCGCGATCATCATCGCCGGCTCCGGCTTCGTCGACCCCGCCCACCAGGCCGCGGCCAAGGCCGACCTGGCGAGCTACCGCCGCTTCGGCGGCCGGGTCGCGGTGATCGGGCGCCACCACCTCAGCGCCGACGCCGTGCTGCCCGACAACCAGGCCGGGGGCCGGGCCGTCGCTCGCCACCTGCTCGACCTCGGCCACCGCCGGATCGCCGTCGTCGCCGGCCTGCGGTCCCTGACCACCGTGGCCGACCGGCTGGCCGGGATCGAGGAGGCCTTCGCCGCGGCCGGCATCCCCTTCGCGGACGTGCCGGTGGTCGAGGCACCCTTCACCCGCCTCGGCGGCAAGCAGGCGGCGGAGGAGATCCTGGCCGCCCACCCCGAGGTCACCGCGATCCTCGCCCTCAACGACGACATGGCCATCGGCGTGCTCTCGGTGCTGCGCGACCGGGGCATCGCGGTGCCGGGCCGGATGTCGGTCACCGGCTTCGACGACGTGGCCGTCGCCGTCGACCTGGCCCCCGCGCTCACGACCGTGCGGCTGCCGATGGTCGACATGGGGGAGCAGGCCCTGCTGATGGCCCTCAAGGAGCCCTCGGCGCGACCACGGCGTCGTACGGCCGAGTGCGACCTGGTCGTGCGCGACTCGACCGCGGTGCCGGCGTCATGACCCGGGTCCTCGTCGCGCCCGACAAGTTCAAGGGCACCCTCCCGGCGTACGACGTCGCGCGGGCCGTCGCGCTCGGCCTGCGGCGGGTGCACCCGGACGCCGAGGTCGAGCTGCTGCCGGTGGCTGACGGGGGCGACGGCACGCTCGACGCGGCGATCTCTGCCGGCTTCGAGCGGGTGCCGGTGACGGTGGCCGGCCCGACCGGCGAGCCGGTGGAGACGGCGTACGCACGTCAGGGGACGACCGCGGTGGTGGAGATGGCCGACGCGTGCGGGCTGGAGCGCCTGCCCGGCGGGGTGCCGGCCCCGCTCACCGCCTCGAGCCGGGGCCTCGGCGAGGTGATGGCGGCCGCGCTGGACGCGGGCTGCCGGGAGCTCGTCGTGGGCATCGGGGGCAGCGCGAGCACCGACGGCGGCGCGGGCCTGCTGGCCGCGCTCGGGGCCGTGGCCTCGCCCGCGGTCCCGGACGGCGGCGCGGGCCTCGCCGACGTCTCGGCCCTTGCGCTCGACGACATGCACCCCGGGCTCGCGGACGCGCGGGTCGTGGTGGCCTGCGACGTCGACAACCCGCTGACCGGTCCGGAGGGGGCGGCGGCGGTCTACGGGCCGCAGAAGGGCGCGTCGCCCGAGCAGGTGGTCGAGCTCGACGCGGCCCTGTCGCACTGGGCCGACGTGCTCGCGACCGCGACGGGGGCCGACCGTCGCGATGCCCCGGGGGCGGGGGCCGCGGGTGGCGTCGGCTTCGCCCTCGTGGCCGCGCTGGGTGCCGAGCTGCGCCCCGGCATCGGGCTGCTGCTCGACCTGCTCGGCTTCGCCGACCGGGTGGCGGGCGCCGACCTGGTGGTGACCGGCGAGGGCTCGCTCGACGCGCAGAGCCTGCGCGGCAAGGCGCCGGTCGGGGTCGCGACCGCGGCCGGTGCCGCGGGAGTGCCCGTCGTCGCGGTCTGCGGGCGACGGCTGCTCGACGACGACGAGCTGGCCGCCGGCGGCATCGGCGCGGCGTACGCCCTGACGGACGTCGAGCCCGACGTGGAGGTCTGCCTGCGCGAGCCGGCCCGGCTGCTCGCCGACCTCGGCGAGCTCGTCGCGCGGCGTCACCTCACCTGAGCGACCTCGCGGTCACGGGCCAGCAACCGCAGCAACGCGGCACCGGTGACCACCGCCACGGTGAGGGCCATCAGCGTGGCGGCTACCAGGCCGACGAGGACGGCTCCCACTGCTGACTGCCCCTCGTGCCACCACGGCGTCGCGACCCCCAGGAACACCCCCAGACCGGCGAGCCAGGCGAGGGCCGTCGTCAACACCCAGCTCGCCGATCGGGGGAGCACCTCGCGCAGGACCAGCCACTGGCCGGTCCCGATCGAGGTGATCAGGACCCCGCCGCCGAGGGCGGCGAGGAGCACGAGCAGCGGCACGGGCAGGTCGGCGAACCACCCGTGCCACGCGGCGGGGAGCATCGCGACGGCGTACGCGACACCGGCGGCCACGGACGTCGCGACGGCGAAGGCCCGCACCCGGAGCCCGGGGAGGACGTCGCGGAGCACGTGCGCCTGGCCGGCGCCCAGTGCGGCACCCTCGACCATGCCGGCCGCGACGAGCGGGACCCACTGGGCCGTCCCCGTGCGGCTCGAGGTGGCGACGCCGACGACCCCCGGAGCGGCGAATCCCGCCACCTCCGCGACCGTGGTCCACGCGATCCAGCGGGTCCACACGTCGCGGCGGTTCGTCGGCGCCTCCATGTCTCGATCCTCGTCCGTCCGCCGTCGGCGGGGCAGGGGCCAAGGTCCTCGCCGGTGCCGTCGACCGGCACTGATCCGCCTCGGGGAGCAGGTCAGAGGGTGCGGACCGTCCCGGCGTCCGGGTCCCAGCGCCGCAGCTCGACGAGGCGGAGGGCGAGGTCCTCGTGGCCGATCGCCTCGAGCGCGGCCGGGACCGCCGAGCGCGGCACCCGCCGGGCCAGGGTCACGTGCGGCAGCCATCCCGGGTGCTTGGCGTGCGGTACCTCGCCGCGCAGTGCGAGCACCGCACCGATGAGCGCGTCGGGGACGTCGAGCAGCCGGACGACGGACACCCGGGCTCCCCCGAGCAGCGCGATCCCCGACGCCCGCGACTCCACCGGCAGCGAGGGGCCGAGGCGCTCGAGCGCGACCTCGTCGTGGTCCGGCCCGAGGGTCTCGGCGGTGAGGACGGTGACGTGCGGGGTGTTGGTCATGCCCTTGTGGTCGAGCTGCGACGGGAGCCCGGCGTCGCGCAGCGCCTGCCAGTCACGGAGGACGGCCTCGCGTCCCTCGTCGTCGGGCAGCAGCTCGAAGGCGTGCAGGCGCGGCATGGGTCCGAGGGTAGGTCAGGCCTCGCAGGCGATGCGGGTCTCTGCGATGCACGTGTCCTGCCCGGCACCCGCGCGGGCGGAGTCGTCGCCCTCACCGCCGTCGAGGAGGTCCTTGACCGGGAGCTCCACGTCCTTGACGGTTTCGCCGACCTCCAGGCCACGGGTGTCGAAGGTGGTGACCCGGCTCGTCATGACGTCGTCACCGGGGCCGCCGTACACCTCCGACGTGCGACGGCACCCGCGGTCGATGCCACCGGCGCTCACGAAGAAGCCGCCTCGAGGGTCGAGACCCACCCCCAGCTCGTCGTCCCCTTCGGCGCCGAGCAGCACCACGTGACAGGCGCTGGCCTTCAGCTCGTTGGTCGCATCGTCACCGACGAGCTCGACGCGGCTGCGGACCTGCGCGCCGGCATCGACCGGAGCGCTCACCGTCAGGTCCTCGACGCCGGTGGCCGCGAGGACGCCGACCAACGCGCCCTCCTCGGAGAACTCGATGCGATCCGTGACCAGGTCGCCGCGGACGAGAGAAGCCGAGGTGCCGAGCTCGAGCCGGTCCCGGCCGGTCCCGGTGTCGAGCACGACCCCGGCGCCCCGGTGTCGATCCCCGTCCGGGCGGCTGCCGGGAACGAGGGCCGTGGGTCCGGGGTCGACGCGCAGACCCACCACGTCGTCGCCGTCCCCGGTGACCGCCTCGACGGCCCCGCGACCGTCGAAGGACACGGCGTCGTCTCCGGGGCTGCCCACGAAGGCCTGGTGTGTCCCGGAGGAGACGGCGTACGACTCGAAGGAGTCCCAGCGCGCGTGGGCCTCGTCGTCGAGCGACGCGCTCGCGGTGCCCGCGTCGAGGCGGAGGGACCCGGACCTGCGCGTGACCCTCAGCAGGTCGGTGCCCCGACCGCCGCGCAGGACCGCCCGACGGTGGTCCGCGCCCTCCGCGAGGACGAGCGCGTCGGCCCCCCGGCCCAGCAGGACGCGGTCGGCGTTGCGAGCGCCGGGCCAGCCCGAGATCACCAGGTCGGTGCCCGGGCCACCCCGGAAGGTGTCGGTCCCGAGACGGAGATCGGCGAACACCCGGGTGCGCGTCTCGACGAGCACCCGGTCATCCCCCGGTCCACCGGTCACGCTCTTCCAGCCCCCGCTACCGCGCACGCAGACCCTGTCGTCGCCGGCCCCGGCCTCGACCTGGGCGCGTGCCCCGAGCGCCACGATCACGTCGTCGCCGGCGGTGCCCGTCACCCGCTCGTCAGAGGTGACGATGGTGGCCCGGCGACCGTCGCAGCTCGCCGCCGAGGCGGTGCTCGGCGTGGCATGGGTGAGCAGGCTCGCGGCGCACGCCAGGGCCAGGAGCGCGGGTGCGGTACGTGTCGACATGGGTCCCCCTAGACCTCGTCGCGGCCCTCGGCCGGGATCGTGGGCGGACGCTAGCAGCGGGCCGCGGTCGGCGGCGGTCGTTGCGCGATTCCACCGGCCCCGAGCGCCCGCCGTACCCTTGACCGGTCATGACTGCCATTCCCGAGACGCTGCCTGAGACGCCTGCACGCACCTACGAGGTCCGCACCTACGGGTGCCAGATGAACGTCCACGACTCCGAGCGCCTCACCGGGCTGCTGGAGGACGCGGGGTACGTCGCCACTCCCGCCGGCGCGCAGGCCGACGTGGTCGTCTTCAACACGTGCGCGGTCCGCGAGAACGCCGACAACAAGCTCTACGGCAACCTCTCGCACCTGGCGCCGATCAAGGCCGCCAACCCCGACATGCAGATCGCCGTCGGCGGGTGCCTCGCGCAGAAGGACCGCGCCACGATCACGGACAAGGCGCCGTACGTCGACGTCGTCTTCGGCACCCACAACATCGGCTCGCTGCCGGCCCTCCTCGATCGCGCCCGCTCGCACCAGGAGGCGCAGGTCGAGATCCTCGAGTCGCTGTCGGTCTTCCCCTCGACCCTGCCGACCAAGCGCGACTCGGCGTACGCCGCATGGGTCTCGATCTCGGTCGGCTGCAACAACACGTGCACCTTCTGCATCGTCCCGGCGCTGCGCGGCAAGGAGAAGGACCGCCGCCCCGGCGAGATCCTGGCCGAGGTCGAGGCGCTGGTCGCCGAGGGCGTCACCGAGATCACCCTGCTGGGCCAGAACGTCAACGCGTACGGCGTGGAGTTCGGCGACCGGCAGGCCTTCTCCAAGCTGCTGCGCGCCTGCGGCGAGGTCGAGGGCCTCGAGCGGGTCCGCTTCACCTCGCCGCACCCGGCCGAGTTCACCGACGACGTCATCGAGGCGATGGCCGAGACGCCCAACGTCATGCACCAGCTGCACATGCCCCTGCAGTCCGGCTCCGACCGGCTGCTGCGCGCGATGCGCCGCTCCTACCGCTCCTCGAAGTTCCTCGGCATCATCGAGCGGGTCCGCGCGGCCATGCCTGACGCGGCGATCACCACCGACATCATCGTGGGCTTCCCCGGCGAGACCGAGGAGGACTTCCTCGAGACGATGCGGGTGGTGCGCGAGTCCCGCTTCTCCGGCGCCTTCACCTTCCAGTACTCCCCGCGCCCCGGCACCCCCGCCGCCACCATGGAGGACCAGGTGCCGCCGGAGGTCGTCAAGGACCGCTACCTGCGCCTGTCCGAGCTGGTCACCGAGATCGCCTGGGCCGAGAACAAGGCCCTCGTCGGCACCCGCGTCGAGCTGATGGTCGCCGAGGGCGAGGGCCGTAAGGACGCCGCCACCCACCGGCTGTCCGGTCGCGGCCGCGACAGCCGCCTCGTGCACTTCAACCCCGAGGGCGCCGCCGGGGTCCGCCCGGGCGACATGGTCGTCGTCGAGATCACGTACGCCGCCCCGCACCACCTCGTCGCCGACGGCCCGGTCCTCGACGTACGCCGCACCCGCGCCGGCGACGCGTGGGAGGCCCGCAGCTCGGCGCCCGCAGGGCCCGGGTCGGGCGTCGGGCTCGGCATGCCGGGCATCGGCGTGCCCGCGCCGCTGCCCCCGGCGCCCGCCTGCAGCTGAGTCGACCGGCTGCTCGTCCGGACCGAGGGCTCTTCGGGATGGCGGCCCAGCAGGTCCACCCGGTGGATTCCAGGGGCCGCTGTCCCACGTGCGTCAGCTGGCGCGGCACTTCCCGGTCCTGCATGACGCGCAAGGGACGACGGTCCCGGTCCAGCCCCGCGCCTGGAGGAGCCGACCCACGTGGAAGGCCGTCGAGCACGCACCCGTGAAGACCTGGCCCCACCCGATACGGATGGTGCCCAGCCGGTCGACAGCGGCCTCGAGGTCACGCTCGAGGTCGGCGTGGCGGGCCAGGCCGGACGTGTGTCCCAGTCGGCCGTCGAGCTCGACGACCTGGTCGTACTCCTCGTAGACCACGTCGCGGTAGAGCGGGCCTCGGTGCGAGTCGCGCACCTGGCGGCTGGCCGAGGGCAGGTGGTGGGCTCGCTCGACCAGGGTGAGGTAGCCGTGCTCGAGCACCGAGCAGGCTCCCTCGTCGACGTCGCGCAGGACCCCGACGAGGAAGTCGCGGCGCGGGAGACGGGTGCGCACCTCGATGGCGTCCAGCAACCGGCGTGGAGTGGTCCACCGGGCCTGCACGGCATCCGAGAGGGTCGCCACCGCGGTGATCTCGTCGCGTGCCTCGGCGGCCACGTCGACCAGGGCGTGCTCGACCCGGACGCGGGGTGGGGAGGTGTTCCAGCGGACCTTGCTCCCCAGGTCGGCCAGGCGGTGCAGGCGCACGCCCTCGGGGACGGCCAGGGAACGCATCCGGTCGACGGCCACGTGGACCACCGCCTCGTCCTCGCGGCGACCGGGGCCGCCCTCGGCACGCAGGGCGGACTGGTGGCACAGGGCCGCCGGCCAGGCGACGAGCACGGCACCCCACGCCCGCTGCAGCCACGTGGGATCTCCCGAGTGGTCGAACCAGACGCGCGGGTGGAGGCGGACCAGGTCACGGCGACGCTCGAGCCGCTTGATGTCGTGGGGAGCCAGTCCCGCTGACAGCGCCTGGGCCCGCGAGATGACGCCCGACTGATGACGCAGCAGCGCGGCGTACTCCTCGGTGGGCATGTCTCGATGCTGTGTCCGGCCGGGCATCGCCGCAACCACGAGGTCGCCGCCTGTGGACAACGCGACAGCGGCCCCGCAGGTCCACCACGTGGACTTGCGGGGCCGCCATCTCGGTGCTGCCGTCGAACGCTCAGGCGGGCGGCTCGACCGACCCGTCCTCGGACTCCTGGCCGGCCTCGGGGTCCTGCGCGGTGCCCGACTCCTGGTCGTCCGCCTCGCCCTCGGGGGCCTGCTGCTTGTCGTCGGCCTCCGCGATCTCGTCGGGGAGCACGTCGTCGACGGCCGGGTTGTCCTCGGGGTCGAGGTCCCGGGCGAGGTTGACGTCCTCGGGGTCACCGCCGACCGCGTCGACGCCGCCGGGGTTGGGTTCCTTGTCCTCGATGACCGGCTCGGGGAGCGGGCCGAGGTCCTCGTTGTTCATCGTTGTCCCTCCGGGTCTTCGTTGAGATGGGCCTGATGGAAATGGTCGAAACCGTGGGCGAGGTAGCGCTCGCCGCTGCCGAGCCGGCTGAGCGCGAACGCCTCGTGCGGCACCACCGGGGTGGGCAGCGCGTCGAGGCGGCACCAGCGGAGCTCGGCGCACTTGTCGGGCTCCATCACCCGCGGCTCGCCCTCCCACGATCGGGCGGTGAAGAACCAGTCGACGCGCTCGTCGATGGCCTCGCCACCGCGGGTGCGGTGCATGGTGAACTCGAAGTCGAGGTCGGCGCCGGTCAGCCCGAGCTCCTCGGCGGCCTCGCGGCGGGCGGCGTCGTACGCCGTCTCGCCGCGTTCGACGTGACCGGCCGCGGCGGCGGCCCAGTGGCCGTCCATGTAGGGCGTGCCCTGCCTGAGCTGGAGCAGCACCTCGGTCCCCCCGTCGCCCTCGCGCAGGAGGTAGACGTAGGAGGCCGGCACGACCACGAAGCGATCCGTCACGGCAGCCAACCTAGTGGTGGCCGACGGGCGACGCTCACCCCCTCAGGGGCGAGCGTCGGCGGCCCCGCCTCAGGGGCGAGCGTCGGCGGCCCCGCCTCAGGGGCGGGGTGCGGAGCCGGTGGCCGGGTTGGTCGGGTCGGTGGGGAGGCCCGGCGCGTCGGGCGAGGGGGTCGGCACGGGAGCCGGGTCGGTGGTCGGCTCGGGTCCCGGGGAGGGGACCACGTCGGGGTCCGGGGCCGGCTCGGTCGTGGTGGCCGAGAAGTCGTCGTTCTTGCCGTCGAGCTTGTCCAGGCCCTCCTGGGCCTTGGTGACCCCGGTGCCGATGTGCTCGGTGTACTTGCCGCCGGTCTTCTTGTCGACCGCGTCGCCGGCCTTGGTGAGCCCGTCCGCGATCTTGTCGCCGTGCTTGTCGACGGCGTCGGTGAGCTTGGCCTTGGCGTCGTCCAGGAAACCCATCTGGTCCTCCACGAAAGTCGGTGTGCGGAGTGCGGCCCGGACGGACCGCGCCTCGTTTGGAACACTACCGACCATGCCCGCCGCGACCCACCCCGTCACGGTCGCCGTCGTGGGGGCCACAGCCTCCGGGAAGACGGGGCTGAGCCTCGACCTGGCGCAGCGGCTGGGTGGCGAGGTGGTCAACACCGACGCCATGCAGGTCTACCGCGGGATGGACGTCGGCACCGCCAAGCTCCCCCCGGCCGAGCGCCGCGACATCCCCCACCACCTGCTCGACCTGCTCGACGTCACCGAGACGGCCACGGTGGCGCAGTTCCAGGGGTGGGCCCGCGCGGCGATCGACGACATCCGCCGCCGGGGTGCGACGCCGGTGCTGGTCGGCGGGTCGGCGCTCTACACCCGCGCGATCCTCGACCGCTTCGAGTTCCCCGGCACCGACGAGTCTCTGCGCCGCGAGCTGGAGGCCGACCTCGATCGGCTCGGGCACCCCGCGATGCACGACCGGCTCGCCCGCCTCGACCCGGAGGCCGCCGACCGGATCCTCGCCGACAACGGCCGCCGGGTCGTCCGCGCCCTCGAAGTCATCGCGCTCACCGGGCGTCCCTACTCCGCGAGCCTGCCGCAGCTCGAGTACGCCGACCCGCTCACCCTCCAGGTCGGAGTCGACATCGACCGCCCCGCCCTCGACGCGCGGATCGACGAGCGGGTGCGCCGGATGTACGACGAGGGGCTGGTCGACGAGGTGGAGCGGCTGCTCGACCTCGGGCTCGAGCGGGGACTCACCGCCGGCCGGGCGATCGGCTACCGCGAGGCGGCGGCGTACCTGCGCGGCGAGATGGGCCGCGACGACGCGATCGCGCGCACCCAGGCCGCCACCCGGCGCTTCGCCCGCCGCCAGGACTCGTGGTTCCGCAAGGACCCCCGCGTCGTCTGGGTCCCGTACGACGACCCGCACCGGCTCGAGCGCACGCTCGAGGCCGTCGCGGCACTCCACCCCGGAGGGGATCGACAACCGGACGCCTGAGGCGCAGGGTGGGGGCACCCACACCCGGTCGGTCATTTCTCGGAGGCCCGCATGCGCATCGCCCTACCCGCCCTCGCCACGTCCGCACTCGTCGCGGGCCTGCTCGTCTCCGCCCCGCCGGCACCCGCCGACGAGCCGTCCCCGACCCCGGCCGCCCGGCCGACGGCGAAGATCCCGACCGCGGTCGGCTACGGCGGCGCGGTCTCCACCGTCGACCCCGAGGCGAGCGCGGCGGCGCTCAAGATCCTCAAGAAGGGCGGCAACGCCGCCGACGCCGCCGTGGCGGCCGCGGCCACCCTGGGCGTCACCGAGCCCTACAGCGCGGGCATCGGCGGGGGCGGCTACTTCGTCCACTACGACGCGAAGACCGGCGAGGTCAGCACCATCGACGGTCGTGAGACCGCCCCGGCGAAGATGCCGACCGACGCCTTCGTCGACCCGGCGACCGGCAAGCCCTACCCCTTCACCCCCGACCTGGTGACCAGCGGCGTGAGCGTCGGTGTGCCCGGCACCCCGGCCACCTGGGCGCGCGCCCTCAAGCGCTTCGGCACGCTGTCGATGGCCAAGGCGCTCAAGCCGGCCATCGGCGTTGCTCAGCGCGGCTTCGTCGTCGACGACACCTTCCGCCAGCAGACGCTGGACAACGAGGAGCGCTTCAACGCCTTCTGGGCCAGCCGCCAGCTGTTCCTCCCCGGCGGCGACGCCCCCGAGGTCGGCTCGGTCTTCAAGAACCCGCAGCTCGCGACGACGTACACGATGCTCGGCGAGGAGGGCCTCGACGCGTTCTACGAGGGCCGGCTCGCGCGCCTGATGGTCAAGATCGTGCGCAAGCCGCGCACCACGCCGAGCACGGAGCTGCCGGTCCCGCGGGGCTACCTCTCGCGCAAGGACCTGAAGAACTACAAGGTGCTCAACCAGAAGCCGAGCCGCAGCAGCTACCGCGGCTACGACGTCTACGGGATGAACCCGTCCTCCTCGGGCGGCACCACGGTCGGCGAGGCGCTCAACATCCTGGAGCGCTACGACCTGTCCTCGATGACGCCGACCCAGGCGCTGCACCACTACCTCGAGGCGAGCGCCCTGTCCTTCGCCGACCGGGGCAAGTACGTCGGCGACCCGGCGTTCGTGGACGTCCCGATCGGCAAGCTCCTCAGCGACCGGTACGCCGCCGAGCGGGCCTGCGCGATCAGCCCGACCACCGCGCTCACCAAGCCGACCGCGGCCGGTGACGTCGCGTCGTATGACGGCGTGTGCGGCGCCCCCGCCGCCCGCGGGACGGTCGATGCCGACACCGAGAACATCTCGACCACCAACCTCACCGTGGCCGACAAGTGGGGCAACGTCGTGGAGTACACCCTCACCATCGAGCAGACCGGCGGCTCGGGCATGGCGGTGCCGCGCTACGGCTTCCTGCTCAACAACGAGCTCACCGACTTCTCGACCGTCTACGACCCGGCCGACCCCAACCGCATCCAGCCCGGCAAGCGCCCGCGCTCGTCGATGAGCCCGACGATCGTGCTCAAGGACGGCAAGCCCTTCATGGCCCTCGGCTCGCCCGGCGGCTCCACGATCATCACCACCGTGCTGCAGATGCTGGTCAACCGGATCGACCTGCGGATGGGTGTCGCGGGCGCCATTGCGGCCCCGCGGGCCTCGCAGCGCAACACCGCCAACGTGACGGCCGAGCCGGACTTCATCACCGCGTACGGCGCGGGGCTCACGGCCCTGGGCCACAAGCTGGCCCCGGCCGGCGACGCCTTCACCAGTGCCGCGGAGATCGGTGCGGCCACCGCGATCGAGTTCGGCCCGGGTGGGCTGATGACCGCGGTCTCGGAGCCGGTGCGGCGCGGCGGCGGGGCGGCCCGGGTCGTCGACCCGCGGTAGTCGCCCCTCCCGACCCCCGTCCCGGCTCTCGTCGGGGCCTCGGGTCGAGCAAGATCGGTCGGGTGCTGTGGCACCCGACCGGTCCACACTGGATCCGTGACCGGACGTGACCGCCTGCGCGAGCTGCTCGACGCCGTGCTCGACGAGGACAACCCACGCCTCGACGACATGGCCGGCACGGCGTACGCCTCGCGCTTCCACTTCAGCCGGGAAGTCGCGCGCGGCACCGGCGAGACCCCGGTGGCGCTGCGTCGTCGGGTGATGCTCGAGCGGAGCGCCTGGCGGATCTCGCGCGGGCTGTCGGTGACCGACGCGGCCTTCGAGGCGGGGTACGAGTCGGTCGAGGGGTTCGGTCGCGCCTTCGTCCGGGCGTACGGCTTTCCGCCCAGCACCTTCGCAGGTCCGGGCGACGTCCGCGCGCACTGGCTCCCCGCGCCCAACGGCGTGCACTTCCACCCGCCACTCAGCCTGTGGGTCCACGAGTCCGAGGAGGTCCATCCCATGCACGTGTCCGCCCAGCTGGTCCAGCACGACATCGACGACACCGCCCACCTGATCGACGTGGCGGCGTCCGTCCCCGACGAGGACTACCGGCGCGAGGTGCTGCCGCGGCACACCGTGCTGTCCTTCGACGGCGAGGAGCCGTCGGCGGCGAGCGTGCTGGAGCACCAGGTCTTCAGCAAGGAGGTCTGGGTCGCGGCGTTCGAGGGTGCTGACTTCCCCGACCGCGGGTCCGACGACCCGGCGAGCCTCCGCGCTAGGCACGAGGCGATCGCCCCGCGCTGGCTCGCGGTGTGCCGCGACGTGGAGCAGCGTGGCGCGTGGGACGACCGGCTCATCGACGCCCTGTGCGACCCGCCCGAGTCCTTCCGGGTCGGCAGCGTCATCGCGCACGTCCTGTCCTTCGGCGCCCACCGGCGCCAGCTGGCGCGGCTGATGCTCCGTGCCGGCGGCCACGAGATCGACGACGGTGATCCGATCACCTGGAACCGCAGGAGGTATGAGGCATGACCACCATCTACTACACGGGCTGCTCGCTCGACGGCTTCATCGCGACGCCGGACCACTCGCTCGACTGGCTGACGTCGCGCGACATCGACGAGCAGGGGCCGATGCACTACGCGTCGTTCCGCGAGCGGATCGGGGCCTGCGTCATGGGGGCCACGACGTGGCAGTGGATCCTCGACCACGACGACGACCCCTGGGGCGACCTGCCGACCTGGGTGATGACGCACCGCACCTTCGAGCCGGTCAAGGCCGTGACGTTCTCCGCGGAGCCGGTCGAGCAGGTGCACGCCGCGGCACTCGACGTCGCCGCCGGCAAGGACGTCTGGCTGGTGGGCGGCGGGGACCTGGTCGGACAGTTCCACGACGCCGGGCTCCTCGACGAGGTGTGGATCCAGTACGCCCCCGTCACCCTCGGCGCCGGCGCCCCGGTGCTGCCGCGCCACGTCGAGCTGCGGCTCGAGGAGGTCACGCGCAACCGCGACTTCGCCTGCCTGCGGCACAGCGTGGTCCGGTGACGGCTGACCGGCCGGCTCGCCGACCGGCCCGCCCGGTCATCCCGGTTCGTCCAGCGCGCGTCCAGTCCGTCCGGCTCGCTCAGCCGCCCTGGTCGGTCCTGCCACACTGGGGGAGTGAGCTACCGCTTCCTCAAGGGCCACGGCACCGAGAACGACTTCGTCGTCCTGCCCGACGCCGACGGCACCGTCCACGGTGATCTCGACCCCGCCCGGGTCCGCGCGCTGTGCGACCGCCGCGCCGGCATCGGCGGCGACGGGGTGCTGAGGGCGGTCCGCGGCGACGACGGCTGGTTCATGGACTACCGCAACGCCGACGGCTCGACGAGCGAGATGTGTGGCAACGGCGTGCGCGTGTTCGCCCGCTACCTCCACGACCACGAGGGGGAGCCCTACCCGGTGTCCATCGACACCCGCGACGGCGTCAAGGTCGTCAGCGACGCCGGTGACGGGTTGCTCACCGCCGACATGGGCACCCCGCAGGTGCACGACACCACGACCGTCACCGTCGACGGCACCGGCCACGCCGCCCGGCACGTCTCCACGGGCAACCCGCACGCCGTCGCCTTCGTCGACGACCTCGCCCAGGCCGGCTCGCTGCTGACCGAGCCCGCCTACGACCACGCCGTCTATCCCGACGGCGTCAACGTGGAGTTCGTCGTACGCCGCGGCGAGCGGCACGTCGCGATGCGCGTCCACGAGCGTGGCTCCGGCGAGACCCGGTCCTGCGGCACCGGCGCGTGCGCGGTGATGGTCGCGACCGCGCTGGCCGACGACGCACCGCGCGGCACGTCGTACCGCGTCGACGTCCCCGGCGGGCGCCTCGACATCGTGTGGACCGAGGACGACCGGGTGCTCATGACCGGGCCGGCGGTGCTGGTCGCGGAGGGCGAGACCGACCTCTGATTCCTGCGGGTGCGCAGCTCTGCCGGGTGCGCGGGGTCGTTTCCCTGCGCAACTGCGCAGCTCTGACGGGCTTGCCGGTCCTGTTCCCTGCGCACGTGCGCAGCTCTGACGGGGGTGCTGGCCCTGTTCCCTGCGCACGTGCGCAGTCATGGCCACGATGACCGGTCGAGTCCCTGCACAGGTGCGCAGGGAAGAAGATGACGTCGAGCTTCTTCCCCTGCGCGGGTGCGCAGGCAAACGGGTGTGATGACTCTCCAGTCCTGCGCACGTGCGCAGGAACGGAGCGGGCCGACGCCGCGCGCGAGCCGGGGAGAGCGCCGAATATGCTCGCGCGCATGGACATCACCGGAGCTTCCGCCATCGTCACCGGAGGGGCGTCGGGCATCGGCGCCGCCGTCGCCCGCGCCCTCGCCGCCCGCGGCGCGATCGTCGTGGTCGCCGACATCGACGCGGAGAAGGGCGAGGCCCTCGCCGAGGAGATCAAGGGCGTCTTCGCGCGCGTCGACGTGACCGACACCGAGCAGATCGCCGCCGCCGTCGAGGCCGCCGCGGCGATCGCCCCGCTGCGTGCCTGCGTCAACTCCGCCGGGATCGGCTGGGCCCAGCGCACCATCGGCCGCGACGGGGAGCTCGCCTCCGCGCACGACCTCGGTGCCTTCCGCAAGGTCGTGGAGATCAACCTCATCGGCACCTTCGACATGACCCGACAGGCGGCGACCCTGATGTCGCGCAACGAGGCCGACGCGGACGGCCAGCGCGGCGCGATCGTCAACCTCGCCTCGGTGGCGGCGTTCGACGGCCAGATCGGCCAGGCGTCGTACTCCGCGTCCAAGGGCGGCGTGGTCGGCATGACCCTGCCCGTGGCCCGCGACCTCGCTGCGTCGGGCATCCGCCTCAACACGGTGGCCCCCGGCCTGGTCGACACCCCGATCTACGACGCGTTCCCCGAGCCGGAGGCCTTCAAGGCCAAGCTCGGCGAGTCGGTGCTCTTCCCCAAGCGCCTCGGGCACGCCGAGGAGCTGGCCAGCATGGTGGTCGAGTGCCTCACCAACTCGTACATGAACGGTGAGACGATCCGCGTCGACGGCGGCATCCGGATGCCTCCCAAGTGACCAGTGGGACTGGTGGTCCTCGAGTGGCAGCACCGAGGGCCGCTGGTCCAGACAGATCACCCACAAACCGTCAACATCTGGACGGGTCCACGGACAGCCCTGCGTGACGGGTGCACTGTCGGGGCGACAACACGTTGCCTCCGGGGGGATGGTGAACCAGACATGGCGTACGGATCACGGTGGTTCCTGCACAATGCCCAGAACGCGCCCAAGGCGCAGCACGGCCGGACGGGCGAGCCTGCCTCGCGCGGCGGTGCGGACGAGGGTGGCGAGGTCTCTCTCAGCGAGCTGATCCACTCCTCGCTGCGGGCTGCCGAGGCAGCCGAGCCTGCTGAGGTGGCTCAGGCACCGCAGGCGGACGACGTCCCCACCGCTGCCGACGTCGAGGCCGAAGCCGAAGCCGAGCCCGAGCCCAGGAGCCTTGAGCTCTCAGCCCTCGTGCGCCAGTGGATGGCGACCCGGACCGACCTGCGGGCGAGCGGCGGTCCGGCCGGTGACGTGATCCAGCTTCCGACCGCCGAGGAGAGGACCGGCCCCGAGCCGTCGGACGAGGCGGCCCACATCGCGCTGGACGACCCGCGCGCCGCGCTGCCCCGCCGCCGCAGGGAGCTGCCCCGGTCCACACCGGCGCGGCGCATGGGCGTGCTCATCGACGCGCACACCACCCTGCCGGAGTCCCTGGACGGGTTGTTCGACGCGCTGGTCGACGAGGGGACCGTCAGCGTGTCGCGGGCCTACGGCGACTGGAGCCCGATGGGCTCCCAGGAGTGGATGCCCCAGCTGCGCCACCACGCGATCCAGCCGGTCCACCACTTCCCGACCGAGCACGACCAGCGATCGATGGTCGCGATGACCATCGACGCCGTCGACCTGGCCCGGGACTCCGCCGTCGACGTCCTCGTCCTCGTCGGTGACCTGGCGTCGGGCCACCCGCTGCTCCAGCGGCTCAACGCCTGCGGCATCCCGGTGCTGGCCTTCGGGCCCACGGACACGCCGTACGACGTGCGCGCGCTGTGCGAGGAGTTCGTCGACCTCGGGTTCCTGGACGCCCGCGAGTCCGTGGGCGCGGGCCGGCACCGCGCCTGACTTCTGCCGGTCGGGTGCACGGCGCGTCCGGTCGTGCTTACCCTGAGCGCGCCATGACTGCGATGACTCTCGGGATCCGTGCCGCTCTGCTGACCCTGCTGGCGGGCGCCCTCGCCGCCGCGCCGACGACCACCACCGCGAGCCCGGCCACCGCCGCGACCGTGGTGCCCTGCGTCGTCACCCACACCTACGACGGCGGCGCCGTTGAGCTGCCGCCGGCGCCGGCGGCGGGTGACTTCCAGCGGACCAGGGTGCCGCTCGTGGTGCAGGACCCGGCCACCGTGGAGGACGTGGACGTCAGCTACACGATCGACCACGAGCGCGGCGGCAAGCTCACCGTCGCGCTGGGCGCGAGCGAGGGGGCGACCAATGTCCTGCAGGCCGCGGGCGACCGTCCCGGGGCGCAGCCGGGAGCGCTGACCTTCGACGACGAGGCCGCCGCGCCGTACGCCGACGGCTCGCCGGCCGGTCGCTACCTCCCGGCCCACTCGCTCACCCTGCACGACGGCCTCGGCATCCAGCGGACCTGGCGACTCGTGGTCGACAATCACGCCACCCAGGTGGCAGGCCGGCTCACGGCGTGGTCGATCACGGTGACCCGCTCGTCGTGCGACGCGGACGGCGACGGCGTCGAGGACCACGGCGACAACTGCCGCGGGGTCGCCAACTCCGACCAGGCCGACCTGGACGCCGACGGGACCGGCGACGCCTGCGACGGCGACCGCGACGGTGACGGCATCGTCGTGGGGGACAACTGTCCGACCCTGGCCAACTCCGCCCAGGTCGACTCCGACGGCGACGGGACCGGCAACGACTGCGACCTCGACGACGACGGCGACGCGGTGCCCGACCGGGAGGACGGCTGCGCCGGCCTCCCCGCCTCGACCGCCAGCGGCTGCCCGGGAGCGGCCCGCACCGCGTCGCTCACCGTGCGCAAGGCGTCCGGTCGGCTGACCGGTCGGCTCTCCTCCGACGTCCGACCCTGCCGCCGCGACCAGGCGGTGGCGCTCTGGCACAAGCGACCGGGCAAGGACCGGCGCCTGGCCGTCGTCAGGTCTTCCTCGACCGGCCGCTACGCGGTCCGGCTGCCCCGCCAGCCCGGGAAGTACTACGCCTCGGTCCAGCGGACCTACGTCCTCGGCGTGGCCGAGTGCGCCGCCGACCGGACGAAGGTCGTGCGGGTGCGCCGCCGGTAACGGTGTCGACCCGGCCCATCCGGACGACGGTCCAGCAGTCGTCAGGCGGGCCGGCCCGCGAGCGGGCGGCTCTCCACCCCCGCGTCGGCGGCGCCGAGCACCCGGGTCCGCTCGAGCCACTGCGCCCGCCGGTCGCCGTCGGCGTTGCGCACGTCAGTGAAGCGGGTGACCCGGACGGGCGTGATCCCGCAGAACTCCAGGGTCCGGCCCTTCAGCTGCTTGACGGTGGTGTCCCCGACGAGGGGCAGGTACCACCGCGGGGAGTCCGAGGTCACCACCACCCGCCCGGTGCGACCGGCGAGCAGGCCTTCGGGGCGGCCGTCGTCGCGGTAGCGGAAGGCCCAGCCGATGACCAGGGCGCGGTCGAGGAAGCCCTTGAGCAGCGCCGGCACCGAGCCCCACCAGACCGGGGTCAGCACGGTGACGTGCTCGCTCCACTCGATGAGCTCGCGGGCGCGGGCGAGGTCGGGCTCCACCTCCTGGCCGGACCGGTAGCCGCGGTGGAGGTCGGGGTCGATCGCGAGGTCGCGCAGGGACAGCAGGACGGCGTCGTCGCCCGCCCCCTCGACGTACGCCCGGGCGAGGGCGGCGGTCAGGGAGTCGGGGTCGGGGTGGCCGTCGATGACGAGGGTGCGGGTCATGGCGAGCTCCTGATCTGGACAGTGTCAACAATCTGGACAGTGCCCACTGTCCGGTACGATGTTGCTCGTGTCAAGATCCAGTTCGTCCTACCACCACGGCAATCTCCAGTCCGCGCTGGAGGACGCCGCGCTGTCGCTGCTGGAGACCCAGCCGGCGGCACGCATCAGCCTGCGCGAGGTGGCCCGCCGGGCGGGCGTCAGCCACAACGCCCCCTACCACCACTTCGGGGACCGGGCGGCCCTGCTGCACGCGCTCGGCGTCCGGGCGATGCGCGAGCTGCTCGAGGCGCAGGAGGCAGCCGTGGTGGCGGCCACCGGGCCCGTCGACCGCGTCCGCGCCCTCGGGGCGGCGTACGTCGGCTACGCGGCCGACCACCCGCAGTCGTTCGCGCTGGTCTTCGACCCGGAGTACTGCCCGCCGGGCGACCCGGCGGCCGACATGGCGCCGCTGATCACGCGCAACGAGGAGCTGCTCGCCCGCGAGGTGGCGGCCCTCGTGCAGGTCCCGGGTTTCGTGGGGCGTGACCCGGCGGCGCTGGCCGCGGCCCTGTGGGCGACCGTGCACGGGATGGCCGAGCTCGTCATGCTCGGGCACCTGCCCCGCGAGGTGGCCGAGCCGGCCCTGGCCGCGCTGGTGGGCGGGGGCTCCTAATCGCCTCGCGGTATCAGGAGCGTCGGCCTACTCTTGACGGCATATGACGAACGCACCTGACTTCAGCCTCGACGCCGAGCTCGACGCGACCCGCACGTGGGACGCCGACCCCGACGCTGGATCCGACTGGGAGAGCGGCTACGCCGACCAGGAGGCCGACGCCGACGGAGATTCCGACGTCGACCTCGTGTCGGCCGACGGCCCGGACCCCGAGGAGCTCGACGAGGACCTCACCACCGGTGAGCAGGACCTCGCCGCCCGCCACGCCCTGCGCCGGGTCGCGGGACTGCGCACCGAGCTCGAGGACATCACCGAGGTCGAGTACCGCCAGCTCCGCCTCGAGCGCGTCGTGCTCGTCGGGGTGTGGACCGAGGGCACCGTGACCGACGCCGAGAACTCCATGGCCGAGCTCGCCCTGCTCGCCGAGACCGCCGGCTCCGAGGTCCTCGACGCGATCTACCAGCGCCGCACCAAACCCGACCCCGCGACGTACATCGGGCGCGGCAAGGTCGACGGGCTGCGCGAGATCGTGCAGGCCACCGGCGCCGACACGGTGATCCTCGACGGCGACCTGGCTCCGAGCCAGCTGCGCAACCTCGAGGACAAGCTCAAGGTCAAGGCGATCGACCGCACCGGGCTGATCCTCGACATCTTCGCCCAGCACGCGAAGTCCAAGGAGGGCCAGGCGCAGGTCGAGCTCGCGCAGCTGCAGTACATGAAGCAGCGCCTGCGCGGCTGGGGCGGCAACCTGTCCCGGCAGGCCGGTGGTCGGGTCGGCGCTGACGGCGGCGGCATCGGCGGCCGTGGTCCCGGTGAGACCAAGATCGAGACCGACCGGCGCCGCATCAACACCAAGATCGCCAAGCTGCGCCGCGAGCTCAAGGACCTCAAGGGCACCCGCGAGACGATGCGCCAGGAGCGCTCGCGCAACCACATCCCGAGCGTCTCGATCGCGGGCTACACCAACGCCGGCAAGTCCTCCCTGCTCAACCGGCTCACCGACGCCGGCGTGCTGGTCGAGGACTCGCTGTTCGCGACTCTCGACCCGACCACGCGGCGTACGACGACCCGCGACGGGCGCATCTACACGATGTCCGACACTGTCGGCTTCGTGCGGCACCTGCCCCACCAGCTCGTCGAGGCCTTCCGCTCGACGCTGGAGGAGGTCGCCGAGTCCGACCTGATCCTGCACGTCGTGGACGGCTCGCACCCCGACCCCGAGGGCCAGCTGGCCGCGGTGCGGGGGGTCTTCGCCGAGATCCACGCCGACAAGGTCCCCGAGCTCGTCGTCATCAACAAGGCCGACGCCGCCGACCCGCTCGTGCTGGCCCGGCTGCGCGCGCGCGAGCCGCACAGCGTCGTCGTGTCGGCACGGACGGGGGAGGGCATCGAGGACGTCATCACGGCGCTCGAGGCCGACCTGCCGCGCCCGACCGTCGAGTTCTCCGTGCTGCTGCCCTACGAGCGCGGCGACCTGATCAACCGGCTGCACCAGGAGGGCGAGATCTCTTCGCTGGAGCACACCGGTGACGGGTCTCTCGTCAGCGGCCGCGCCAACGCCGACCTCGCCGGCGAGCTCGAGGCCTACGCCGTCAGCTAGGCGGTCACGCCGAGCGTGGCCAGCCGCGCGTCGACGCTGTCGGGCTGGAGGAACTCCTCGATCACGGTAACTGCCGCCCCGGTGATGGCGGCCCGTGAGCCCACCCGCGACGGCACCAGGTCCAGGTGGCTGGTGGCGAGCGGCAGGCTGCGGGCGAAGACCACCTCGCGGATCCCGGCCATCAGGCTCGGGGCACCCGCGGCGAGGCTGCCGCCGACGACGATGACCGACGGGTTGAGCAGGTTGACGACCGTGGCGAGCACCTCGCCGATGTCGCGCCCGGCACGGCGCACGGCGGCGGTGGCCCGGGCGTCGTTGCGCTCGAGCAGCTCCAGCACCTCCCGGGTGCCGATGTCCTCGCGCGGGCGGCCGGGGAAGAGCTCGGCGGCGATCGCGCGGCCGCTCGCCACGGCCTCCAGGCAGCCCGTGTTGCCGCACTCGCACGGTACGTCGGGTGCGTGCGGCGCCCGGACGTGCCCGAGGTCGCCGGCGGAGCCGACCGCCCCGCGGTGCAGGCGACGGCCGCTGATCAGGCCGGCGCCGATGCCGGTGGCGACCTTGACGAAGACGAAGTGGTCGACGCCGGGGTAGGCGCTCGCGTGCTCGCCGAGGGCCATCAGGTTGACGTCGTTGTCGACGTAGACCGGGGCGCCGAGGCGCTCCTCGACCCACGAGGCGACCTTGAAGCCGTCCCAGCCGGGCATGATCGGCGGCTTGATCGGCACGCCGGTGGTGTGCTCGACCGGGCCGGGCAGGCCGATCCCGATGCCCGCGAGCTGGGTGGTGGTGGCGCCAGCCTCGTCCATGAGCTGCCGCGCGGCGTCGACCAGCCAGCCCAGCGCCGGCTCGGGGCCGTCGGCGATGTGCAGCTCGCTGGTGGTCTCGGCGATGACCGTGCCGGCGAGGTCGGTGAGGGCCACCGTGACGTGCGTGGCGCCGAAGTCGGCGGCCAGCACGACGTACGCCCCGGGGTGGAAGGAGAGCCGTGTGGCGGGCCGTCCGCCGGTCGAGGCGCCGACCCCGGAGCTCTGCACGAGGCCGGCCGCCGTCAGCGAGTCGAGGCGGGCGCCGAGGGTGGAGCGCGACCACCCGGTGTGCTCGATGAGCTCGCTGCGGGTCAGTCCCTCGTGCTCGCGCAGGAGCCGGAGGAGCTCGCCGGCACCCCGCGCGGTGGGGATGGTCGGTGCCGATGGGGGCCGCGAAGTCGGCCTGGTCGATGGCCGGCGGTCCGCCTCCCTACGCATGGGACGAGTCAACCATCTTCGCGCGTGCGGCACGGATGACCCCGGGCCGATCTCGTGAGCCACTCGCGTCATGACGCGATCGGAGAGGCGATTGACGGCGTTCACCAGTCGTGGGAGAGGATGTCGCGCATGTCACGCGGTGCCGTTCTTCGCTTCCTCCTCGTCCTCGGTCTCCTGGCGGGGTGTGCCGCGATCGCGCTGGGCGTCAAGCCCAACCTCGGCCTCGACCTGCGCGGTGGCGCGCAGTTCGTCTTCGAGGCCAACGACACCGAGACGACCGAGGCCACGGCCGCCAACGTCGACAAGACCGTCGAGGTGCTGCGCGGTCGCGTGGACGCCCTCGGCGTCGCCGAGTCGACCCTGGTCCGCCAGGGCGACAACCGGATCCTCGTCGAGCTCCCGGGCGTCACCAACGACGACGAGGCGCAGGAGGCCGAGGAGCGGATCGGCCAGACCGCCCAGCTCAGCGTGCACCCGGTCGTGGCGGTGGCCAACGGCCCGGACGCCGAGCCCAGCAAGGAGGGCAACGAGGTCCTCCCGGCCGAGGACGGCCAGTTCCTCGAGATCGGCCCCACCGCCCTCCAGGGCGACGAGATCACCGGCGCCGAGGCAGTCCAGCGAGAGAACAGCGTCGGCTACGCCGTCGCGGTCGACTTCAGCGGCGCCGGCTCGGACGCCTTCGGCAAGCTCTCCGGCGACGCCGCGTGCGCGACCGGCGACCAGCGCCGGATCGCCATCGTGCTCGACGGCGAGGTGATCTCCAGCCCCGAGGTGCAGGTGCAGTGCGGTGCCAACATCACCGGCAGCACCGACATCACCGGTGACTTCACGCTGGCCACCGCCAGCGACCTGTCAGCCCTCATCGAGGGCGGCGCGCTGCCCCTCGAGCTCGAGCTGGTCTCCGACCGCCTCGTCGGCCCGACCCTCGGCGAGGAGGCCATCGACGCCTCGATCGAGGCCGGCATCATCGGCCTCATCCTCACCGGCATCTTCATCATCGTGGTCTACCGCCTCGTCGGCGCGATGGCCACGATCGCGCTGGCGTCGTACGCCCTCATCGCCTACGCGA
The DNA here is from genome assembly GCF_001428425.1 of Nocardioides sp. Soil777. Taxonomy (NCBI): domain Bacteria; kingdom Bacillati; phylum Actinomycetota; class Actinomycetes; order Propionibacteriales; family Nocardioidaceae; genus Nocardioides; species Nocardioides sp. Soil777. Next base: position 376,337 of record NZ_LMSN01000015.1, read on the forward strand.
TGCTGCTTGCCCTCGGCTCCACGCTGACCCTGCCCGGCCTCGCGGGCTTCGTGCTCGCGATCGGCATGGCGATCGACGCCAACGTGCTCGTCTTCGAGCGCGCGCGGGAGGAGTACGCCGCCTACCCGTCGGCCGGGCTCCGGCGCGCCCTCGCGGTGGGCTTCAACAAGGCGTGGAGCGCGATCATCGACTCCAACGTCACCACCCTTCTCGCGGCCGCCCTGCTCTTCATCCTCGGTTCCGGGCCGATCAAGGGCTTCGGCGTGACGCTGTCCATCGGTGTCATCGCGTCGATGATCTCCGCCCTCGTCATCGCCCGGGTCCTCTCCGAGCTGAGTGTCTCCTCGAAGGCCGTCGAGCGTCGTCCCGCGATCAGCGGCCTCGGCAACATCGGCCGGGTCCGCGCGTGGCTCGACCGCTCCGACTTCGACATCATGGGCAAGCGCAAGATGTGGCTCGGGATCTCCGGGGCCGCGCTCGTGCTGGCCGTCTCGGGCATCGTCACCCAGGGCCTCAACCTCGGTGTCGAGTTCTCCGGCGGCCGCCAGCTCGACTACTCGGTCTCGGAGGAGGTCACGGTCGACGAGGCGCGCGAGGCGATCGCCGGCGCCGGCTTCGGCGAGGCTGTCGTGCAGGGTGCCGACACCGCCGACTTCACGGTGCGCACCGGCGTGATCTCCAACGAGGAGGAGCAGAAGATCGAGGATGCCCTCGAGTCGATCGGCGGCACCGTCACCAAGGAGGACGACCAGACGATCGGCGCCTCCCTCGGCCAGGAGCTCCGCGACAAGGCTCTCATCGCCTTCGGGATCGCCCTGCTGGCCCAGCTGCTCTACCTCGCGGTCCGCTTCAAGTGGACCTTCGGCGTCTCCGCCGTGGTCGCGATGGCCCACGACGTGGTCCTGGTCGTCGGTCTCTTCGCGTGGCTGGAGAAGCCGATCGACGGCATCTTCCTGGCCGCGGCGATGACCATCATCGGTCTGTCGGTCAACGACACCGTCGTGGTCTTCGACCGCATCCGCGAGCGCTGGCACGGGTCCCGGCCGGAGGACGAGTTCAACACGATGGCCAACCGGGCGGCCATCGAGACGATGCCGCGCACCATCAACACCGGCCTCGGCACCATGTTCATCCTGGTGGCGCTCGCCGTGCTGGGGGGCGACTCGCTGCGCGACTTCGCGATCGCCCTGCTCGTCGGCCTCGTGGTCGGCACCTACTCCTCGGTCTTCACCGCCACGCCGCTGCTGACCTACCTCCAGGAGCGGGCGCCGATGAGCCGGGTCAAGAAGGAGAAGGTCGTCCGCGAGCTCGACGACTCCGGGGCCGTCGTCTGACCGTCCGCTCCGTCGGACCGTCCTCACCGGGCGGCCCTGTGGAGTGGCTTCGGCCTGTGTCGGTCTCGCCGCATAGGGTGCTCCGGTGCCAACTTCCGACTCCGGTGTGACCCCCCTGCTCCACGAGGCCGTGACGGCGCTCGGGGGCCAGGAGCGCACCGGCCAGGTCCGGATGGCCGAGGCGGTCGCGACCGCCTTCACCACCGGCGAGCACCTGCTCGTCCAGGCCGGCACGGGCACCGGCAAGTCGCTGGCCTACCTCGTGCCCAGCCTGCTCCACGACCAGCGCGTGGTGATCGCGACCGCGACGCTCGCGCTGCAGCACCAGCTCGTCGAGCGCGACATCCCGCGGCTCATGTCGGCGGTGGCCGGTGCGCCCGGTGGCAGCAAGGTCGACACGTCGTACGCCGTGCTCAAGGGCCGCTCCAACTACGCCTGCCTGCACCGCATCCGCGAGGGCGTGCCCGACGACCAAGGCGCCCTGGTCGACGTCCCGGTGGGGTCGATGGCCGAGACGGTCCTCGAGCTACGCGGCTGGGCGGAGAAGGAGGCCGAGGACGGCGGCACCGGCGAGCGCGACAACGCGCCGCGGCACACCGACCGCGAGTGGCGCCAGGTGAGCGTCAACCACCGCGAGTGCCTCGGGGCGGCCAAGTGCCCCTTCGGCCAGGAGTGCTTCGCCGAGCTGGCGAGGGAGAAGGCACAGCGCTCCCACCTCATCGTCACCAACCACTCGCTCCTGGCCATCGACGCCATCGAGGGCGTGCCGATGATCCCGGAGTACGACGCCGTGGTCATCGACGAGGCCCACGAGCTCACCGCCCGGGTCACCCAGGCCGCCACCGACGAGCTGTCGGTCAACGACGTCGAGCGGGCCGCCCGGCGCTCGCAGCGGATCGTGGAGGACGGCTCGGCCGACGCGCTGGCCGAGGCCGCGGATGCGCTGTCCGACGCCTTCGAGGCCACCATGGCCGGGCGGATCGAGCGGATGCCCGACCAGCTCGGCGAGGCGCTGGCGCTGGTCCGCGACGCCGCGCGCACCTGCCTGTCGGCCTACCCGCGCGAGAGCGCCGGCGACGGGGGCGAGGCCGACCCGGGCCGCACCCAGGCCAAGGGGATGGTGCAGGACGTCTTCGCCAACGCCGAGCGGATGGCCGCCGACCTGGAATCGGACGTGCTGTGGCTCAGCGAGCCGCCGCCCAACATGTCGACCCGCATCCCGCCGCGGCTGCACGTGGCGCCGCTGCAGGTGTGGGGGCAGATGCGCGACAAGCTGCTGTCCGACAAGACGGTGGTGTTCACCAGCGCCACCCTGATGCTCGGTGGAGACTTCAACGCCGTGGCCTCCTCGATCGGGCTGAAGCCGACCGAGCGGGTCGAGGACGGTCTTGCGGCCCCGGCCGACACCGCCGACGGGGTGCTCCCGTGGCGCGGCATCGACGTGGGGTCGCCGTTCGACTACGGCCAGCAGGCCATCCTGTACGTCGCCCGCCACCTCCCGCCGCCCGGTCGCGACGGACTGGTCAAGAGCCAGCTCGACGAGATCTGCGAGCTGGTCGACGCGGCCGACGGGCGCACCCTGGGGCTCTTCTCCTCGCGGCGGGCCGCCGAGGCCGCGGCCGAGCACGTCCGCACCGCGCTGCCGCACCTCACCACGTTGGCCCAGGGCGACGCCCAGCTCCCCGAGCTGGCCAAGCAGTTCGTCGAGGACCCGCACACGATCCTCTTCGGCACCCTGTCGCTGTGGCAGGGCCTCGACGTGCCGGGCGACACCTGCCAGCTGGTGATCATCGACCGCATCCCCTTCCCGCGCCCCGACGACCCGCTGATGTCCGCGCGCCAGCGGGCGGCCGACAAGGCCGGCGGCAACGGCTTCATGCAGGTCGCGGCCACCCACGCCGCGCTGCTGTTGGCGCAGGGGGCCGGGCGGCTGATCCGCACCACCACGGACCGCGGCGTCGTCGCCGTCCTCGACCCCCGGCTGGCCACCGCGCGCTACGGCGGCTTCCTCAAGGCATCGCTGCCGCCGATGTGGACCACCACCGACCCGGCGCTCGTGCGGAAGGCGCTCGCGCGGCTCGCGTCGGGCTGAGGGCTGGGTCCCGCTTCTTGGTGCCTGCTGCCTCGCGCCTCGCCGGGGGCGGTGAGCAGGCCACACCTTCTCAGTGCCGGTCGGCCAGGTGTGACGAGGGAGCGCCCACGTCGCTGCCGGCAGCCTCGTCGTACGCCCGCTGCGGGCCGACGGTCCGCCAGGCGATGAGCACGACCGCCCAGCCGGCCACCACGTCGAGGACCCAGTGATTGCCCGTCCCGACGACCACCACGGCCGTGATCAGCGCGTGGGCCCAGGCAAGCGCCGCGACGGCCCGTCGCCGGGTGACGTGGCTGACCGCGAGGGCGACCCACAGCGCCCACCCGGCATGCATGCTCGGGAACGCGGCCAGCTGGTTGGTCAGCCAGCCCAGCCCTTGGGGGGCCGACGCCTCGCCGCCCCACCAGCCCGCGGCCGAGTGCACGGCGAGCAGGTCGGTCCAGCCGTCCATCAGCCGCGGGGGTGCGGTCGGCATGGCCAGGTAGGCGAGCAGCGCCACCCCGGTGGCACCGACCAGCGCGAGCCGCGCCGGTCCGTACGCCGCCCGGTGCCGGACGTAGAGCCAGACGACGACCACCAGGGTCAGCAGGTAGTGGGCGCTCGCGTAGTGGAACGACGCCACCACCCCGACCGTGTCGTGCTCGAGGAACCACCGGTTGAGGCCGGCCTCGACGTCGAGGTGCAGGGTCCGCTCGAGGTCGAGGATGCGGGCGGCCCGGGTGATCGCCGGGGCCAGTGAGTCGTCCGCCAGCACCCGGCTGACGGCGTACCCCATGTAGACGAGCGCGAGGACCCCGAGCTCGCGCAGGCCGGGCCGACGGACCGGCGGGGTGGTGCGCGCCGTACGGGTCCGGACTGCGGGAGCGACGAGAGAGGCCACCCGGCCAGTGTTCGCGGCGAGGCGCCCGGGCGCATCGGGATTTTCCCCGCGGTTCCCCCGACACGGGTGTCAGGGGATCCCGGGGTCTACCGGCCCGGAGGCCGGGGTGGGTCACATACGGCGCAGGACCGCGGTGACCTTGCCGAGGATCGTGGCGTGGGTGCCGTCGATGGGGTCGTAGGCGTCGTTGTGGGGGAGCAGCCACACGTGGCCGTCCTTGCGCTGGAACGTCTTGACGGTCGCCTCGCCGTCGATCATCGCGGCGACGATCTCGCCGTTGGACGCCGTCTGCTCCTGGCGGATCACGACGTAGTCGCCGTCGCAGATGGCCGCGTCGATCATCGAGTCGCCGGACACCTCGAGCAGGAACAGGGTGCCCTCGCCGACCAGCGACTTGGGCAGCGGGAAGACCTCGGTGATCTGCTCCTCGGCCAGGATCGGTCCACCGGCGGCGATGCGGCCGACCATCGGGACGTACGTCGCCGGGGGAGCCGTGTTGCCGATGTCGGTCTCGTCGATGCTGGTCTCGTCGGCGCTGGAGATGGAGCGGCGGGCGGCCATGAGTTCGGGGAGGAACACCTCGATCGCGCGCGGCCGGTTGGGGTCACGCTTGAGGAAGCCCTTCTCCTCCAGCACCTTGAGCTGGTGGGCCACGCTCGAGGAGCTGGTCAGCCCGACGGCCGCGCCGATCTCACGCATGCTCGGCGGGTAGCCCCGCGTCTCGATGGCCTCCTTGATGGTGGCGAGGACGCGCTGCTGACGCGGGGTGAGTCCGGTCGCGTCCGGGGGGCCGTCGGGCATCTCGACGACCTTGCCCTTGCGGTCCTTGCTGGCCATGGGGTTCCTCCTGAGCGGTCCTGCTGCTGGGCCTGTCCGTGCTGCGTTGACGCCAACCGTAGTCCTGTCGCGGACTCGACTTCAAACATTTGTTCGAACCGCGTGTCGTGTGGAACTCGATTGCGACACGTCGAACAAATGTTCGTCCAGACCCTTGCGTCGTTCGAACACACGCTCTACTGTCGAACACGTGCTCGATCGAACACCTGAGCGATCCACGGACGAAGTCACCGGCAGTCTCGGCGGCGTTGTCGGTGGCTTCCTCTAGACAGATCCCAGATCAACCGATCGACACCACCCACCGGCTGACTCTTCCCCTGGAGGCCAACATGAGCACCATCACCGTCTCGCCCGCCTTTGCCCCGACCCGCAGCTCGCGGACCGCCCGCACGTCGTCGCGGTCTGCAGTGCGGCTGACGCGGAGGGGCCGTGTCGTCGTCCTCATGGCGTCGTTGGCCCTGGTCCTCATGGCCGGCTTCTTCCTCGGCTCCGTCGCCGTCGGCACCAACGAGGCCGGCCAGACTCCGGCCACCGAGATCGTGATGGTCGAGCCCGGCCAGAGCCTCTGGAGCATCGCTTCCGACCTCACCGACTCCGGTGACGTCCGCACGACCATGCGCGAGATCGAGCGCCTCAACGCGCTCGACACCGTCGCGCTCTCCGCGGGGCAGAAGCTCCGCGTGCCGGTCAGCGACGACTGACCTTCTAGTTCTCCGCCAGCCGACTCGACCCCGGCTGGCGGGACCGGGGAAGACAAGGGGCGGGCCCATCGGGCCCGCCCCTTGCGGCATTTCGGGGCGTGTTCACGGTGCTCGCGGCGGTTACGAGCTAGTCCCCAGTGACTCCGTTCGTAGTCCGCTCTCGGACCCCTCTCGAAGCCCCCGCCGCGGAGTACGACCTGCGGTACCCACGACCGCAGGTCCCAGTCGGCGGAACCTCTCGAGACTCCCGCCGCGGAGTACGACCTGCGGTACCCACGACCGCAGGTCGCAGTCGGCGCGCGGGTCGTCCGGATGCCCCCGCCGGGTCGCTCGGACATAGCGGCCCACGTGGTCCACCCGGTGGGTCTCGTGGGCCGCCATCATCCCGGCGCCCGCATCAGCGGACGAGTTGCGGCTTGGCATCGAGGACGGCAACGGTGACGGGTGTGCCGTCGATGGTCACGGTGCCGTCGACCGGTCGCCAGTTGGGCTGGCCCACGACCCTGAACTGGGCGGACCAGGTCGTGTCCACGCTCAGATCGAGTCCCTCGGACGTCTTGGCGTAGGTGTGGGTGATCAGGTCGCCCACGTCGGCGCCCTCGGTCCACGCCTTGCCCGGTTCGGCGGTCTCCTGGCTGGTGTCGTCCCCGTGGTGCCACACGAACCGGCTGGGCCACACCTCGAGCAGCACGTCGACGTTGACCCGCTCGAGGCGAACCGGGATCTGGTGCCTCTCCGCGCTCGTGGACAGGATCGTCGGGAGGTTGACCAGTGTCTCGCCGCCGGGAGGCTGCACGTTGATCGTGGACTGGGGGAGCGCGACCCGCTTGAAGGCGTTCAGGACCTCAGCGGGGATGTCGACGGTCTGTGTCGGGGTGGTCTCCGCGGGCTCGGGATCCCCCGGGCACTGGGTGTACTGATCGATGACATCCCCGTTCTCCGCCAACTGGAACCACGTCGCAGCGGGCGAGCCGTCCTCGCAGATGTACGTAGCGATGCACCCCGAGGCGCTGACCGTGTCGCAGGCTGGCTGCAGAACCCAGCGAGTAGGGCTCACGTCCTCGCCGGAGTCGACTGGCTGCGCAACGCTCTGCTGTGTCCCACCTTGCTCGTTCGGCTCCTGCTGCTGCTGGCCGAAGATGACCACTCCCGTACCACTCGCGTTGGCGCCCGTTCCCGTCTCGTCTCCCGCGGTAGCAGTACCCAGGCCCATGATGGTCGATGCGGTCACAGCGACTGCCACAACGAGACCTCGCAGGAAATGAGAGCGGCGGTTCACAGGAGCGTCCAATCCGCCATTTGCCAGTCGCCGCTGGTCTGAATAACAGCGGCGAAGTCGAACTCGGAGGTGCCGGCCGGGTAGGTGCCGTCAAGCCCATCGACCTTGCTGCCGCTGATGACCTGCCTGGAGTGGTCGACGCTGACACGCCCTACGAATGAGGAGCCCCCGCCCGGGAGGGCGCCCTGCTCCGAAGCTCGAATGGCAGTCACTTCGTACGCTCCCCCGGAGATTGAGCCACCGGCCTCGTAGGTCCTACGGACGGCCTCGAGGGATCCTTGGCAGGTTTCACAACCCTCGATCGCCACGTTCGACAACTTCGACGTGTCACCCGTGGCCTGGGCGTAGGTCAGCAGGTCGAAGTAGTACGAAACGAACGCTTCCGCTGCCTCCACCCCGTCCCCCTCCGCCTCCGGTGGAAGCGTCGGCTCCACCGGACCCGTCTCCGTCTCGTCCGGCGAGGGCGACGAGGTCGTCGGATCGGGAATCTCCGGCGTGGGCGCTGCGTCGGAGCAGCCGGCAAGCAGGAGCGGCAGGATGCAGGCGGCCGCGAGAGCGCGGCGTACGGGGCCAAGCTTCATGAAGACCTTCTTTCCCGAGAACGCCGGATCCATGCCCGAGCGCGGCCGACGCATCAGAAACTAAGCCAAGAACGCCGCGAGATCGACCCCTGCTTCGTGCCCTGTGGACGACGACGTACGGCGATGGACGACGAGCAGGGCCGCGGGGGAGTACGTTCTCGCCACCCCCATCGCTCGATAGGCCAGACCATGCGCGTACGCCGCTCGCTCGCCGCCCTCCTCGTCCTGCCGCTGCTGGCTGCGCCGCTCGCCCAGGCAAACGCAGCCACGGGAGACGACCTGCCGCCCCCGGCACACCCCGGAGGAGAGGTCACGGGCCCCGTCACCCCCCGAGCAACCACGTCCATCGACACGAGCAGCAAGGCGGCGGTCAAGCAGGCCTACCGGCGCCTGTGGGTCCGTGGGCAGCAGAGCCGGCCGCGCTGGCGCGGCGGCAGCACCGCGAAGTGCCGACCGGGACGGCTCGCAAACGAATCCACGAAGCGACAGCTCAACGCGATCAACTTCGCCCGTCGGATGTCCGGCCTGACCCCGCTCACCCTGGACGACAGCACGGTCAAGGAAGCCCAGGCGGCCGCGCTGATCATGACCGCCAAGCACGCGGTGAGCCACTACCCGCCGCGGGACTGGCCGTGCTGGACGCGCGCGGGCTACGACGCGGCCGGGGAGTCCAACCTCTACGAGGGCACGTCGCGGGAGAGCAACAGCGACAAGATCGAGGCCTACCTCGACGATTGGGGCGGCGGCAACCACCGCGTCGGCCACCGGCGCTGGCTCCTCTACCCCTACCTCGACGCGGTCGGGATCGGCGGCACCCGTACCGCCAACGTCACCCACCTCTTCGGCTCGCCTTTCGACGAGGCGGCCCCCAACCCGCAGTGGGTGTCGTGGCCGACGGCGGGCTGGTTCCCGAGTCGCCTCGACCCCCGCGGCCGCTGGTCGCTCAGCTCCGGTACCGACAGCACGGACTTCTCGAGCGCCACGGTCGACGTCACCCACAGAGGGCGAGACATCAAAGGCATCAAGCTCCGCACCCCCGACAACGGCGTCGGCAAGCCGACCCTCGTCTGGGAGATGCCGGCCCGCGTGTGGCCGGGCAAGCCCGTCGGCACGGCCCGGGTGACGGTCAGCGGGATCGTCGTCGACGGCGTGCCGGGCCAGGTCGCGGCGTACACGGTCCGCTTCTTCCGGACCCGCTGAGCCCGACGAGGCGAGCCTTCCCTTACTGGAACCATTCCAGAAAAGCGGGTTGAGTAGTCCTCGCACCCGACGAGAGGACCTCACGATGACCCAGACCGCCCCCCGCCCCACGCACACCGCCCACCCGGCGTTCCAGGCCGACCAGCAGCTGGCCGACCACCTCCAGCAGCTCCTCGTGGACCTCACCGACCTCCACCTGCAGGGCAAGCAGGCCCACTGGAACGTCGTCGGCAAGAACTTCCGCGACCTCCACCTCGCCCTCGACGAGGTCGTCGACGCCGCGCGCGAGTTCTCCGACGTCGTCGCCGAGCGCATGCGCGCGGTCTACGTCACCCCCGACGCCCGCGCCGCCACCGTCGCCGCGAAGACGTCGCTGAGCGAGTTCCCCGCCGACGAGATCGACACCGCGGACTGCGTCGACGCGATCGTCGCCGCGCTGTACGCCGTCGCCGGCACCGGCCGCCGCATCCACGACGAGGTCGACGCCGCCGATCCCACGTCCGCCGACATCATCCACACCATCCTCGAGCGCCTCGAGCAGCTCGCCTGGATGATCGACGCCGAGAACCGCATCGCCAACGCCAGCATCCCGCGCTCGATGCACGAGTGATCTAGCAGCACCGACGCGCGAGCGTCACCGCACCGGCCCGTTGGGCGCGCACGGCACCACGTCGTACGCCGCTCAGCGGGCCGCTCTGCGTCCGCCCGGGACACGCGGGGGAGCGGGATCGGAGGGCTCCTCGTCGGGGGGCGCGGTGATGCCCAGCGCCCGCATCAGCCGGGCGATCAGCAGCAGCCCGGTGAAGAGGCAGGCGATCGCGCCGATCGAGGCCAGCCCCAGGAGCGCCCAGGACCCGGACTCGCCGCTGCGGGCCGACGTACCGAAGTCGATGGCCAGGTAGACGAGGTAGCCCCAGGCGACCACGCACAGCGTGATCCCGACCGCCAGCGCGAGCGCGGTCTTGTTGACCCCGCCGCTCTGGCGAGGGCCACGCCGCGACCCTGCCCGCTTCCCCGAAGATGCCACGGGAGCATTGTGTCCGATGGCGGCTGGCCGTGGGGCCGGAACACTCCCGGAATGACCCCCGACACGCCGCCCGAACGGGCCATCAAGGACCGGATCTGGAGGCCCTCGAGGGCACTGACCTGCGGTTTTACCGAGGCCCCCCGCGACACCCCGGATGATCATTTCGAACCACTTGCACATGTCCCCGAGCCAACGTACGGTTACCACTACATCTAGTAGTTACACCGTTGTGGTTCTCCACATCTAGTCCACAGGGACCGGGTGCTGACCTCACAGCCAGAGGCTACTTGTCCACAGGAATCACCGGCTGGTCCACAGGCGTTGACACCCCATGAGGGGTGTCTGCAGCGCGCCCCGACGACCCGACCGGACGAGCGAGGGGGGAGGCCCGCACATGCACTGTCCTTACTGCCGCAACACCGACACCCGTGTGCTCGACTCCCGCGTCGCCGACGACGGCAGCTCGATCCGCCGCCGCCGCACCTGCAACGACTGCGCCAAGCGGTTCACGACCGTCGAGCAGATGCAGCTGACCGTCCTCAAGCGCTCGGGCGCGACAGAGCCCTTCACGCGGGACAAGGCGATCGCCGGCGTCCGCAAGGCGTGCAAGGGCCGCCCGGTCACCGAGGACCAGCTCGCCTGCCTGGGCCAGGCCGTGGAGGACGCCCTGCGTCTCAGCGGCCAGGCCGAGATCCCGGCCCACGAGGTCGGCCTCGCGATCCTGAGCCCGCTCCGCGAGCTCGACGAGGTGGCCTACCTCCGCTTCGCGAGCGTCTACCGCGCGTTCCAGAGCGCCGACGACTTCGAGGACGAGATCGCCATGCTCCGTGCTGAGCGCCTCGTCCCCGACGAGGTCGCCCCGGACGAGGCGGCACATCCAGCCCCCACGGGCTGACACAGACTGCCCGGCACGTCGTGGGGAAGCGGCGTGCCGGGCGTACCACTCCCAGCCGAGCAGTTCGGCTGACCACCAGAGTTGACCAAGCACGAGGGATCCAGAGGAGAACCCATGACCGAGACGGTGAGCACCGGCGCCGCGTCCAAGCAGGGCAAGGGCGAGGGCCTGACCCTCGAGCGCGTCTTCAGCACCGAGGGCACGCACCCCTACGACGCCATCACCTGGGAGCGTCGCGACGTCGTCCAGCAGAACTGGAAGACCGGCGAGACCGTCTTCGAGCAGCGCGGCGTGGAGTTCCCCGACTTCTGGTCGGTCAACGCCTCCACGATCGTCACCACCAAGTACTTCCGCGGCGCCGTCGGCACCGACGTGCGTGAGTGGAGCCTCAAGCAGCTCATCGACCGGGTCGTGAAGACCTACACCAAGGCCGGCATCGACCACGGCTACTTCAAGACCGACGGCGACGCCGAGATCTTCGAGCACGAGCTGACCTGGCTGCTGGTCAACCAGTACTTCTCCTTCAACTCCCCGGTGTGGTTCAACGTCGGCACCCCGTCGCCGCAGCAGGTCTCGGCCTGCTTCATCCTCTCGGTCGACGACTCGATGGACTCGATCCTCAACTGGTACAAGGAGGAGGGCTTCATCTTCAAGGGCGGCTCCGGTGCCGGCCTCAACCTCTCCCGCATCCGCTCCTCCAAGGAGCTCCTCTCCTCCGGTGGTACGGCGTCCGGTCCGGTCTCCTTCATGCGCGGCGCCGACGCGTCCGCGGGCACCATCAAGTCGGGCGGCGCCACGCGTCGTGCGGCCAAGATGGTCGTCCTCGACGTCGACCACCCGGACATCGAGGAGTTCGTGATGACCAAGGCGCGCGAGGAGGACAAGATCCGCGCCCTGCGCGACGCCGGCTTCGACATGGACCTCGGCGGCGCCGACATCACCTCCGTCCAGTACCAGAACGCCAACAACTCGGTCCGCGTCAGCGACGAGTTCATGCGCGCGGTCGAGGAGGGCACCGAGTTCGGGCTGCGCTCGCGCGGCACCGGCGAGGTCATCGAGACCGTCGACGCCCGCGACCTGTTCCGCAAGATCAGCGTCGCCGCGTGGGAGTGCGCCGACCCGGGCCTGCAGTACGACGACACGATCAACGACTGGCACACCAACCCCGAGACCGGCCGCATCACCGCGTCCAACCCGTGCTCGGAGTACATGTCGCTCGACAACTCCTCGTGCAACCTGGCGTCGCTCAACCTGCTCAAGTTCCTCAAGGACGACGACACCTTCGACGCCGCCCTCTTCGCCAAGGCCGTCGAGTTCATCATCACCGCGATGGACATCTCGATCTGCTTCGCGGACTTCCCGACCGAGTCGATCGGCGACACCACCCGCGACTACCGCCAGCTCGGCATCGGCTACGCCAACCTCGGCGCCCTGCTGATGGCGATGGGCCTGGGCTACGACTCCGAGGGTGGCCGCTCCATGGCCGCCGCGCTGACGTCGCTCATGACCGGTACGTCGTACAAGCGCTCGGCCGAGCTGGCCGGCATCGTCGGCCCGTACGCCGGCTACCAGCGCAACGCGACCGCCCACAAGCGGGTCATGCGCAAGCACCAGGCCGCCAACGACCAGGTGCGCGTGCTTCACACCGAGGACGGCCGCGTGCTCAAGCTCGCGACCGAGGCTTGGGCCGACGTCATCTCCACCGGTGAGGTCAACGGCTTCCGCAACGCGCAGGCGTCGGTGCTCGCGCCGACCGGCACCATCGGCTTCATGATGGACTGCGACACCACCGGCATCGAGCCCGACTTCTCCCTGGTGAAGTTCAAGAAGCTCGTCGGCGGCGGCTCCATGCAGATCGTCAACCAGACGATCCCGCGGGCGCTGCGCAAGCTCGGCTACCAGCCCGAGCAGGTCGAGGCGATCGTCGCCTACATCGGCGAGCACGGCCACGTCATCGACGCCCCGGGCCTCAAGACCGAGCACTACGAGATCTTCGACACCGCGATGGGCGCCCGCTCGCTCAAGCCGATGGGCCACGTGCGGATGATGGCGGCGGCCCAGCCGTTCCTGTCCGGCGCGATCTCCAAGACGGTCAACCTCCCCGAGAACGCCACGGTGGAGGAGATCGAGGACGTCTACATGCAGTCCTGGAAGCTCGGCCTCAAGGCGACGGCCATCTACCGCGACAACTGCAAGGTCGGCCAGCCGCTCTCCGACGGTGGCGGCAAGGCCAAGAAGGACGCCAAGGACGCGGCCGACGCCAAGGACGCCGCGGCGACCAAGGTCGTGGAGAAGGTCGTCTACGCCCCGACCCGCAAGCGCCTCCCCAAGTCGCGCGTCTCGCGCACGACGTCCTTCACGGTCGGCGGCGCCGAGGGCTACATGACCTCGGGTGCCCACGACGACGGCCAGCTGGGCGAGGTCTTCCTCAAGCTCGGCAAGCAGGGCTCGACCCTCGCCGGTGTCATGGACGCGTTCTCGATCGCCGTCTCGATCGGCCTGCAGTACGGCGTCCCGCTGGAGACCTACGTCTCGAAGTTCACCAACCTGCGCTTCGAGCCCGCCGGCCTCACCGACGACCCGGACGTGCGGATGTCGCAGTCGATCATGGACTACATCTTCCGCCGCCTGGCCCTGGACTACCTGTCCTTCGAGGAGCGCTCGATGCTCGGCATCTACTCGGCCGACGAGCGCCAGCGCCACCTCGAGACCGGCTCCTACGAGCCGATCGTCGAGGAGACCGGCTCCGCCGCCGAGCTCGTCGAGGACCACCCGGTCGCCGCCGAGGTCGTGGACGCCGAGGAGGTCGTCGAGGCTGCGGCCAAGCCGGCCCCCGCCGAGGCCAAGACCACGGCGGAGCTGTTCGAGAAGCTCACCGGCACCGCGGTCGACTCGCCGCTGTGCATGACGTGCGGCACGAAGATGCGGCCGGCTGGCTCGTGCTACGTCTGCGAGGGCTGCGGGAGCACTAGCGGCTGCAGCTGATCCTTGCATTGAAGAAGGGCCCGACACCTTGCGGTGTTGGGCCCTTCTGCGTGGGGGGTTCGCTCATGCACTCGAGCGATGCCCAGACCTACTGCGCAATCGCCGAGGCGTGCTGGAAGAACTCCATCGGCATCGGGTGCTCGAGCTTCCATGTAATCGCAATGGGCCGCTCCCCGCTGTGGGACACGTATCTAGCTGGGCCCATGAAGGTGTAGGGCGACGTACCGAAGTCATCTTTCGCCTCATGTCGAACGAACATCAGGACCGTCGAAGTGCCGGTGAGGTAGCGCTGGCCAGTCTTGGACGACGTCGACGTCGTGGACTGCGACTCCCAGTGGAACAGGTCCCGGCTTATCGGATAGTCGGCGTACATGGTGGTGGGTGAGTAGTCCGCCTCCGACTTCTTTAACGTGACGAAGAAGGCGTCGACGTTGTGGTTCGGGAGATACAGGACCCCTTCGCGGAAGCTGTTGGGCCGCCGGGGGAAGTCGAGAGCAGCAAGGATCTCTTCACGTTGGTACCGGGCATGGACTTTGAGCGGCACGGGGGACAGCGGCCCATCAAGTGAGAGTGGGACGTGACGCGTGGCCTCGTAGGAAATATCGACCACTGCCCGGATCTCGGCGCGCGCTGCGGACTCACGGCGGATTGACTCGAGGCCATCGCCGTATGAATCGAAGCCACCTCCGTCAGACCAGAACGAATAGAACAGCATGCGGGCCAGCCGTTGCTCGCCCTCGGACAGCTCGTCGTACTTGGGAGCGTCCTGATGCAAAAGCGCGTCGTACGCGGCCGCCCTCTCGGGGTCATCGACATGGGCAAAGGCCCGCACGCGCTTGAGGAGTCGCTCCTCCAACTCAGAGCCGGGCAGCGAGTCGAAGCCTGCGTCCCTTCGAAGCGCCGTCCACGAACCGCGCCGGCTGATGTCGCTCAGCTCGACACCGCTCCGCTCTAGGAACGTCGGCAGATCCGTATCTCCCACCTGGCGCAGCGCGCTGACGAGATGCGCCCAGCGAGGGGAGACCTGCGTACGGAGGTTGTCGAGGACGATCTCTTGAGCCTGGCGATCCAACTGAATCTGACATCCGGACGGCAGGAACGGGAACTCGTCCTGGACGGCTTTTTGGAGTTGCTTCCCGTGGACACCGGTCAAGGCGGCGAACTTCTTGGCGAAGCTGAACTCTCGCCGGTGGTAGCCCACGAAGTCGAGCACAGTCAGCACGGCCTTGTTGTGCGTCCGGCGGAGGCCTCGACCCAGCTGCTGCATGAAGATCGTGGAACTCTCAGTGGGGCGAAGGAACAGCACGGTGTCCACGTCGGGGATGTCCAGGCCCTCATTGAAGACGTCAACTGTGAAGAGCACGTTGACCGTGGCAGCCCGCAAATCGCGGAGAGCTGCCGCGCGATCATCCGCAGTGGATTGTCCTGTGACCAAGCGAGCAGGAATGCCGGCCTCAGTGAATACCCGGGTCATGTAGGTCGCGTGCGCTACGGAGACGCAGAATCCGAGGGCACGCATGCGATGCGGGTCGGCCACCTTCTCCTGAAGCTGCTTCAGGATGATCCGTGCGCGCGCGTCGTTGCCGGTAAAGACGCCCTCGAGTTCGCGCTCGTCGTACCTGCCTCGCGTCCAGGTGATCGCCCGCAAGTCGGTCCCGTCCGCGATGGCGAAGTAGTGGAAGGGGCAAAGGAGGTCCGCGCCGAGGGCGTCCCACAGGCGTAGCTCGGTAGCGGTTCGTCCGTCGAAGAACGAACGCACGTCGGTCCCATCCGCGCGCTCCGGGGTGGCAGTGAGGCCCAGCAATTCGGCGGGCCGAAGGTGCTCAATGACGCTCCGGTAGGTGCGTGCTTCGGCGTGGTGGAACTCGTCGATGACGACCACGTCGTACGCGTCCGCTGGGATCTCCGTGACGCCATAGGACGTGAGGGACTGGACGCTGGCGAAGACGTGACTCCACCGCTCTGGCCGCTGCCCACCCACATAGAGCTCGCCGAAGCTCGCGTCGCCCAGGACTTCCCGGTAGGTGCGGATGGACTGCTCGAGGATCTCTTTGCGGTGTGCGACGAAGAGCAGGCGAGGTTGATGCCCGCCGGCTTGCTGACACATGCGCCGGTAGTCCAGGGCTGCAATCACCGTCTTGCCAGTGCCCGTGGCTGCAACGACGAGATTGCGATGACGGTCATGGACGACGCGCTCTGCCTCGAGCTCATCCAGCATCTGCTGTTGATAGGGGTACGGACGGACGTCGAGACCCACGAGCGAGATGGTGACCCGACCCGAGCTCTTGGCTCCCTTTGCCTCGAGAAGGGCGTCATCAAGCCGGTCGCGGTCCCGCTCCGGGTCGTAGGACTCAAACTCGGGACTGTTCCAGTAGGCATCGAAGGTCGCCCGGAACTTGTCGAGGAGGGCGGGCGTAGCGGCCGCACTCAGGCGTACGTTCCACTCGACACCTTCGAGCATCGCGGACGTGGTCAGGTTGGACGAGCCCACGTAGGCGGTGTCATAGCCGGTGTGGCGGTCGAAGAGCCAGGCCTTCGCGTGGAGGCGAGTCCGCTTGGCGTCGTACTGAACCTTCACCTCGGCGCCGAAGTCCTGAACGAGACGGTCGAGCGCGCGACGCTCGGTCCCTCCGATGTACGTCGTGGTGACCACTCGGATAGGAATGCCGGCCTGACGAGCGGCAGCCAACTCGCCTTCGATCAGGCGCAAGCCGTGCCACATGACGAAAGCACAGAGGAGGTCGATCGAGTCGGCGGAATCGATCTCGGCGCGAAGCTCCGAGGCCAGGCTCGGCTCGCCGGGGGCGTTGGTGAGCAGGGCTGCGTCATTCAGCGGCGTCTTCGGCCGCTTGCGCAGGCGGCCGTCGGTGCCGGGCCCATCCGGCAGACGCAGGGCGTGCAGCTGCCGGGCAGGGGTCGTGACCGGGTCGGGAAGTTCGTCGATCGCTTGGAGCACCGCGTTTGCCAGCGTAATGCGAGCGACCGGATCCTTGATTGCGGACAGCCGCTTGAGGGCCAGGGCCGACAAGTGCTGCGCGAGCACGTGAGGGAGGTCCGCGTCGTCCACGGCGTCGTACTCATGGATCTGGTGAACGATCGAGCCCAGCTGCTCTTTCAATCCATCGGTCAACAACGTCTCGTGCAGGCCAATGGGCAGGTCCCCCGAGGTGTCCATGGAGCCGAGCTTGCCAGGCGTGCGGCGGCCGCACAGGGAAACGGTTCGGGTCGCGGGTGCCGTAGCGATGACCAAACGACCGAGGACAGAAACCAAACACCGCGTGACGGATAGGCCGCGAAAAGAGGTACTTCCTTCGGCTGGGGCGCATAATGGAGTCCTATGACGTCCTCATCCTGGTCCACGCGCAAGTCCTCGAGCCCCTTCCAGCCCAAGCCTGAACTGGAGATCGAGGTGTACGCCGTCGGCGACCAGGTCTGCCACGACCTCTACGGCCTCGGGCGCGTCATCAATGTCGAGGCCCACGCTGTGTCGATCGACTTCGGCGACAAGACGGTGCGCGTCACGAGCCCGTACGCCAAGCTCGAGCACCTGTAGCGCGAGCCGCCCCGAGCGGCTGGGCTCGCACTGCCCCCGAGAACGGGCCTCAACGTAAGCCCGCGTGCCCCAAATCGGGGCAGCGAGTACGCCTGACCGAGCCCTATCCTCGACGGAGACGACGCGAGGAAATGGGGTGGACGGACAGCCGCACCTTCACCTGCACGTGCTCGGCGAGCTCACGGCGACGCGAGACGGCGCGATCGTGGATCTCGGCGGGCGGCGTCAGCGCGCCGTACTGGCAGGTCTGATCATCCCGCGGGACCAGGTGGTCCCGGCCGATCGACTCATCGACTGCGTGTGGGGTGATCACCCCCCGGCCAACGCCACCGGCGCGCTGCAGGCCTACGTGAGCCACCTGCGCCGGCGGCTCGAGCCCGACGCGACGGCTCGGCAGCGCGACGGCGTCATCGCCCGCGCCGGTCCCGGCTACGTGCTACGCCTAGCACCCGACGCCGTGGACGCGTGGGAGTTCGAGGCGGCCGTCGAGTCGGCGGCGGGCCAGGCGCCGGCTGATGCGGTGTGCACCCTGGAGACCGCGCTCCGGCTGTGGCGAGGACCTGCGTATGCCGACTACGCGGGGGAGACCTGGGCAGAGGCGGAGATCGGCCGGCTCACCGAGCTCCGGGCGCTGGCCCGCGAGCGCCTCCTCGCCACGCGTCTCGACCTCGGTGAGGCCCAGCTCGTCATCGGCGACCTCGAGGCGCTCGTGAGCGAGGATCCACTCCGCGAGGAGCGGTGGCGCCTCCTCGCCCTCGCGCTCTACCGGGCACACCGCCAGGCCGCGGCGCTGGCGGCGCTGCGTCGGGCCCGCGAGGTGCTCGCCGACGAGCTGGGTGTCGACCCCGGTCCCGCGCTGCGCTCGCTCGAGGCGGAGGTGCTGGCCCAGTCGCCGGACCTCGACGCTCCCACTCCCACGGCCGCCGACGACGCCACCCGAATCGTCCCGCGACCTCGGACACCCGACGGGCTCGTCGACCGGGAGCGCGAGATGGCCGTCGTGCGGGCCATGATCGACGACCTCAAGGGCGGCGGATCCGGCTGCCTGCTGATCGAGGGCCCGGCCGGCATCGGCAAGACCCGCCTGCTCGACGAGGTCCGCCGGCTGTCGACCGCAGCCGGCGTGCCGGTGAGGTCGGCGCGGAGCAGCGCCCTGGAGCAGGGGTTCGATTTCGGGGTGGTCCGGCAGCTCTTCGACGCGGCCGTCGACGACGTCGTACGCAGGGACGATCGCTTCGCCGTGCTCCGCGGCCTGTGCGATCACGCGACGCAGCTCGCCGAGACCGGCCCGTTCGTGGTGTGCGTGGACGACATCCAGTGGGGCGACGAGCCGTCACTGCAGTTCCTCGCCTACCTGGTGAAGCGCCTCGAGGGACTGCCCGTGCGGGTCGTGCTGGCGATGCGCACCGGTGAGGCGCACGAGGCCGACTACCTGCTGGCCGAGCTCGCCGGCAACGAGTCGGTCTCGGTGCTGCACCCGGCGCCGCTGACCCGGCAGGGCACGGCCGCCCTGGTGACCGACCGGCTCGGTCGCGGCGCCGACACGTTCGTGGCCACCTGCCACCGGATGACCTCGGGCAACCCGCTCCTCCTGCGCCAGCTGCTGCGAGCACTGGCCGACCAGGGGGTGCCACCCGACGCGGCCCACGTCGACACGGTCCGGGCGGTGGGGTCGCGCGCGATCGCGTCGCTCGTGACGCTCCGCCTGCGCCGGATGCCGGCGGCCGTCACCACCGTCGCGCGTGCGGTGGCCGTGTTGGGTCCGGCGGCCGACCTGGTGACGGTGGCCGACCTGGCGCAGCACTCGGAGGAGGACGTGGCGGCGGCGCTCGACGTGCTGGCCCGCGGCGAGATCCTCGTCGACGGTCAACCGCTCGAGTTCGTCAACCCGCTGGTGCGCGACGCGATCCACGCCGACATCCCGGCCGGCGAGCGGGCGCTCCTCCACGAGCGGATGGCTCGGCGGCTCAAGTCATCCTCAAGTCACCCCGGCCATGCTGGCGTGCCCAGCCCATGAGGTGGTGACCGTGCCCGAGTCCACGCCCCTCCCCACCGCGGACGCCGAGGCGCTCCGCGGGCTGGCCGGCGGTGCCGTCCACCTGCCCGGGGACCCCCTCTACGACGAGTCGCGGATGCCGTGGAACCTCCAGGTGGACGAGTGCCCGGCAGCGGTGGCCTACCCGGCAGACGCGCACGAGGTCGCCCGGATCGTGCGGGCCGCCGCGGCGTCCGGTCTCCGGGTCGCCCCCCAGGGCACCGGCCACGGAGCACCGCCGCTCGCCGGGCGGCTCGGCGACGCCGTACTCCTGCGCACCTCGGCGATGACCGGGTTGCGCGTGGACGCCGCCAGCCGTACGGCGCGCGCCGAGGCCGGCGTGCTCTGGGGCGACGTCATCGCCCGGGCCGGCAAGGTCGGACTGGCCGGGATGCACATGTCCAGCCCCGGAGTGGGCGTGGTCGGGTCGTCGCTGGGCGGCGGGGTGAGCTGGTACGCCCGGCAGCACGGCCTGCAGTGCAGCGCGATCACGGCCGTCGAGCTGGTGCTGGCGGACGGGACGTTCGTGCGCGCCACCGAGGACCAGGACCCCGACCGGCTGTGGGCGGCCCGCGGTGGCCACGGTGGCTTCGGGGTGGTCACGGCACTGGAGTTCGACCTGCTGCCGATCCGCACCGTGTACGCCGGGATGCTGGCCTGGGACTGGCGGCACGCGCAGCGCGTCCTCACCGCGTGGGGCGAGTGGACCGCGGACGCACCCGAGTCGGTGACCAGCGTCGCCCGGATCTTCCAGGTCCCTGACGAGGAGTGGATGCCCCCCGACATCCGCGGCCGGCGGCTCGTCATGCTCGACGCGGTGGCGGTGGGCGACGCCGAGGCGGCTGCCCGCGCCCTTGCTCCGCTGCGTGCCCTGGGGCCCGAGACCGACACCTTCGCGGAGGTGCCCGCGGCCGACATCGCGCACCTCCAGCTCGACCCCCAGGAACCCACCGCGGTCTACGCCAACAGCGTCCTGGTCCACGGCCTGCCGCCGGACGCGGTGGACGCCCTCATCGCGACGGCGGGGCCCGGCTCCGGCAGCCAGCTGCTCTTCGTCGAGCTGCGCCAGCTCGGTGGCGCACTGGCGCGGCCCGCCCCGCGAGGTGGTGCGCTCGACCACCTCGACGGCTCCTTCCTCGTGCTGGGCGTCGGGCTCGACGTGGGCACAGGCTGGAGCGCCGTGCGCGAGGATGCCACGCGGGTCCTGGACTCGCTGGCCCCCTGGACGTCGCGGGCGTCGTACCTCTCGATGGCCTACGAGGCTGCAGCCCGCCGCGGGTGGTCGCCCGCGGCGTACGAGCGTCTCCACCGGATCCGTCGCGCTGCCGACCCGAACGGGCTGTTTCTCGCGCCGCAACGGCCGTCGGACGACTGATTCCGCACAAGGACTCAAGTCGGACGCAAGTCCTCCTCAACCGTGTGGGTGCACCTTCGTCGGGTCAACGACGACACCACACGGAGGAACAATGACCATCGCACAGACCAGCACCGCGTACGCCGCACCGTTCGGGGAGCTGGACGCACTCACCATCGGCACCGTCGCAGTGCCCGGCCAGACGAGGTACGACGCACTCGTCTCGCCGTGGAACCTCGCCATCCCGGTCCGGCCCGCGGCCGTCCTCGCGGCGCACGACGCCCAGGACGTCGTCGAGGCCGTGCGCTTCGCGGCCCGGCACGGCATCCGCGTCACCCCGCAGGCCACCGGCCACGGACCCATGGCCGACCTCACCACCGAGCTGCTCGTCACCACCAAGGAGCTCGACGAGGTCGTCATCCACCCGGAGGGCTGGGCGCGCGTGGGCGCCGGCGTGAAGTGGCTCAAGGTCGTGGAGGCCGCAGCGCCGTACGGCTTGGCGCCCCTGTCCGGCTCGATCACCGACGTCGGCATCGTCGGCTACACCACCGGCGGCGGGCTCGGGCCGATGGCCCGCACCTACGGGCTGGCCAGCGACAAGGTGCGCGCCATCGAGGTCGTCACCGGCGACGGCGAGCTCCGGCGGGTGACGCCCACCGAGCACCCGGACCTCTTCTTCGCCCTGCGTGGCGGCAAGGGGATGCTCGGCATCGTCACGGCCATCGAGTTCGACCTGGTCCGGCAGCCGAGGTTCTACGGCGGCTCGCTGTGGTTCGACGGGGACGACGCGGCGACCGTCATCGAGCGCTGGCTGCACTGGTCCGACGACCTGCCCGAGCTGGGCACGACGTCGATCGCCCTGTTCCAGCTCCCCGACATGGAAGGAGTGCCGCCCATGCTCGCCGGGCGACTGACGCTGTCGGTGCGCTTCGTGTGGACGGGGTCGGCCGAGGAGGGCGAGCGCCAGTTCGCCGCGATGCGTGCCGCGGCTCCCGTCATCCTCGACGACGTGGCCGACAAGCCGTACGCCGCGATCGACTCGGTCCACACGGACCCTCTCGACCCGACCCCGGCCTACGAGGCGGGCGAGGTGCTCACCGACTTCCCCGCGGAGGCGGTGGACGCGCTGCTCGCGCTGACCGGGCCGGGAGTGGCCTCCCCGCAGATCCTGGTCGAGGTGCGCCAGCTGGGCGGTGCCTTCGCCCGGCCGGGGGAGCACCCGAGCGCCTTCGCCTCGCGCGCCGCGGCGTACTCGCTGCTCATCGTCGGCATCTCGGAGATCCCGGGCGTGGAGGACCACGCCGCCGCGATCCTCGACGCGCTGGCGCCGTGGGTGGGTGGTCACCGGCTGCCGAACTTCACGTTCACGCCGGAGGAGTACGTCGACGCGTACGACGAGGTGACCCTCGCGCGGCTGCGTCGGGCCATCCGGACCTACGACCCGGACGGCGTGATGACGATCGGCGGCGTGCTGGCCTGACCTCCGCGACTCGTGGCCCTGGGTAGAGGGGGCCACGAGTCGCGGCTCGGCACGGTGATGCGTGTGCCGGGCCGGGGTGTCGTGGGCACGAGATGCCGTCTGCGACCACCCTCACGGGGGTCCTATTGCCACGGGACGTCCACATGCGGGTTCAGGGCAGGTAAAGGCGAGCCGGCCCCGGATCGTTCGGCCCTACTGTTCGCCCATGCCTGTGGGGGGCGAGACCAAACGTGTGGCGCAGCGAGGAGCGCCGGCGCTGACGGCTGTGGGTTGGGCCGTCGGTGCGGCCTGCACCGCCACGATCCTCGGCACCCCCTACCTGCGCTTCGGCTACCACAGTCCTGAGCTGCACCTGGTCCTCGACTCGGTGGACGCCTGCATCGCGACGCTGCTGGCCTACCTGCTCGTCGGGCGGCTGCGGCGGACCCAGCAGCTGCAGGACCTGCTGTTGGTCGTGGGCCTGTCGCTGCTCGCCCTGGTAGGACTCGGGGTGGCGCTCTCGTTGCACCGGTTGGCGGAGCCCACCCAACAGACGCTCGGCGTCTGGCTGCCCGTCACCCTCAGGACCCTCGCCTCACTGCTCATCGCCGTGGCCGCCGTCGTGCCGGGCAGGAAGCTGACCGGGAGGCAGATCCGCCGGGGCGCCGTGACGGTCGCGGCTGCAGCGCTCGGGGGGCTCGCCCTGCTCTGGCTGGCCAAGGACATTCTTCCGGTCGCCGTCACCGCCACCCCTCCGGCGTCGGCACAGCGCGTGGTCATCGACGGCCACCCCGCGTTCCTCGCCGCCCAGGCGCTGAGCGCGGCCTGCCTCCTCTACGCCTCCTTGCGGTTCGCGAGGCAGTCGGGCGAGCGGGGGGAGGACGTGCTGCTGCGGTGGCTGGGCCCGGGGTGCGCGCTGCTCGGCTTCGCGCGGGTCAACTACCTGCTCTTCCCGTCGCTGTACTCCGGCTGGTTGTACACCGGCGACCTGCTGCGCACGGCCGGCTATGCCTGCCTCCTGGTGGGTGCCGCCCGAGAGATCACGGGCTACTGGGCCAGGCAGGCCGACGTCGCGGTCGTCGAGGACCGGCGCCGGCTCGCGCGCGAGCTGCACGACGGGGTGGTGCAGGAGCTGAGCTGGATCAAGTCCGAGGCGCGGGTCCTCTCCCGCGGGGTGGAGGGCGGCGCCACCGTCAAGTCGATCCTCGACGCCAGCGACCGGGCGCTGGACGAGGCGCGGGCCGCGGTCGATGCGCTCGGTCGGGACACCGACGAGCCGCTGGGCTACGCCCTGCACCGCTCGGCCCGCGACGTGGCCGAGCGTCACGACGCGCGGGTCGTGGTCGAGCTCGACGACGCGGTGCTGGCTGACCAGCACCAGCGGCACGCGCTGACCCGCATCGTCCGGGAGGCCGTCGGCAACGCCCTGCGACACGGTGGCGCGGACTGCGTCCGCATCACGCTCGAGGCGACGACGACCGGGGCCCGCCTGGTCGTCCAGGACGACGGACGCGGCTTCGACGTCGAGGCGGCGGCGTACGGAAACGGCTACGGGCTGACCAGCATGCGCGAGCGCGCCCAGCGGCTGCCTGGCGCCTGCTTCGTGACGTCGACGCAGGGCAGCGGAACGACGATCGAGGTGGTCTGGTGAGCGACCAGCCGATCCGCGTCGTGATGGCCGACGACCACGTCCGGATGCGCACGCGGATCCGGGATGCGCTGGAGGTCGGCGGCTGTGTCGTCGTCGGTGAGGGGGCGTCGGCCGCGGACGCGATCGCCCTGGCTCTCGAGCACCGGCCCGACGTCGCCCTCCTCGACATCCACATGCCCGGCAACGGCATCACCGCGGCGCGAGAGATCGCCCGCAGCCTGCCCGCCACCGCAGTGGTCATGCTCACGGCCTCCGCGGAGGATGCCGACCTCTTCGACTCCCTGCGCGCCGGTGCGTCCGGCTACCTCCTCAAGGACACCGATCCTGCCGTGCTCGTCGACGAGCTGCGCAGCGCGCTCGACGGAGAGGCGGCGATGTCGCGGCGGCTGGTCGGCCGGATCATGGAGGAGTTCCGCTCGCCCGCGACGCCCCGCTTCGTGCGCCGGTCCCGCGCCTCGGCCAGGCTGAGCGCTCGCGAGTGGGAGGTGATGGAGCTCCTCGGCGAGGGCCTGACCACCGACGAGGTGGCGAAGCGGCTCTTCGTGTCCCCGACGACCGTCCGGGTGCACGTGTCGAGCGTCCTGCGCAAGCTCCGGGTCAAGGACCGCGCAAGCGCCTTCAAGCTCCTGCGCGAGGACTGACCTCTGCCCCGAGGTCGACCAGCTGCGTCAGGGCGTCGATCAGGGCGTCGGCCTCGTGGAGCGAGAACTCCTCGGCGCCGACGAGCACGTACGGCCCCTCCCGCGTGCCGGTGGTCGGATCGTGCGTCATGCAGAGCCGCAGCACGGTACGACGCACCATCAGCGCGCCACTGACGTGCACGATGTCGTCCTCCCCGGCGTGGCGGCCGTGGTCGAGCGCGCACCAGGACGGGCATGTCGACAGTCGGCGCGATGACGGCACGTTGCTCATCCGGGTCCTCCTCCTGCTGTGCCGATCCGGCTGGTCCTCGATGCCCAGCTGCCCCCGGTCCATGTGGTGGACCGGGGGCAGGGCCTCCGGGGAGAGGACTACTTGAGCGAGACGTTCACCGTGCGAGCCAGACCGTCGCCCAGGTCGATCCTGAGCTGGTAGGTGCCGACGGACAGCGTCTTCGTGTTGAGGTTGAAGACGTACTGGCCGCTGGTGGCGTCGTACCGGAACAGGTTGCCGGTCGTGGCACCCGAGGTGGAGATGGCCTCGGGGCTGGTACCGGTGGTGCCCGAACCGAGCCGCTGCAGGTAGAGCCGCGCCTGCAGGTTGGTGATCCCCCCGCTGGCGCCGGTGAGCTGGAACTTCACCGGGACGGTGCTGCCGAGCTTGAAGATCGAGCTGCCGTCGGCGTTGACCGGCTGCAGCACCCCGGACCAGGCCGCGGTGACCGTGACGGTGAACGTCTCGGACCCCGTGTTGCCGGCCTTGTCGGTCGCGGTGCAGGTCACCGTGGTGGCGCCCAGCGGGAACCTGCTGCCCGACGGCACGCTGCAGGACGCGGTGAGGCTGCCGTCCACGAGATCGCTGGCGGTGGCCACCGGGTAGGTGACGACCGCGCCGTCGACGGAGGTCGCCACGGCCGTCCGGGAGGTCGGCAGCGTCAGGTTGGGCGCCGTGGTGTCCACGACCTTCACCGTGAAGGTGTTGTCACCGAGGTTGCCCGCCCTGTCCTCGGCGGAGCAGGTGATCGTGGTCGTGCCGAGCGGGAACACCGTTCCAGACGCCTTGTCGCAGGACGCGGTCAGCGGCCCGTCGACGTCGTCGGAGGCGGTGACGCCCATGTAGGTGACGGTCGCGCCGTTCGGCCCGGTCGCCTCCTTGACGATGTCGGCCGGCACGCTGACGACCGGCTTGGTCTGGTCCTGCACCTCGACGGTGAAGGTGCCCTCGCCGATGTTGCCGGCCTTGTCCTTCGCCGTGCAGGTGACCGTCGTGATCCCGAGCGGGAACGCGCCCCCCGACGCCGGGGTGCAGGTGACCGGGAGGTCGCCGTCGACCACGTCATCGGCGCTGGCGCCGGAGTAGACGACCGTCGCCCCGGACGGCGAGTCGTTGCCGACCACCAGGTTGGCGGGGGTCGTCACCGCGGGCGCGGTGGTGTCGACGACCTCGACGGTGAACGAGTCGCTGCCGATGTTGCCCGCCGCGTCGGTCGCCGAGCACGTGACCGTGGTGGCGCCGAGCCCGAAGAGGGTGTCCGAGGCCTTGTTGCAGCTCGGGTTCATCGGGCCGTCGACGGTGTCGATGGCCGACACGTCGCCGTACGCGACCTTGGCGCCGGTGGCCCCCGTGGCCTCGACGACCAGGTCGGCCGGGACGGTCACCTTCGGTGCGGTGGTGTCGCGGACCGTCACGGTGAAGGAGCCGGTGCCGGTGTTGGCGGCGTCGTCGGTCGCCGTGCAGATGACGGTGGTCTGACCCAGGCCGAACGTCGACCCGGAGGCCGGCGTGCACTCGGTCGCAACCGAACCATCGACCACGTCGTGCGCCGAGGCGCTGAACGTCGCGGTCGCGCCGGCAGCGAAGGTGGCTTCCTCCGTGATGCCGGCGGGGACGCTCACCTTCGGAGCGGTGGTGTCCTCGACGGTGACGGTGAACGAGCTGTCGCCGGTGTTGCCCGCCTTGTCCTTGGCCTTGCAGGTCACGGTGGTGGTGCCGATCGGGAAGACGTCACCGGATGTCGCGTCGCAGGTGACGGCCACACTCGCGTCGACGTCGTCCTCCGCGGAGGCCGCGGCCCAGGTGGCGGTGGCACCGGCGGCGCCGGTCGCCTCCTCGGTGATGGCGGCCGGGACGGTGACGACCGGCTTGGTCTTGTCCTGCACCTCCACCGTGAAGGAGCCGCTGCCCGTGTTGCCGGCCTTGTCCGTGGCCGTGCAGGTCACGGTGGTGGTGCCGAGGGCGAAGGTCGTGCCGGACGCGGGCGTGCAGCTCGCGGTGACGGGGCCGTCCACCAGGTCGGTGGCGGAGGCGTCGTCGTACGTCACCGTGGCGGCGTCGTTGCCGACGACGACGTTGGCCGAGGTGGTCACCTCGGGATCGGTGCTGTCCTCGACGACCACGTCGAAGGGATCGCTGGTGCCGGTGTTGCCGGCCTTGTCGGTCGCCGAGCACGTCAGCGTCGTCGTCCGCACCGGGAAGCCGTCACCGGAGGCGTACGTCGTACCGCTGGCGGTCGTGCAAGTCACCGGACGGCTGCCGTCGACGGCGTCGTACGCGGTGGCGGCGAAGACGACCGGGGTGGACGGGCCCGTGGCCTCGGTCGTTGTCGGAGCAGTGACGCTCACCAGCGGCTTGCTGGTGTCGACGATCGAGTAGGTGGCCGATGCCTTCGCATTGAGGCCACCGGCGTCGGTGTAGTCGCACGAGGCGGTCTGGCTGCCCAGGCCCTCGGCGGCGCGGGAACCGGTGATCGCACCCAGGCTGGCGTCGAAGGTGCTGTTGCCGTCCTCCTTGTCGGTCACGGAGCAGGTGGCCACCGGGACGTTGCCGAGCTCGTAGGAGGCGCCGTTGACGACCTTGCCCACCGTGACGGTCGGGGGCGTGTTGACCACGACGGGCTTGGTGACGGTCAGGGTGAATGTGGCGCCACTCGTGAGATACGTGCCGGTGCCCGCGTCGGCCACGGCCACCGAGATCGTGTACGTCCCGGGCGTAGTGGAGGAGAAGTCGAAGTACTGCGTGGTGCAGCCCGTGAACAATCGGGAGGCGGGGGTGACGGCGACCGCCGACGGCTTGTTGACCGTCAGGGTTGCGCCCGTGCCATCCGCGGGGTTGCAGCTGTTCTGCGTGTCCCCGTGGACGAGGTTCTGGTTGGTGATCGTGTAGCCGATTGTTGTCGTGGCGCCCGCGACCACGCTCGGGCTGCCGCCCGCGACCACCGTGTTCGACACGATGTCCGCGTGCGCCGCGGTCGGGACCGCGAGCACCACGAGCGCGCTCGCGCTGACCAGGGCCAGTGCCCGGCGCGACCTCCTCGACACCCTGGTGGACCATCCGGTCCGCACCTGCGTTCGCCTCATGTTCTGCCTTCCCCACGTTGCCGGCCGACCCCTTGCGGGCAGCCCCCACGCAAGGGTCGATCGGCGGTCGGCGTGAGGTAAGGGGTTGGCGCGTTCAAAGGCCTGAACGCTGCGTTCAACCGTCTGAACGGTCGTCCCTGGTGCGAGAGGTCGTGCTCGTGGAGCCGGTGGCCGAGGGCGAGGGTGGTGCGACGCCGTGCTGTCAGGCGCTGGCCGGCGCTAGGGCTAGCGCTCGTCGAGCCACACGAGGTCACCGTCGCCGATGAGCCCGAGCACGTCGCGCTCGCACACGGGCCGCACGGCGAAGTCGTGCTCGACCACCACCGCGCCGTCGGAGTCACGCACCTCGAACGAGCCGTCCCCGGCCACCAGGCACTGCCGCTCGCGATCGGTGAACTGGGTGTCGAACCGGAAGGCGGGGTCCAGTGCCGCGTCCCTGAACGGACGGCCGGCGTCGTCCAGCACGACGACGCGGAGGTCGTCGCGCCCCGTCTCGTTGAGGAGCAGGGCGGTCCCGTCGTCGCTCGCCTCGCCCCCGGCGCATGCGCCGAGGCAGAGCGTCAGCGCGAGCGCGAGGAACCGAGGAGCAGGCATGGCACGCATCCTTCTACGCTTCTCAAACCCCGAGGGGTGCGAGCGGCACGATGAGGTCGGACGAGGTGCGGGTCGCGGCCACCAGCCGTGCGTTGGGCTCGTCGACCTGCTCGACCCAGGCGCGAGCGGCCTCGGGCGACTTGCCGAACTGCTCGTGCCGCTGGACCAGGCGGGCGCGGCGGACCTCGTCGTCGACCTCGGCGAACCAGACCTCGGTCAGGAGGGGGCGGACGTGCTTCCACCCGTCGCCGGGCAGGAGCAGGTAGTTGCCCTCGGTGACGACGAGCCGCGCGGACGGTGGGATCGCGATGGCAGCGGCGAGAGGTTGCTCGAGATCACGCTCGAAACCGGGAGCGTACAGCGTGCGGTCCGGGTCGTACAGGCGCCGCAGCGCCGCCACGTAGCCGTCGACGTCGAACGTGTCCGGAGCGCCCTTCCGGTCACGCCGTCCGAGCCGGTCGAGCTGGACGTCGGCGAGGTGGAAGCCGTCCATGGGCAGGTGGCCGACTGCCTCTGGTCCGAGTGAGTCGCGCAGGCGGGGGAGGAGCAGCTCCCCCAGGGTGGACTTGCCGGCGCCCGGTGCCCCGGTAATGCCGAGCACCACCCGGTCGGACCGGTCCAGGAGGGCCTCCGCCCTGTCCACCAACGCGGGCAGCGAGGTGGGCACGGGTGCGCTCATGCGGCGAGCGTAGTCACGGCAGTCGTGACGACGGGGCGGACGAGGACCCGGTGGTGCCCGCGCGCCACTAGCCTGACGGCATGCCTGTCCCGGGCACCAAGCTGCGCGTCCCGCAGTCCCGCCGCCGGCTCGTCGTACGGACCCGTCTGACCGACCGGTTCCCGACCGAGCCGGGGTCGATGCCACGGCTGGTGCTCGTCGCCGCGCCGGCCGGCTTCGGCAAGACGACGCTGCTGACCCAGTGGCTGTCTCACTCCGGTGCACGGGTCGCGTGGCTCTCGCTCGATGGCGGTGACGCGGACCTGCGCCGGTTCCTCACCCACCTTGTCGCGGCCGTCCAGGTCAGCGCCACGGAGGTGGGCGCCGAGGCGCTGGCACTGCTCGAGGGCGATCGCGCCTTCCGTGCCGAGGACGTGCTGGCCGGTCTGGTCAACGACCTCGACGCGCTGCCCGGGGCGACGGTGATCGCCCTCGACGACTACCACGTGGTGGACGCGGCCGAGGTGCACGAGGCGGTCACGTTCCTGCTCGACAACCTGCCGCCGCAGGTCATGCTTGCGATGACGACGCGAGCCGACCCGCCGCTGCCGCTGTCACGGCTGCGCGCGCGGGGGGAGCTGCTCGAGGTCCGGGCGGCGGACCTGCGGTTCACGCAGACGGAGGCGACGGCGTTCCTCAACGAGGTGATGGGGCTGGGTCTCGAGCCGCGTCACGTCGCTGCGCTCGAGGCGCGGACCGAGGGCTGGGCGACCGGGCTGCAGCTCGCGGCGCTCTCCGCGGCGAGCGCGAGCGATCCGGACGGGTTCGTCGAGGCGTTCGCCGGGAGCCACCGCTTCGTCCTGGACTACCTCGTCGACGAGGTGCTCGGCGGGCAGCCCGAGGACGTCCGGTCGTTCCTGCTCGACACGTCCGTCCTCGAGGACCTCTCCGGCCCGCTGTGCGACGCGGTCACCGGTCGCACCGACGGACAGCAGCAGCTGGAGGCGCTCGAGCGGGCGAACCTCTTCGTGGTCGCGCTCGACGAGGAGCGGCAGTGGTGGCGCTACCACCACCTCTTCGCCGAGGCGCTGCGTGCGCGGCTGGACACCGAGGGACCCGGGGTTTCGAGGCTCGCTGCGCTCCCACCTCAACCACCGATGACTCCGCCGGAGCGGGTGGCGCGGCTGCACCGGACTGCCGCTGATTGGTACGCCGAGCACGGCCGTCTGGAGGACGCCGTGCCCCATGCCCTGGCCGGCGACGACGTCGAGCAGGCGGCCGAGCTGGTCGAGCTGGTGGTGACCGGGCTGCGTCAGCGGCGCGAGGACCGGACGATGCGCGCGTGGCTGCAGGCGCTGCCGGAGGACGTCGTACGCCGCCGGCCGCTGCTGGCGATGCACCTCGCGTGGACGCGGTTGAGCGAGGGGGACCTCGACGGGATCGGGCACTGGCTGGACGCCGCCGAGGCGGTCCTCGGGCCGGCGGCAGACCACGGAACGCGGGGCACTCCCGAGGCGCGCCAGGCTCGCGGACGGGAGCTGGCGGCACTGCCCGCGATGATCGAGGTCTACCGAGCCACCGTCGCCCAGGCGAGCGGCGATGTCGCCGGCACGGTCGACCACGCGACCCGGGCGCGGGACCTCGCTCGGCCCGAGGACCACTTCCCGCTGGGGGCGGCGTCGGGCTTCCTGGGGCTCGCGGCCTGGGCCGCCGGTGACCTGGCCACGGCCGCCGAGACATTCAGTACGGCCCAGCGCCACATCCGAGCGGCGGGCAACGTCGCGGACGGTCTCGGGATGACCGTCGTGCTGGCGAGCATTGCGCTCGCGCGCAGCGGACCCGACGAGGCGCGACGCCTCTACGAGCGCGCCCTCGAGGCGGCGGAGGCGGTCCCGGGCCCGCCGCTGTCGACGACCGGCGACCTGCACGTGGGGCTCGCCGAGGTGCTGGTGGAGCAGGGCGAGCTGGCGACGGCCGAAGCACACCTGCGGGCAGCCGCGGACCTCGGCGAGCGCGGTTCGCTGATCGAGAACCGGCACCGCGCCCACGTCGCCCGGGCCGCGCTGCTGCGGGCACGGGGTGACCTCGACGGCGCCGTGGCGGTGCTCGACGAGGCGGAGCCGCTCTTCCTGCCGGGCTACTTCCCCGACGTCCGGCCGATCCCCGGGCAGCGCGCCCGTGTCCACATCGCCCAGGGGCGGCTGGCCGACGCTGCTCATTGGGCGTCCGAGCGCGGTGTCGGGCTGGGGGCGGGGGAGTACCTGGACGAATACAACCAGCTGACGCTCGCACGCCTGCGCATCGCCGAGTGGACCGACCTCGACGACGTCGTCGCCCTGACGGCGCGCATCGTGGCGGCGGGCGAGGTGCACGGGCGAGTCGGCAGCGTCGCGGAAGCGCTCGTCGTACGGGCTCTCGCGCAGCATGCGCAGGATGACCACGACGCGGCGCGCGATGCGTTGCGCGAGGCCCTCGCGATCGCCGTACCGGCGGGGTGGCGGCGGCTGTTCCTCGACGAGGGGGCGCCGATGGTCGAGCTGCTGCGGGCCGCCTCTGCCGAGGACGACCTCGCCTCGACGGTGCTGGCGTCGGACGCGCGGGACGAACCACCCGTGCCCGCTGCTTCGAGCGACGGACTGAGCGAGCGCGAGCTGGAGGTGCTCCGCCTGCTCGCGACGGAGCTGACCGGGCCGGAGATCGCGCAGCGGCTCTACGTCTCGCTCAACACGCTTCGCACCCACACCAAGCACATCTTCACCAAGCTGGACGTCAACACCCGACGTGCCGCCGTACGCCGCGCGGCCGAGCGCCACCTCCTCTGACGGATCACCACGCGGGTCACATCGCCATGTGATGTGGGGTCACCACGTCGCTGCCTAGCGTCCTGGACATCGCCGGACACCCCGCCCGGCCCCAGTCCAGGAGCCGATCATGAATGTCACCAGCAACGGCCTCGTCAAGGCCTCCGGCGCCGCCGCGGCGACCGCCGGAGCAATCTTCATCGCCGTCCAGGTCAACCACCCCGCGATCACGGCCTTCGACACCGAGACCACCGAATGGGTCCTGCGCTCGTGCGCCAAGATCCTGATGGCGGTCCTCGCGCTCGCGGGCATCACCGGCATCTACCTGCGTCAGCACCGGCAGGCCGGGGTCCTCGGACTCGTCGGGTACGGCGTGTTCGCCGTCGGCTACCTGACGATCCTCGCCGTCGAGGTCATCGCCGCGACGGTCCTACCGGCGCTGCTCGACACCGACCCCGGCTACGTCCAGGACGTGCTGGTGGCGGCCACCGGCGGCACCCCCAGCGGCGACATCGGTGGCCTGCAGGTGGTCCTCAACGTCAGCGGTGCGGGCTACATCCTCGGCGGGCTGATCTTCGGGATCGCGCTGTTCCGCACCCGCATCCTGGCCCGCTGGGCGTCGGTCCTGCTCGCCGTCAGTACGACCGCCACGGCGGCGCTCGCCGTGCTGCCGGACGCGTTCAACCGCCCCTTCGCCGTCCCCGAGGGCATCGCCCTGATCGGGCTCGGCGTCTCCCTGTGGCGCAACTCCGGTGACTCCGTCGTGACCGAGCCGGCCGGTGCGGTCCTCGAGCCCGCAGCGTCATGAGCCAGTCCGCTGCCGGCTGGCGGATGCCCGTCGCGCTCCTCGTGCTCTGCTCCGTGCCTCTCGCCGCGGGAACGCTGCGGCTGGTGCAGCTGGCCGGAGGGCCCGAGGTGATCCCGGCCGACGACCGGTGGGCCGGCTTCCCGGTGGCGCTGGTGGTGCACATCGTCGGAGCGGCGGTCTTCGCGCTTGTCGGCGCGTTCCAGTTCGTGCCGCGGATCCGTCGTACACATCCCGGCTGGCACCGGCGGGCGGGCCGGGTGCTGGCGGTGGCCGGCCTGCTCGTCGCCGGCTCCGCCCTGTGGCTGACGCTCCTCTACGACCCGCAGCCCGGCACCGGGCCACTGCTCCTCGTCCTGCGCCTCGTCGTCGGGGCGGCGATGATCGGGTGCCTCGTCGTCGGGGTCGCCTCCGCTCGGCGCCGAGACTTCGCTGCCCACCGGGCCTGGATGATCCGGGCCTACGCGATCGCCGTGGCGGCCGGCACGCAGGTGTTCACCCAGGGCTTCGGTGAGGCTGTCTTCGGCCCGGGTGAGGTCCGGGGTGACCTGCTGAAGGCGGCTGGGTGGGTCATCAACCTCGCCGTCGCGGAGTGGGCGATCCGGCGGCCGGCGCGTCGTCGTACGGCGCGATCACTCGTCGTCGAGGGCGCGGCGGCATGAGCACGTACGCGATCCGGGTCGCGGGCCATCTCGACGACCACTGGTCGGGGCGGCTCGGCGGTCTCGCGATCACTCGTCGTGCCGACGGGACGACCGTCCTGACCGGCTGCCTGGTCGATCAGGCGCAGCTGTACGGCGTGCTGTCGGGGTTGCGGGACATCGGCGCCACGTTGATCTCGCTGGAGGTCGGCGACGAGGTCCCTGCTGACTGAGGACGGAGAGTCAGACCTCGACGTCGAGCACGTAGGCGTCGTGGTCGGACAGGCGCTTGCCGTCGCACTGGGCCGAGACCCTCGACGCGGTCGCCTCGATTCCGAGCGGCACCGCGACGTGGTCGATGCTGAGCAGGTCCTCGATGGCGTGCGGCAGCGTCGCGGTCGGAGCCTCGAGCCCGAGGGTGTCGAGCGCTGCCAGGACGGCGCGACGCCCGCCCTGCGAGCCGGCGTACTCCCGCCCGGTCAGGGCGTGGTTCCAGTCCCCGCCCCAGACCAGCGGCCGCGCGCCCGCGACGTTGGACACGAGCTCACTGACTGCGTTCTCGGTCCTGGACGCATGGTTCCCGCCGACCCAGGGCGCGCCGGAGCCGCATCCTCTCCACGGCAGGATCGAGCTGACGTACGTCGTGGTCCCGATGCGCGCGGCCGCGCTCGCCGGGTGTGGATCGGGCAGCGGGCTCATCGGCTGGCGGCTGGCGGCTGGCGGCTGACGACCGCGGCCCAGTCGCGGCGTGTCGTCATGGGTGCCTGTGAAGCATGCAGTCGGTAGCCCTCGAGGGCTACGCGCTCGCTCACCTCGGTCAGCAGCCAGACGTCGCACGCGGCCTCCTCGAGCAGGGCGCCGTGGTGGTCGGACCAGCGACCAGCGAGGTTCCAGGTTCCGATGCGCACGACGCGCATCATCCCGGGCGCGTGGCCGATTCTGCCGCGCGCAGCGCCGTCGTTGTCTAGCCTTCACGGCCGGGGGTGAGGCACATGGCGGCGGGGGAGTCGGCGTACGACGTCGCGCGACGGCAGCGGGAGAAGGCTGCTCGGCTCGAGCGGTCGGCGGAGCTGTGGGAGCGGGGCGCCCAGGGTGAGGTCGAGGTCGCGCGCGCACTCGAGTCCCTACCCGACGGCTGGGTCGTGCTGCACGATCTCGCGTGGCCGGGACGGCCGCGGGCCAACCTGGACCACGTCGTCATAGGGCCGGGTGGTGTGTTCGTCGTCGACGCCAAGAACTGGTCGGGACGGCTCGAGGTCCGCGACCAGGTGCTCATGCAGAACGGGCGACGTCGAGAGCCGACCGTCGCCTCGGCCGCCGAGGCAGCGATCGCGGTGCAGGCGCTGATGCCGGTGCCGAACCTCTGCATGGGTGTCCTGTGCTTCGTCCGCGACGAGCCGCTGACGGGGTGGGCGCGCGACGTGATGGTCTGCTCGACGGCCAACGTGGGCGAGATGCTGACCTCGCGGCAACACATGCTCGATGCCGAGGATGTGCAGCGCTGCGTCGACGCGGTGCGCAGGGGTGCTGTGCGGCAGGCGGGGTCGACTCGGTCGCTGTCCTCCTCGGGCGGGTCGGGATCCACGACGCGTCCGCGTCGCAGGCGGGGGGTCGCACGGTTGCTCACGACCCTGCTCGCCGGCGTGGTGTTCGTCGGGGTGCTGGCGGGCGGCGGTTTCCAGAAGGCCGGCGTCTGGATGAGCGAGCAGTTGGTGGAGCAGATGGCCCCGGCCGATCCGGCGCCGACCGAGCAGCCTGCGTCAACAGAGGAGAAGCAGCGGAAGCGGCAGCAGCGTCAGGGCGGATAGCGGGCGGTCAGCGCACGAGATCGTCCGGAACGAGCGACACCAGGCAGGGGAGTGTCGCCGAGAACTCCTCGCTGCCGATGGCTGTGGCGGTCCCCACGTAGGCACCGTCGCGCAGCTCCCATGCCCGCAGGGAAGGCTCGTCGGGGTCCACCACCCAGTAGGACGGGCAGCCGGCAGCTTCGTACCGACCGTGCTTGAGGGTGAGGTCCACCAGTCGGGTGGAGGGCGACAGCACCTCCACGGCAAGCAGCGGGGCGGTCGGCAGGTTGCTCTCCGTCAGGTCGGCACGCCTGCACACCAGCACGTCCGGCTGCAGCACCGTGTCGTCGGCCAGCCGGACGTCGTACGGCGCGGTCAGCACTTCCAGGTGCTCGGGAGCCGCGTCCAGCAGGGCCTTCAGCAGCCGGGCCACCGCGCGTTGGTGCCGCGTCGACGGTGCGGGCGTCACGATGAGGGTCCCGTCGACCAGCTCGTAGCGATGCCCGTCGTCGGGCACCGTGGCGAGGTCATCCGCGGTCAGCGGCCGACTCTGCGGAAGGACGGTCATGTCCACCATGGTGCCCTCCCGCTCTGGGTCCGCCAAGGAGGATGCTCACGCGGCCACCATGGTCGGCTCGTGTCCGCCGGACTTCGACCACAACGACGACCAGCCGTGCGGGGTGACGACGATGAGGTCTCGGTCGAGGGCGTCGGAGTTGTGGTTGCTGTAGCGCCACCCCGTCGCCCAACGGATTTCCTCCTCGCCCCACCCGTTCGTGCCCGATCGCACGATCACGGTCACGAGGATGGAGGCCGACGTGTCCGAGCGAGGCGGGATGGGGAGACGCCAGACCCTCTCGTAGAGGAGGTCGGAACGCCCGCGATGCTCCTCGTCGATGTCGGGGGGCAGCGGTGAGAGCTCGTCGACGGCGAGCAGCCTCTGCTGACGGGCGGGCTGGTGCACCAGGGCGAGGAGCACCCGTCCCTCGGTGAGGGGATGCGTGGCTGCGATCTGATCGAGGAGTGCCTGCGGGTCCCGCAGCTCGTGACTGGCGAAGTAGGCGTCGATGTCCATGCCCTCAGGATGCGAGGGCCGGGCAGGCCTCGCATCTCGTCATCCACAGGGCTCTGGTGGGCCACCGTTCGCGCACAGGGCGGTCCAGGGCGCACGGTGTCCACAGGTACGGCGAGGTGTGTGGCGGGCTTTGAGCTCTCCGCCTTCTCTGTGGGGATGGGATACACGACCGACTTCCTCGGACACATCGACATCGACCCGGGCCTCAACGAGGCCGAGCGCGCCTACCTGTCCGCCTTCAGCCTCACGCGGCGGTACGACCGGGGCAAGGGTCCCTACTACGTCCCGTCGAACCCGTACGTCGACGAGCCGGCGCGCAGCACGCGCGACTACTCGACGCCACCCGCGGGCCAGCCGGGACTGTGGTGCCGGTGGGTTTCCTGCTGGGACGGCTGCTGCCTGTCGCTGGACGGCGAGGAGAAGATCTACGACCCCGTGCGATGGCTGGACCACCTCATCCACCACTTTCTGGTGCCGGGTGCCGAAGCGTCCATGTCAGAGGAGGAGGTCTTCAAGGACTTCACGTTCGACCACCACCTGGAGGGACTCGTCATCGGGTGTCGGCGGGACAACAAGCAGCTGTTCACGATCCGGGTGAACGACAACGTGATCACTCAGGAAGTCCTGCGCCCGGCGGATCCCCGGTACCTCGACTATCCGCCGCTGCCTTATGAGGAGGTCATCGATCGCGACCGAGCGCGGTCCGCTGCGAGTAAGAGCGGGGGTGCACGCTTGCGCAGCCTCTGAGCTGATCGTGAGTGCACGCGCCTCGGTCTAGACCGACCGCCGTGCGGCGTCGGTGGTCGTCCCTAGATTCGGCAGGGCAGGGTCGCGGGGGCGGCCCGGATCGGGGTCGAGATGAGTGGAGAGCTGGAGCGTCGCTGGGACGACGCGGTGGAGACGGCCTGGCGGAAGTTCCGCCAGAGGCTGGCTGATCGGCTGGCCGGGCTGGGGGACGACGAGCCGTTCCTCATCGAGGTGCCGGACGAGGTCGAGCTCGGGACGGCCCCCTACTGTCAGGCACTGGCTGGCGCCGGCTGGATGCGAGTCGAGGCCGCGAGCAACGTGTACCTGGCCGACGCGTACCTGCTGGACGAGCACCAGCACGAGGCCGTGGTGGCCATCGGGTTCGACGCTCCGTCGTACGACGATCCGCAGGAGAGCGCGGACGAGTCGAGCAACTACTGGATCGACCTCGAGCAGCGCGACGCCGATCGCGCGGCCGTGATGATCGTCCGGGCCCTGCGCGAGGTGTACGCCGTGCTGCACCCGACGTACCTGTCCGCCGACGGACTGCTCGACGAGCCTGAGGCCGCCGAGGTCCAGCCGCGCGTCATCCTGCCGAAGCCGCGGGCCGGCGACTCAGACCACCGCGACGATGCCGTCCACCCCGACGGCCCAGACGATGTCCGGGCCGTCGTCGACCTGGCGGTGCGCGGATTGCAGGAAGATCGACCGCAGTGGGACGACGACGGGGACCTCCCGCTCGACACCGTGCGCGGCGTTGTCTGGGTGACCGTCGGTGCACACCTGCCGCGGATCCTCGTGCACGCACCTCTGGTCGGCGACGTCGTCGACGAGACCCGCGCGCTCGTAGAGGTCAACCTCCTCAACCAGC
The DNA here is from genome assembly GCF_001428425.1 of Nocardioides sp. Soil777. NCBI lineage: Bacteria > Bacillati > Actinomycetota > Actinomycetes > Propionibacteriales > Nocardioidaceae > Nocardioides > Nocardioides sp. Soil777. The sequence continues at coordinate 414,174 of NZ_LMSN01000015.1, forward strand.
GCGAGCTCGGGCTGTCCTTCTCGCTGCGTGACGGCCAGATCAGCGTCTACCGCGAGCTGGATGCGTCCGTGGTCGTCCCCGCGCAGCTGCGTCTCGAGATCGAGCGGCTCACCACGCAGGTGGACCGGTGGGCCAGCGACCTGGTGACCCGCGTCGGCGGACGCTGCATGGACGAGCAGTCGACCCGCCAGCCCGCCGACACGACGGGCCGCCGACCGCCCACGGGCCGCTTCGCGACGGCGTACGGCGTGATGGTCGAGCTGGAGCGCGGGCAGCGAGGCTCCGTCGGACCGGCCACGATGGCCCGCATCTTCGACAACGACACCGGTCTGCTGCTCAAGGCGGTGCGCATCAACGAGCAACGTCGGCGGGAGACGCGCGCCAAGGCGCGCGCCGCCCGCGACGAGGGGCGCGGCCGTGCCGAGCAGGTGGCACGGGCGCGGCAGGAGTACCTCCGCGAGCTCACCTCGCGCATGCGCGCCGCGCTGCGTCTCCTCGTGGACGCGCCCGTCCGCAAGGTGCAGCTCGACCAGTTGGCGCTCTTCGAGGAGGACGAGTGCGGCTCCGGACGGTGACCCGGTCGATTCGCTCCCGCGGACGCCGGACGGATGTGAGGGTGTGCCCATGCCTCGCCTGATCCCTGAGTCGCCGACCTTCCAGACGACGTCCGAGGAGCTGGCCTGGGAGAGGCTGCGCGACACCCTCGGCCCCGACGACGTGCTGCTCGCCAACCTCCGGCTCACGGATGCGGACAAAGATTTCGAGGCCGACCTGGTGGTCCTGATGCCCGACGTCGGGATCCTCGTCCTCGAGGTCAAGGGCGGCAGCACCCACGTGAAGCCCGACGATGCCGAGGGGCACACGTGGTGGATCCAGCGCCAGGGCGTGCACAAGCAGATCCGACCGGTCGACCAGGTCCGCGACGCCAAGCACGCGCTCAGGAGGTACGTCGAGCAGCACCCGGACGGTGGGGCAGCACGTCGCGTCGGATGGGGCCACGGGCTCGTCACGCCGTACGCCGGATTCGCCGGGGACTTCACGGTGCCCGAGCTGCCGCGCTGGGCCCTGCACGACAAGGACGACCTCGCGGCGTTCGGGGAGCGGGTCCGCGACAACGCGTGGGGCATGCTCCACGGTCAGCGGCCCCCGACCCACGACGACGTCGAGGTCATCGCCGACATCCTCACGGGGCGCTTCGCGGCGCCGTACGACGTGAACGCCGAGTCCGACGACCGTGCGGCCACGTTCGACCGGTTGACGATGGAGCAGGCCACGATCCTGCGGGTCACGCGTCTGCTGCCCCGGGTCGAGGTGCGCGGCGGTGCCGGCAGCGGCAAGACCGTGCTCGCTCTCCAGCAGGCCAAGGAGCTCACCCGCGGTGGGCAGGGGCGGTCGGCGCAGCGGGTCGCGCTGCTCTGCTACTCGATCGGGCTGGCCGAGCACCTCAAGCGACAGGTCGCCACGTGGGACCGTCGCCACCGACCGGCCTTCGTCGGGACGTTCCATGCGTTCGGCAAGCAGTGGGGTGCCGCCGACGGAGACCGCTCGGACAGCGAGTTCTGGGAGGAGCGGCTCCCCGCGGAGATGGCGGAGCTGGCCGCCGCGCTCCCCGACGGCAAGAAGTACGACGCCGTGATCGTCGACGAGGCGCAGGACTTCGCCGACTCGTGGTGGACCCCGGTGCTCCGGTCGCTTCGCGACGAGGAGGAGGGTGGGCTCTTCGTCTACTCCGACGAGAACCAGCGGATCTTCGCGCGCTTCGGACGTCCTCCCGTCGCGCTCGTCCCGCTGGTCCTCGACCACAACCTCCGCAACACCAAGCAGATCCACGAGTCATTCGGCCCGCTGGCTCCGAGCCGCATGTACTCGCGGGGAGGCGACGGACCTGCCGTCCGGTTCGTGGAGTCCACCCTGGACGTCTCCGTTGGTGCCGCCGATGACGAGGTGGAAGCGCTGCTCGACCAGGGCTGGGAGCCGCGCAACATCGCCCTGCTCACCACGGGCCACCGCCACCCGATCCAGGTGGAGCGCACGGCCTTCCACGACCAGGAGGGCTACTGGGGCACGTACTGGGACGACGACGTCTTCTACGGTCACGTCCTCGGCTGCAAGGGCCTCGAGAGGCGTGCCGTCGTGCTGTGCCTCAACGAGGACGGTGCGCGCGACCGCGCACGGGAGCGGTTGTACGTCGGGATGTCGCGGGCCACGGACGTGCTCGTGGTCGTGGGTGACCCGGACACCGTGCGCCGGGTCGGTGGCGACGACGTGGCGCGGCGGTTGGGGCTCTAAGCCGGCTCCGACGCCAGGTCACTGGTGATGCGGTCGCGCACGCCTGACAGCCATGCGCGTTCGCCGTCCGGTGTCTGAGCGTCTAAACCCCATCGGGCGAGCTGCTCTGCGAGGTCTTCGTCGCTGCGGTCTCCAGCCAGGAAGTTCGTTATCTCGCTGGGGACGATCGCTGCTCGTTCCGGAGAGCGTCGGACGAAGTCGTCAACCGCGTCTTGCCAGGACGAGTACTCGTGCTCGTTCCAGAGCTCGTAGAAGTAGGCGCTGATGAGGTGCTTGAGGTTGTCCATATCTGCCACAGGCCCAACGGGTCCTTCTCCTGAAGTCATCACGACGCGTCGAGGCGCGGTCAAACTTCGCTTGCGGGTTGGAACAGGCCCATGTCATTCGCGACCTGGCGAAGGGAGGGGCCCAGTCGACCCAAGATGGGATCTCCGGTCGGTGTGTGCGGAACCATTTCCACGAAGCCGACGCCGATCAGGTCCTTGAGGGTGTCGTCACCGGAGTTGAACCGTGCCTCAAGCCAGGTCGTCAGTTTTGCCACGTGTTCCGGGTCCGTCTTCGACTCACCCTCAGCCCACCTCTCGATGTCAGCCATGAGCAGGTAGGGCAGTAGCTCGTCCTCCTGCTCCTCCAAGTGCTCAACGAGCAGTGGGCGGAGCTCAGGAAAGGCGGACACGAGATCGTGCATGAGCGATTCAGAGGGGGTCATGGGGTCAACACGTCCTTGAGTTCGTTGATGAGCGACTCGGCCACCTGTCGGTCGGGCCCGGATGCATCGGGATTCTGACGTAGCCAGCGTTCCAATCCTCGCAAGGTCTCGCGTCCTTTGATCGCGTGCATCCGACCGTGCGTGGCTTCGCCGGTTGCTGACTCAGCGCGTATCGCGTCCATGGTGGTCCCGTCACCGACGCGGCTGTCGTTCTTGGTCCCCTTGAACAGGTTGCTGACGTAGTTGTTCAACTTCTCGTCTGTCACGTCTGGTCGGGGGCGAGCAGGAATGCCTCGAGCGCCACCCCAACCGCCCGGCACCTTCATGGACCCGCGCTCGCCACGCGCGGGCACGCGCGCGAACTTCTCCACCCGAGTCCGGACGGTCCGCAGCCCGTCACCAGCGGTCCGCAGCCGCCCGGCCGTGGCGGTGCCGGTGGCCCGCAGCCCGACGAGCAGCGCGTGGAACCGCGGCGCCTGGGCACCGATCCTCGCCAGTGCCGCCGACCCGGCGGCGCCGGCGCCGAGGCCGCCGGTGATCCCGCCGACGATGGCGGAGATGACGGCTCCTTCGACGACCATCTGGCCGATCTCGGTGAGCAGCGCACGGGTGCGGTCGTGCGTGTCGCGCACTGCATCGGCGTACTCCTCGCAGGACGTGCCCACGGAGACCAGTGCGTCGGCGGTGTCGCCGATCAGCGACCGCAGCTCGGCGAGCGCGGAGAGGGCGAGGGGGATCTCGGGGGAGACCTGGTGCTCGAGGAACCCGGCAGCGATGTCGCAGTGCGACTCGAGGTCGGCCACGCCCGCGCCGGCCCGTCGCCACGTGGCGGCCGCGTCGAGCAGGAGGTCTGTGTCGGCTCCCGGCCAGACGAAGCCCTCGATGTGGTCGAGGATGAACGTCTCGACGGTGCCGAGGGACACCGGATTGGCACCGAGGCACGACGGCGGCGAGGCGGGGGAGACGCGGACGTAGTCGTCCTCGTCGAGCGAGCCGCCGCTGTAGGCGGACACCGCCGCGGAGGCGGCCTCGGCGTCGCGGTGGTTCGTCCCGGTTGCGGTCAGCAGTCGCCCGAGGCCGATGTAGGCGTGGGTCAGCTCTGCCAGGGTGTCGAGCGCCTGCCGCGCGCCCTCGTCGTACGACGCCGCGAAGTCGGCGCTGGTCGCGTCGTCGCCGGCCATCCCGGCGTACCCGCCGAGCTTGCCGGCCAGCGACTCGCACTGCAGCGCGGAGATCTGGTTGCCGGTGCGACACGCGTCGGCGGCCGAGGTGAAGCCGCCGGTTTCGACGGCGATCCTCATCGGACCCGCTCCCACATCGAGAGGTTGGCCTCCACCGCGGCCGAGTAGTTCGCACGCGCCGTGTCTCCCACCGAGCGGAGGCCCGCGAGCGTGGTCTCCATCTCGGTGAACGACGTGCGCCACAAGGCGTGAGAGGTCGAGTGCGAGTCGCTGGCCAGGCCCGTCCAGTCCGCGTGCATGCCCACGTGCGCAGACTCGACGTCCGCCGCCAGGTCGGCGAGCTCGCGCCCGCACGAGTCCATCGCAGCGATGACGGCCGCCAGCTCGTCGACGTCCACGTCGTACGCCGTCATCCGAGCCTCCCCGCGAGGCGGTCGTGGGTCTCCGACGACGAGGCGTCCGCCAACGAGACGTCGTCCCGGGCGGCGCGCAACGCGACGGCACTCGCTGCCAGGCCGGCGATCACGCCGTCCGCGCCCGTGCGCCACTCCGCCCACAGCCCGGCGAACCGGTCGGCGGCGTCGCCGTGCCAGGACGCGAGGAGGGCGTCGACCGAGGCCTCGATCCGGGCGCGACGGGTCGCCATGTCGGCTGCCCGCGCCTCGACGGCGTCGGCGCCGATCGACAGCTGGGCAGGGTCGAGCCTGATGTTCATCGTGTCTCCCGAGATGGAGCCGGCGTCAGCCGGACGAGTACGACTGGGGTCGACTCTTCCCGTCGGGAGCCGGCTGCGAAACCCGGCAATCCGGATCTGTGGACAACCGGGTGCGGCCGTCAGGGCGGACCTGACCGAACCCGGGACGCAGCGGGTGGACGGCGGGTACGTTGCGCCAGCCATCACCACCAGTCACGCACCCACGGGGGATCCATGATCGAGAACAACGAGCCGCGCACCGAGACCGCCGACGGTCAGCAGTGGCTCCCGCAGCAGGCCCAGACCCAGGCCACGGCCCCGGTCCCGTACGGCGCGCAGGCGCCCGCGGCGTACGGCATGCCGATCCACGGTGCCCCGCTCGGACAGGTCCGCAGCACCGGTGCCTGCATCGCCCTCACGATCGTGACGCTCGGGATCTACTCCTGGATCTGGTACTTCAAGACCCACGAGGAGATGAAGCGCCACACCAACACCGGACTGGGCGGCGGGCTCGCCCTGGTGCTCGCGATCTTCGTCGGCATCGTGATGCCGTTCATCTCGTCGAGCGAGGTCGGCGGGCTCTACGAGCGTCGCGGGATGCGCGCACCTGTCAGTGGGGCGACTGGGCTGTGGGTGCTGCTGCTCGGGTGGTTCTTCGGCGTCGGCCTGATCGTCTGGTTCGTCAAGACCAACGGGGCCCTCAACGCCTACTGGCGCTCGCAGGGCGTTCGCTGACGTAGGTCCTGCTCCCGGCCAGACCTAGGACTCGATGCCCTTCAGCTGGCTCGCGAGCTGCTCCAGGTGGGTGTCGACGGCGTCCATGTCGTAACCCGTACGCCACCGCACCGGTGCGAACCGGACCTGCTCCACGTCCTCGGAGCGCACCGACCCGTCGCGGAAGCTCACCGCCCGCTCGGCACGAGCCACGAACTCGTCGACCGACGCGACGTCGTACCCCTCGCGCCACTTCGTCGTCGGGAACCTGGTCCCTGCCTGCGCGTCGTACGTGCCGTCCATGAAGGCTCCTCCGAGTCGGGTGCGCGCCACGGCAGTCGCGCTTCACTCCATCGTCCTCGGGTGCGCACGGCGACGAAGGAGGGGGTGGGGTTTCGAGGCTCGCTTCGCTCACACCTCAACCACCGAGGGCTCTACCGGCGGATCCGGCGAGGTAGGTCAGGCCAGGCGGGCTGCCTTCTTGGCCGCGGCCTCGGCCCGCCGCTCGACGAAGCGAGTGGCCTCCCCGTCGAGCGCGGAGACCGCGGCGGCGAGCTCGTCGCGCGCCTTCTCCCCGTCCTCGTCGAGGCCCTCGATGTCCCAGACGCCCCACTGCCGCAGCAACGGGGACACGATGTCGTCGTGGTGGATGCGCAGGTCGTATATGCCGGCCTTGGCCATCGCCACCGCCTTGCGGGAGAAGCCCGGGATGATGCTGCCGGGCATCTCGAAGCCGACGACCTCCTCGGTGATCGCGCGCATTGTCTGGCTGGGTGCCATCTCCAGCGCCGCGGTGACGATGTTGCGGTAGAAGATCATGTGCAGGTTCTCGTCCTTGGCGACCCGCGCGAGAAGCTTCTCCGCGATCGGCTCCTCGGTGTAGCGCCCGGTGTTGCGGTGCGAGACCCGGGTGGCCAGCTCCTGGAACGACACGTAGGCGCAGACGTTGAGCACGGACTTCTCCGTCGCCTCGTAGCCCGTCTCCATCGTCTCCATCCGGGCCCGCTCGAGCTCGACGGGATCGACACCGCGCGTGACGAGCAGGTAGTCGCGGATGCAGAACGCGTGCCGCCCCTCCTCGGCCGTCCACCGGTTGACCCACGTGCCCCAGGCGCTGTCACTGCCGAAGGCCCGGTCGATCTCCCGGTGGTAGCTCGGCAGGTTGTCCTCGGTCAGCAGGTTGACCTCGAGCGCCGTCCGGGCGACGGGGGAGAGCTGCGACTGCGCGACCTCCCACGGGTCGCCACCGAGGTCGGCGAAGTCCCGCCCGAGGCTCCACGGCACGTACTCGTGTGGCATCCACTCGTCCGCGATGGCCATGTGCCGGTCGAGGTTGTCGGCGACGACAGGCTCGAGCTCCTTGAGCAGCTGGTCGGTTTCGAGTGCAGCCATGATCCATCTCCTCCACGGGCGGACGTGGGGGCTGCGGCCCTCACCGTCCCTGCCTACACCCGTAACGGCCCGGTGGCCAGAGCTCTGCTCAGACCAACCCGTGCTCGAAGGCGTACGCCGCGGCCGCGGTCCGCGATCCGACGTCGAGCTTTCCGAAGATGTTGGACAGGTGTCGCGCGACCGTCTTCTCGCTCAGCACCAGCTCCGCCGCGACCTGGGGGTTGCTGCGTCCTGTCGCCACGAGCCGCAACACCTCGACCTCGCGGGCGGTGAGGCCGCCGGGTGGTGACGCGGGGGCGAGGAGGGATGAGGCGAGCTCGGCCATCGGGACGGCTCCCAGTCGGCGGAAGGTCGCGCGGGCAGCGGTCAGCTCACGGTCGGCCGAGGACGGGTCCGCCAGCGCCAGCAGGCAGCGGCCGGACAGCAGCCGCGCGACCGCGGCGTCGTACGGCGAGGACGCCTGCGTCCACTGCTGGTGGGCCCGGCGCAGGTAGGGGAGGGCGCCGGCGGCGTCACCCGAGTCGAGCTCCACCGCACCGAGAGCCGTCGCGGCGGCCGCGGTGAGGGTCAGGGAGCCGATCGAGGTCGCCAACGACGACAGCTCGACGGCCAGCGGTCGGGCGCGGTCGACCTCACCGACGTCGAGCAGCACGTCGACGGCAGCCGGCAGCAGGTGGCACCGCTGGACCGGTCCGCCGGGCTCGGCGAGCAGTCGGTTGACTGCCCCGAGCGCGGCGGTGCCCCGGCCGCTGGCCAGCCAGAGCAGGGCCAGGCCCGGCTGTGGGTCGACACCGAGGTCGGCGGCCCGCTGGTACGCCGCGTCGGCGCCGTCGAGGTCCCCGCGCAGTCGGAGCACGTCGCCCGTCTCGACGGCGGTGAGGCCGATGGCGCCGGTCGTGCCGAGCTCGAGGTAGCGCTCGGCGGCCAGGGAGTACTCGCGCAGCGCGTCGTCCCACGCACCCCGCAGCCGCAGCAGCTGGCCGCGGTGGACGGCGCACTGGCCGGTGAAGGCGAGCAGCCCCGGCTGGGTGTCGCACCAGCGCTCGAGGGCGGCCGTCCACTCGGCGACGCGGCCGAACTCGCCGATCTCCTGGCAGCCCTCGATGGCGGTGCAGTAGACGTGGCCGGCGATGAAGGACGAGAGCTCGCCGGAGACCACCCGGACCATCGAGTCGTCGAGGTGACCCAACCCCTCGGTGAAGTGCCCCGTGTAGATGGCCACGCGCCCCTGCGCGCACGTGCTCATCGCGACCAGGTCGGGGTCGTGGAACCGGCGCCCCGTGGCGTTGGCCTCGTCGGCCAGCGTCTGCGCCCGCGTGAAGTCGCCCTCGCCGATGGCGCGGAACATCCGCAGGAAGGCGATCCAGCCGCGCTCGACGCAGTCCTCGCCGATCTCGTCGACCAGCTCCGCCGCCCTTGCCGCCCAGCCGGCAGCCAGCGCGTGCTCACCGTGGTCGCCGGTGTTCATCGACAGGTGGAAGGCGCACCGGGCCGCCCCGCGGAGGTCGCCCTCGTCCCGGAAGGCGAGGAACGCCCGCTGCAGGGCCCGGACCAGCTCGTCGTGGTGGCCGACGAGTCCGGCGGCCGTGCTGAAGTGGTCGAGCTCGGCGGCGCCGAGGCCGTCCAGCCCGCTGCGGGACCACGCGTCGTACGCGGCCTTCCAGTCGCCGCGCGCGAAGTGGTCAGCGGCCTGATCCACGACGTCGAGGGTACGGCGGTTCAGGCGGCCGTGGGCAGGCCCGCGGCGGGCTTCCCCAGCCTGCGGGAGCGGGCGGCGATCCGGTCGGCGACGTACGCGGCGTCACGGCCGGCGCCGGGCAGCAACATCGAGCTGAACGCGTACTGGAAGCACAGGCCGCAGAAGAACAGCCCGGGTGCGTCGGCGACCACGCCGCGGATCTCCCGCGGGTACCCGTCCTCGCCGAGGATCGGCAGGTGGATCCAGTCGAAGACCTGGCGGAAGCCGGTCGCCCACACGACGGTGCTCACTTCGCGTGGGGTCCCGTCGACCACGGGCAGGCCGCCGTGGACCTCCTCGACCCGGCTGGTGACCCGCTCGACCCCGCGCGCGAGCAGGTCCCGTCGCTTGACGCGGATCATCGGGCCGCCGTGGCCGCGCAGCTCTTCCTTCAGCTTGTTGCGCATCGGGCTCCGTCGGGTGAGGACGTGCTTCCAGACGAAGAGCAGGACGGGGAAGACCGCCCGGAACGGCCGGGACCCGATCCGGGGAGGGATCTCGCCGCAGTCGCGGCCGGCCAGGATCGTCGGGTGCGTCTCCGCCAGCTCGTAGGCGATGTCGGTGCCGGAGTGGCTCGCGCCGACCACGAGCACCGGGCCGTCGCCGATCTGGCTGGGCCGCCGGTACTCGCTCGAGTGCAGCTGCAGGACGGCCGGGTCGAGCTCCGTCGCAACGTCCGGGACGAGCGGGGTCCTGCCGAACGTGCCGGTCGCGACGACGACGTTGCGACAGGTGAAGCGGCCCCGGTCGGTCGTGACGAGGTATCCGTCACCGTCGCGGTCGAGGGCGTAGACCCGCGTCCCGAGCCGCACCGGAAGGTCGAACGTGCGGGCGTAGGTCTCGAGGTAGTCGCCCACGGCATCCTTGCCCGGGAAGGTCCACCGGGGCGCGGGGAACGGCAGGCCCGGGAGGCCGTCGACGTGGGCCGGCGAGTAGAGCTTGAGGCTGTCCCACTGCCGGCGCCAGTTGTCGCCGACCCGGGTGCCCGCGTCGAGGATGACGAAGGGGATCCCGCGCCGTTGCAGGTGGTAACCGGTCGACAGGCCGGCCTGGCCGGCGCCGATGACGACCGTGTCGATGTCCGTGGTGCGGTCCGTGGTGTCCATGTGGCGACGCTAGGTCGCGCCGGCCCTTGGCCGCGTCGGGCGAGATACCCATCTCGTCCGGCGCGGGGATGGGTTCTTCCACCCATTCCGGCCGACCATCGGACTCAGGCCCGGATCCCGGGACGGGCTGCGGCCCACCAGGCGACCATCCCGCCCGAGCCCACCACCAACCAGAAGGCCCACGTCCCGGCGCTGAACCCGGACAGCGGGTAGACCGAGTCCCAGCCGACGAACCCGGTCACCACGACGGGGCTCAGGACGACCAGCGCGACCACCGATGCCAGCGCCGGACCGGGGGAGTCGACCGCTCGCCGCGACCCCCACGCGGCGACCCCCGAGCTCAGCACGATGGCCGCACCCCCGACCAGCCACCACCCGGCGCGGTCGAGCGGCAGGTCACCGGGCCGGACCACCACGACGACGACCCATGCCACCAGCGGGACGAGCACGACCGCGAGCCGCGTCGTACGCCGCCAGCCGGCACCGCGCGGAGTGACCGCGACGACCGCGCCGGCCGCCTCGTCGAAGACGAACCCCGCCGCCGCGGCGCAGCAGGCCAGCACGGCCGGGAGCAGCACCAGCACCGACGACGGCCACCGGCCCAGCAGCCCGGCGAGCACCAGAGCGACGGCGCAGCAGCCCAGGAGGGCGGGCCAGGCGACGCCGCGGCGGAGGTACCACCAGCGGGCGGCCATCAGCCGATGCGGAACGGGATCGGGTCGGAGACGAGGTTGTCGGCGTTGCCGGTCGTCATGCCCAGCACCAGGCAGGCGAGCCCGACGACCACAACGGCACCGATGGCGATCCGCAGGCCGGTCGTGCGCGCGGTCCGGTCGTGCCAGATCGCGACCAGCGCTGCGGCGGCGCACAGGCAGAGTGCGTAGCCGAGGTGGGCGAGCGGGTTCCCGGCGTACAGCGACTGCGTCCCGTCGAGCAGCGTCCCCGAGTGCCACATCGGCCACGGCACCCACAGGCGCAGCTCGGAGTGCTCGCCCTGGGCGATCGGCACCGAGCCGGCGAAGCTCACCAGGACCACCGCGACCACGACCACGGACGCGGCGCCCGGGAAGTGCAGCCACCTACCGGTCAGCACGCCCAGCAACCCGCCGCCGAGGCACGCGACCGGCCCGGTCGCGAGCAGGATGCTCCACACCTGCCAGTCGGGCAACGTGCCGAACCACCACTCCTGCGGAGCGACCCCGGCGGCGCGGCCGACGGCGACCACGGTGAGCACGAACACCAGGCCGGCGGTGAAGGGGAGCAGGCAGGCCAGGGCCACGGCAGCCGTGCGCTGGGCCTCGGTGCCCGGTGTCGTGCCGACGGCCTCCACCGCGGCCTCCGTCGACCGGACGATCCGGGCCGTCGCGATGAGGCTGCTCATCCCGATGAAGAACGCCGCGATGAGCGGAGTGGGCAGCAGGTCGGTGTAGACCGGGTGCTCGTTGAGGACCACCATCAGGGCCAGCACGCCGAAGGCGAGGACGACGCCACCGATGAAGATCGGGCTGCGCGCCAGTCGGCGCGTCTCGATGCCGGCCATGGCGACGAGGCTGGTGGAGCTGTCGGGCGTGGTGTCGGTGTCGATCATGGTGGCTCCCGGGTGTGGTGGGTCGGCCTAGGCCGGGGCGCGCACGGAGTGCGCTTCCGGGCCGAGCATCAGCAGGTAGGCGTCCTCGAGGGTCGGCTCGGTGGGCATCGCGCCGGGCGGCGGCGTCCCTCCGACGACGTGGTGGCGTCCGGTGCCGGTGCGCCAGCTGACCAGAGCGTCGGGGCCCGGCCCGTCGCAGAGCCAGACCCGCCCGGCCGCGGTGGCGACCAGGTCGGTGACGGTCCCGTCGAAGCGGACGGTGCCGCCGGCCAGGACCACGACCCGCTCGCACAGGGCGGCGACGTCCTCGGTCTGGTGGGTGGAGAGCAGCACGGCGCACTGGCCGGCGATGACCGAGAGGGTACGACGCAGGTCGGCACGCTGGGTCGGGTCAAGCCCGGTGGTCGGCTCGTCGAGCACGAGGATCCGTGGCTCCCCGAGCAAGGCCTGGGCCAGCGCCACCCGTCGACGCTGTCCGCCGGAGAGCCGGGCGACCCGCTTGGTGGACAGGTCGCCGAGGCCGACGAGGTCGAGCACTCGACGTACCTCCGTGTGCCGGCGCGAGCGGTCGTTCCACTCCTTGAGGACCGCGACGTACTCCACGAAGCCGAAGGCCGTCATGTCGCTGGGATAGCCCAGCTCCTGGGGCAGGTAGCCCAGCTCGCGCCGGATCGCGGTGAGCTCGTGGTGGGAGCCGTGCGGGTCACGCCCGGCCAGCCGCACCCCGCCGCTGTCGGCGGCGATCGAGGTGGCCACGATCCGCAGCAGGGTGGTCTTGCCGGCCCCGTTCGGACCGAGGAGCCCCGTGACTCCTCGGCCGAACGCGAGGTCGACCCCGTCCAGCGCGCGGGTGCGGCCGTAGGTCTTGGTGACGTTGTTGAGCACGACGGCGTTCACAGCACCGCTCCGATCTGTCGGTCGTGGCGCGACCGGACGACGAGGACGGCGACCGAGACGACCGCCAGGACGAGGTAGACGACCTGCTGGGTGGCCTCCACCGGCCAGGTTGACGGGAGCCCCCGCAGTGACGCCACGACGACGCCGCTCCACGCGAGGGTGACGAGCGCGGCCCCGGTGCGCGGTCCGGTGTAGCTCGAGAGGGCGAGCAGGACCGGCACGAGCGCGAGCGCGGGACCGAGCCACGCGATCGCGACCCACGGGGGTCCCGGGAGCAGCAGGCCCAACAGGGCCGCGATCGGCAGCACCGAGACCAGCACGGCGAGCGCGCGGACGAGGATCAGCCGGGTCCGGCCGTAGGGCGCGGTGACGACCAGCGTCTCGAGCGGGTCCTCCTGCGGGCCGTAGGCGGCCGCGACCCCGAGTACCGGGACGAGTGGTGCGACGAGGAGGAACGGCGCCAGCAGGTTGTCGCCGGCGACGCCGACCGCGAGGGTCGCGAAGGCCAGCGCGACGAACGCGCCGACCAGCCAGGACGTACGCAGCGACGCGGTCGCCGCGAGGACGACGGACGTCGGCTCGGACAACCCGCACCGACGCGCGAGCCGGATCGGGAGGGGCAGGGGCGGGCTCTCGACGGCGTCGCGGACCCCCGCCCAGGCGAGCTCCAGCAGGGGTGGGTCGACGAGCGGGGTGATGGCCGTCCGGCAGTCGGCGCACCGCGCGAGGTGCTGCTCGACCGACGCGCCCTCGATCGCGTCCAGGCCGCCGTCGACGTACGCCGTGAGCAGGTCGCCGTCGGCGTGCCACACGTGGGTCGTCATCGCCATCCCTCCTGCGGGTCGGTGAGGGCGCCGCGCAGCTGTGCGCGGGCCCGGTGGAGCCGGGTCTTGACGGTGCCCTCGCGGACGCCGAGCAGCCGGCCGGCCTCCTTGGTGGTCAACCCGTCCAGGACGACCGCCTGGACGACCAAGCGGAACTCGGGCGAGAGCCGGCGCAGGGCCCCGGCCAGGTCGCCGTACTCCACCCCGAGCAGGACCTCGTCCTCGGCAGCGGGTGAGCGACCGCCGAGTCCTGAGGTGTCCCACTCGGGGAGGAGCACGACGTCCTTGCGCGACCGCAGCCTCGACACCATCCGGCGGAACGCGATCCCCCACAGCCAGGCCGCGACCTCCCCGGCGCCGCGGTACCGGCGAGCGTCCTTCCAGACGGTGACAAAGGTGTCCTGCACGACGTCGACGACCACGTCGGAGTCGTTGCAGCGACGCATCAGTCGCGCGAAGAGCCACGCCGAGTGGCGACGGTAGAGCTCCTCGAGCGCCGCCGTGTCGCCCTGGGCCACCATCGCGAGCAGGACGGTGTCGTCCCGCTCCTCCGGTGCCCCGTTGGCCTCCATGACACGACTGTCGCACCGGGGGGCCGAAATGGTTCCCGCAAGATTCTGGCGCGGATCGGCGAGAGCAGTTTCGGACGTGGTGGTACGTCTGGGGCCATGACCCTTGCCACCGGCTACCGCGCGACGACCACCCCCGGGCAGGTCGAGCGCTTCGACTTCGAGCGCCGCGCGCTGCGACCCGACGACGTCGAGGTCCGGATCACGCACTGCGGCGTCTGCCACACCGACCTGCACGCGCTGGGCGGGTCCGCGGAGGGTCGCGGAGACGTGCCCCTCGTGCCGGGCCACGAGTTCGTCGGCGAGGTCGCGGCCATCGGCCCGGACGTGACGCGCTTCGTGGTCGGTGACCCGGTCGCGGTCGGCAACATCGTCGACTCCTGCGGGGAGTGCCGCATGTGCCTGGCCGGCCACGAGAACATGTGCGTCGACTTCCCGACGCTCACGTATGGCGGTCGTGACCGGATCGACGGCACGCCCACGCTGGGCGGGTGGTCGTCGTCGTACGTCGTCCGCGAGAGCTTCGTCTACCACCGCCCGGCCGGGCTCGACCCCGCCGCCGTCGCTCCGCTGATGTGCGCCGGCATCACGGTGTGGGAGCCGCTGCGGAGCTGGAACGTCGGGGCCGGCACGCGGGTCGGCGTGGTCGGGCTCGGGGGCCTCGGCCACCTGGCGGTCAAGCTCGCCGTCGCGCTCGGTGCCGAGGTCACCGTCTTCACGCGGACCGCCGACAAGGCGGACGACGCCCGTGCGCTCGGCGCCCACCGGGTTGTCGTGTCGAAGGACGAGGCGGACATGGCCGCGGCGGGCGACAGCCTCGACCTGGTCCTCGACTGCGCGCCGGCCCAGCACGACCTCGGGCCCTACCTGAGGACCCTCGACCTCGACGGCACGCTCGTCACGCTCGGCTACCTCGGCGCCGCGAGCGTCGACGCTATGGACCTGCTCCGTGCCCGCCGCCGCCTCGCGTCGACCGGCAGCGGAAGCCTCGCGCGGACGCAGGAGCTGCTCGACTTCTGCGGCGAGCACGGGATCGTGGCCGCCGTCGAGGTGCTCCCGTCGGCCCAGGTCGGCACGGCTCTTGCTCGGCTCGCAGCGGGGGACGTGCGGTACCGCTTCACGCTCGACATGGGGGACCTCGGCTGAGGCTGGCCCCTCGTTCGCACCTCAGCCGTCGAGGAGGGCGTGCCTAGGGTGGCGCCATGACGACGCGGTGGCTCTTCGGCGACCAGCTCGGGCCGCACTTCACCGACGACCACCGCGGCCCGCTGCTGATGGTGGAGTCCAAGGCCGTCTTCCAGCGGCGGCGCTTCCACCGCGCCAAGGCACACTTCGTGCTCAGCGCGATGCGGCACCGCGCGGCCGACTTCGGCGACCGGCTCACCTACGTCCGCGCCGACACGTACGCCGAGGCGGTCCTGCAGCACGACGACGTGGAGGTCGTGCACCCCACGTCGTACGCCGCGCTGGGCCTGGTCGAGCGGCTGGGCGCCACCGTCCTGGAGCCGCGCGGCTTCGCGACCCCACGCGCGGACTTCCAGCGGTGGGCCGCCGGCCGGGGGGCCAAGCGGCTGCTCATGGAGGACTTCTACCGGCGGGCCCGGCAGGCCCACGGGGTCCTCATGGACGGCGGCGAGCCGGCCGGCGGCCAGTGGAACTTCGACCACGACAACCGCCAGCCGCCGCCCAAGGGCGCGACCACCCTCGGCGTCACCGAGCCGTGGTGGCCGACCGAGGACGACATCGACGCGGAGGTGCGCGAGGACCTGGACCGGTGGGAGCGCGACGGCGACGTGGCGTTCATCGGCCGCGACGGCGTACGACGCTTCGCCGCGACGCGGCGGGAGGCGCTGGCCGCGCTGGACCACTTCGTCGAGCACCGGTTGCCCGACTTCGGTGCGCACGAGGACGCGATCCTCGAGGGCGACCCCTGGATGGCGCACAGCCTCGTCAGCGCCCCGATGAACCTCGGGCTCCTCGACCCGCTCGAGGTCGCCGAGCGCGCGGAGGCGGCATACCGCAGCGGGGCGGCGCCGATCGCGAGCGTCGAGGGCTTCGTGCGGCAGGTCATCGGGTGGCGCGACTACGTCTGGCACCTCTACTGGCACCAGGGTGACGACTACCGCCGGCAGAACGCGCTGCGCGCGCAGCAGAAGATGCCGCAGTGGTTCGCCGATCTCGATGGCAAGGCGACCGACGCCCGCTGCCTGTCCCACACCCTCGACCAGGTCGCCGAGCACGGCTGGGTCCACCACATCCCGCGGCTGATGGTGCTCGGCTCCTACGCCCTCCAGCGCGGGTGGGCGCCGACGCAGGTGACCGACTGGTTCCACCGGGCGTTCGTCGACGGCTACGACTGGGTGATGGTGCCCAACGTGGTCGGGATGTCGCAGCACGCGGACGGCGGGGTGATGGCGACCAAGCCCTACACGTCCGGTGGCGCCTACATCAACACGATGAGCGACCACTGCGGGTCGTGCCGCTTCAACCCCAAGGTGCGGGTGGGCGACGACGCCTGCCCGTTCACGGCGGGCTACTGGTGGTTCCTCGACCGGCACCGCGAGGATTTCGCCGGCAACCACCGGATGGCGAGGGCGGTCAACGGGCTGGACCGGTTGAAGGACCTCGAGGAGCTCGTCGCGCAGGAGGACGCGCGAGGTAACCGGGCGCCGTGATGCCAGTCAGTCGGCGGGCGTGAGCGCCACGACGGCGATCCGCCGCGAGACCTTGGCCTGGTAGGCGTCGAAGTCGAACATCTCGTTGAGCCGCGCCCACAGGCGCTCGCGCTCGGGGCCGTCCACCTCGACGCCGGTGACGGCGGTGGTCAGCCCGTCCACCTCGACGGACGCGGGGGAGCCGGAGCGCAGGTTGAGCCACCAGCCGGGCTCCCAGTCGGCGCCGCCGTTGGACGCGACCACGATCCAGCGGCCCTCGTCGCGCAGGTAGAGCGCCGGCGTCGTCCGCTGTTGCCCGCTCTTGCGCCCGGTGGTCGTCAGGTAGAGCAGGTCGCCGCCGCGGAAGCGACGCAGGCCGATGCGGCGTACGACCCAGTTGGCAACCCGGTTGACCCGCACGAAGAGTGCTCGACGCATGCCTCGCACGCTAGCGGCCGGCGGGCGGTTCGTCACCGGTGCGTGCGATCCGGTCGGCCACCCACAGGCCGAGGACGGCGACCGCCACCCCCGCCGGGAGGTCGAGCACCCAGTGGTTGCCGGTGGCGACCACGACCCAGGCCATCAGCAGCGGGTGCAGGACGCACCAGGCACGCACGAGCGCCGAGTCGGTCACGCCGAGGACCACGACCGACACCACGACGAGGTAGCCCACGTGGAAGCTCGGCATCGCCGCGATCTCGTTGGCGATGCCCACCGGCCGCGCGGACGGCTCGACGAGGCTGGACGCGATCGGGTCGGCGTACCCCAGGTCCGTCAGCCGCGGCGGTGCCAGCGGGTAGAGGAGGTAGACGGCGAGCCCGACCAGCCCGCCGGCGAGCAGGGCGTTGCGCAGGCGCGCGTACGCCGGGGGGTGCCGGACGTAGAGCACGACCAGGGCCAGCGCCACGACCGGCAGGTAGCCCCACACGTAGAACCACGCGCCGAACGTGCCCAGCCACGGCACGGCGCGGACCGCGTCCTGGGCGGCGTGCTCCCAGTCCAGGCCCCACGCCTCCTCGAGGGCCAGCAGGTCGTGGGCGTGCGACACCGCGAGCGCCAGGTCGTCGAGGGTCAGCCAGCGGACGGCCAGGTTCGCGACCAGCGCGACCGCGACGATGCCGATCTCGACGAGCAGCCCGACCAGCCCGGGGCCGCGGGTCAGCAGCAGCGAGGACGGTCCACTCAGCGAGGAGGTGGCCATACCGGGACGAGGTCGTCGACGGTGAGGTCGGGGTCCGCCAGGAGTGCAGGCTCCGAGACGAGCCGGCGGAACACCTCGGCCGTCCGGGCGAAGTAGAAGCCGTCCGAGGCCCGCTCGTCGAGGGTGTAGACGAGGTCGACGCAGGTGCGCGCGACGACCTGCCCGCCGTCGTCGACGACCGGCTGCGGGGCGACCCGGCCGATGGCGACGAAGATGCTCGCCGAGCCGGGCTCGTAGAGGTGGTGGAAGGGCGGAGCCACCCCGATCGAGCCGGTGTTGACGACGTACACGCTGGTGTAGAGCGGGATCGCGCCGGTCAGGGCCGCGGGCATCAGGTTGTGGTAGTCGAGCCAGCGGATCGACCCGGCGATGCCGTTGAGGACCGGACGCGGCCACGACGCGAAGAAGTCGACCAGCCGGTCGTCCCCGCCACGCTCGTGCTCGCGCTTGCCGTGCACACCGGCGTCGACGAGGCGGCGTACGTCGTCGACGCTCTCGCGACCGGTGAAGACCAGCCGGGCCTCGGACTCCGGGGCGTCGTCCCGCATCCCCTGCTTGACGACGAAGGAGATGCTGATGTCGGTGTGCTCGTAGGTGCGCCGGCCGGCGACGAAGCGGTTCATCTCCGGCCGCAGCCGCAGGGTCCGGGCGATGGCGGCCAGGAAGACGTGGAAGAGGGTGACCCGCTCCTCGTGGGGGCGCCCGGCATTGGTCTCCTCGAGCCACGCGAGCAGCCCGTCGACCTCGATCCGCTGCGGGAAGAAGACCTGTGACCCGATGCGCGTGCGCATCAGGTAGGGCACGATCCGCCGGAGCGCAGGCAGGTCGTCGACGTACCGTCCGTCGCGCCGTTGCCTGAACGCCATGCCTGAGAGTAGGCCCGGGGGAGGACGTCCGCGCGGCGTTGGCGGAACCGGGCTGAAGGACCCTTGTGGTGGCGTCCCCGGCGGAGCATCGTGGGAGGAGGCGGACGCCCGCTCGGGGCTGCCCGCGAGGCAGACAAGAGGCAGGTGGGTGTGATGCACGCTCAGGTGGGCGACAGCCTGGTCGCCGAGAGCAACAAGGTCGACGCGCCGCGTCGGCAGGGCGAGATCCTCGAGGTGCGGGGCGAGGACGGCGCGCCGCCGTACGTCGTGCGGTGGGGCGACGGGCACGAGGGCCTCGTCTTCCCGGGCGCCGACGCGCACGTCCTCCCGGCCGGGCACTGAGGGCCGGACGCGAGGGCGTCAGACGGTGCCGTCGGCGTCGTCCGGCGTCGCCTCGTGTCCCTCGCGTCCGCGGGTGCGGCGCAGCTCCTTCATCTCGGCCTCGAAGACGTGGCGCCGTCCGTCCATCAGTTCGTCGATGGCGCGCTGCTGGATGCCCTTGGCCTCGGCGTAGAAGCCGTCGTCGAAGGCCTCCACCATCTGGAAGGACCACATGCCCGGCAGCGGGTTGCGACCGAGCACGCCGCGGTCCAGGGCATCGGCGATGTCGTCGTGGCCGGCGTCGCGGACCATCGCGGTCGCCTCCTCCAGGGTGCTCTCGGCGCTGCCCATCAGGCGGTGGAAGGCGTAGAGATGACCGCGGGCGTCCTCGACGTGGTCGAGGGCGGCGGACAGCTTGCCGAGGGCCTCGACGGTGGCGTCGGTGACGCCCTCGGGGCGGCGGTGCTCGGGGGCGGGTTCGTCGTGGGTCACGCCCTCGAGCATCACACGGCTCGGGAGGGCCCGCCACACCCGCGGGGAGCCCGCGGTCAGTCGTGCGCGGCCGTCGACTCGGCCAGGGACGCGCCCCACGCACGGGCCCGGTCGAGCTCGCCGTCGGACAGCGGTCCGGCCATGTCGTCGACGAAGAAGCTGGCCGTCGCGACCAGGCGCCCGAGGTGGTGGCGGCGTACGTCTCTGCCGGCGGCCTTGGCCGCCGAGCCCGGTAGGTGCTTGACCGAACCGACGCGGGTGTCGAAGGTGGCGATGTCGACGGGGTCGGACGCCACGACGTCGCCCAGCCACTCCCGGATCCCGCGCTCGACGTCGTGGGAGTCGGCGCCCTTGCCGACGGCGTCGCGCCGGGTGGAGGCGCGACTCATGGAGAAGGCGTGCGTCGGCCCGCCCACGACGAGGAGGTCGAGGTCGGCGGGCAACCGCTCGGGTGCGTCGGCCACGTCGACCAGCGTCACCTGCTCGCCGAGGCGCTCGGCGACGGCCTCCGCCACCACCCGGGTGTTGCCCCACATCGACTCGTAGACGACCAGGGTGTTCATGAGGACTCCTTCGTGAGGGCGCGCCACCAGCGGGTGACGAGCCAGCTGCTCACGACGAGCAGCAGCAGGGTGGGACCGGCGTCCGGTCCGAGGTCGACGGGGCCGTCGGTGGCCAGGGCGTACGCCGGCCCGGCCCACAGCGCGACGAACAGCGTGACGATCTTGATGAGCGCGACCACGGCCAGCGGCGGCCCGAGCCGGTGGCCGCGCAGCAGCATCACGCCGACGGCGGCGATGGCGGGGAGCACGACGACGAGGTCGAGGACGAAGACGGGGTACGGCGCGCCACCGACGCCCTCGGGCTCCGGCGGGCTCCCACCGAACGCGTACGGCAGCAGCGTCGACAGCCACAACCCGGCGAAGAGGACGGCGACGACGATCAGCATCCAGCCCGTCCCGCGGCTCAGGCGGGTCGAGGCGGTGGTCGGCCAGCACATCGAGGCCAGGCGCCACAGCCCGGCGAGGAGGGCGGCCCCGGCGACCGACTCGAGGACGACGTAGACGAGGAAGACCTGGTTCATCGGGACACCGATGAGGTAGATCGCGTAGCTGTAGACGACGTAGGCGAGCAGTCCCAGCCAGGCCAGGAGGCGCGTGGGCGTCAACCGGGCCGGGAGCGCGAGGAAGACCAGGCCCCCGGCGACCAGGAGGCTGACGACGTCCTGCCCCTGGGCGGCGAAGACGGTGGCCTCGGGCAGGTCGCGGTAGGGCTCGTCGGCGAGCAGGCCGTACGCCGAGGCGGCCAGGATGCAGATCGCGACGACGTAGCTCGCGCCGAGCATGACCTGGGCGCGGGTCACGGACCGGACGGGACTGCCGGGCCGGCTCACCGCGCTCTGCGACGAGGCCATGACGTGTCCCTCCCTCGGGGCACGCGCTGTGCCCTCGTCCCCATCGTGCTGCTGCGTCGGGGCCCGTGGCAGGGACCTCGGTCACGGGAGGGGTCGCCGTTGGTCCCGGTGCCGGCCTGGTGTCGGCTCGGTGTCGGCCTGGTGCCGGGCTGGGTGGCGGTTCCGCGGCTGTTCCGCGGCGGTCGGGCGCGGCGTACGGTCGGGAGCATGGACGCCCGCGCACTCCTGACCGACGGCTTCGGCCGCATCTCCGAGCTGTACGCCGACCTCGCCGACGGGCTCGACGACCAGACCCTGCACCACCGTCCGGGCGGCACGGGCAACTCGGTCGGCTGGCTGCTGTGGCACGTGGCGCGGGGTCAGGACCACCAGGTGGCCGGGCTGTCCGGCGAGCCGCAGGCCTGGGAGCGGTGGCAGTCGCGCCTCGGGATGAGCCAGGGCCTCGACGACATCGGCTACGGGCACACGAGCGCGCAGGTCGACGCGGTGCGCATCGCGGACCCGGCGCTCCTCATCGACTACCACCGCGACGTCGCCGCAGCGACGAACGCCTACCTCGTCCGGGTCGACGAGGACGAGCTGGACCGGGTCGTCGACCGGCACTGGGACCCGCCGGTCACCGTCGGAGTGCGACTGGTGAGCATCCAGGGCGACTGTCTCCAGCACCTCGGGCAGGTGGCGTACGTGCGCGGGTTGCCAGCGGCCTGACCCCGAGAAGGGGGCGGGTGCTGGTGCTTGCGCGGGTGCGCAGCTCTGGAGACCGCGGCGGGTCGGTCACCTGCGCGGGTGCGCAGCTCTGAGGGGAGGACTGCGCACTTTGACTGCGCACGTGCGCAGCTACGACGGGCGGATCGGTCCTTTTGCCTGCGCACGTGCGCAGGGACGAGCGCGACCCGGGTCCCCATTCCCGCGCGGGTGCGCAGGGAAGGTTGCGAGCGCGGCCCCCGGAGCTGCGCACCTGCGCAGACTGCTGGGCCGGGCGGCGTCAGGCCTCGGACGAGGAGCGCCGCCGGATGATGAGCCGGTAGCCCAGGTAGCCGACCGCGAGCAGCGCGAGTCCGACCGGGACCCAGCCCGCCGAGGCCCCGGCCGGGTCCTCGTCGGAGGCAGAGTCATCGGCTCCGGCCGCGGCGGAGGAGGGTCCGTCGGTGGACCCCGCGCCCGGGTCGACGACCCGGGTCACGGGTCCGAGCGCGACGTCGGAGGCATCGAGATCCGCGCGCAGCGCTCGGGCCAGGCCGGGCGTGTGGGTGGCTCGCCAGTCCGCCACCTCGTCATCGATCTCTGCCTCGGGCCTGGCGAGCTCCAGCCAGCTGATCGCCCCGATGGCCGGGTGGTCGGCGGCACCGGCCAGGACCTGGCGCCACCACGCCTGCTTGAGCCGGCGCTCCGAGTCGCCGCGGTCGTACGCCGTGTTGAAGAGCGCCGACGTCTCGACCAGCATCGGGCGCGTTCGTGTCGCGTACCGGTCGTGGAAGGACCGGCGCTGCTGCTGGACGCCGTACCCGAACCGGTCGTCGAGGCGCGCCTCGAACTCACCGGCGGCGGGCGCCGCGTTGTTGCCGAAGTCCTGGCGGTCGCCGTAGTGGTAGAGCGACAGCCCGACCCAGTCGACGTAGCGGTCGCCGGGGAAGTAGGGGGCGTACGGGTCGTCGCCGTCGTCGACGGTCCCGTTGCCGTCGGTGTCGAGGACCTGGCCGATCCGCTGGCCGGCGGCGTCGACCGCGCCGTACGAGCGACCGAACGGGTAGCCGGCACCGTAGGCCGGGGCCCACACCATCTCGGCGTGCCCCGCCCGTCCCGTTCCCGTCGTGCCCGAGCCCGAGCCCGCGCCCGAGTCCGCCGCGCCGTGCACCGCGTCGGCGACCGTGCGGAAGGCGGCGACGTAGCGGTCGGGCTGCTGGCCCCAGATGACCCAGGAGCCGTTCATCTCGGGCGCGAAGCGGACCAGGAAGTGGGTGTCGAAGTGGTGGTGCAGGTCGGCCAGCTCCTCGGCCAGCACCTCGGCGTCCCGGGGGGTCAGGGACGTGAGGGAGACCTGGGGCTCGAGGGTGAGCACGGCGACGGCACCCTGGGTCGCGGCCTGCTCGGCGAACCCGGCCAGGTAGCCCCGGTCGTCCTGTGTCAGCGGGTAGCGGACCCGCTGGGCGTAGAGCGACGGGGTCTCCCCGAGCCGCTCGGCGTACGCGTCGGGCAGGTCCTCCTCCCAGTCCAGCCCGGGGCCGAACCACGGCCGACCCGGGGCAGGGGAGGGGGCGGTGTCCTCGGCGTTCGAAGGCGCGGGCGAACCCGTCACCACGGCACCACCCAGCACCACCGTGCCCAGCAGGGCAGCGAGCGCGCGCCGACCGACCCCCGTCAGTCGGCGTTCCGGTGGCACATGAGCCTCCAGTGGTTGCGACCCTCGACCCGCTCGTAGCCGACCTCGTCGACCGCGGCGACCGCCAGCGCGAGCCCGCGCCCGGACGTGGCGTCCTCGTCGGGCATCGTCACCGCCCCGAGGTCGATGGCGGCGGGCAGCCCGTTGTCGGAGAGCACCGCCTCGATCCGGTCGGGACCCATCGTCAGCGCCACCGTGAGCAGCCGGCCGCGGGCGTCGGCGTCGAGCTCGAAGGCGTGCTCGACGATGTTGCCGACGATCTCCACGAGCGCCATCTCGAAGCGGATCCGGTCGGCGGCCGAGACGGACTCGTCGTGGGCCCAGAACGTCTCCAGCCGGTCCTGGACGAGGTCCAGGCTCTCCGGCTCGACGGGAGCCTCGAAGGACTCGACCGCCTCGCGGGCCTCATCCATGGAACGCGCCTTCGACGTCGTCGCGCGGACGCAGCACCTTGTCCATGTTGGTCAGCTTGAAGACCGTCAGCACCGACTCGGTGGGA
This sequence comes from Nocardioides sp. Soil777, assembly GCF_001428425.1. Taxonomy (NCBI): domain Bacteria; kingdom Bacillati; phylum Actinomycetota; class Actinomycetes; order Propionibacteriales; family Nocardioidaceae; genus Nocardioides; species Nocardioides sp. Soil777. The sequence goes on from NZ_LMSN01000015.1 coordinate 437,702, forward strand.
CGCGCGATGCGCAGGTCCCCGCCCGCCTGCCGGGCGGTCTTGAGCCCGGCGACCAGCGCGCCGAGCGCGGACGAGTCGAGGAAGGTGGTCTCCGCGAGGTCCACCACGATCCGGGAGGTGCCACCCTCGACGAGGCCGGTCAGGGTCTCGCGCAGCTGGCGGGCCGCGACCATGTTGAGCCGGCCCCGGGGGACGACGACGCCGATCCCGTCGTCGGTGGTGCGGACGTCGAACTCGATCATGCTGCTCCTTCGTCGGACGGGCGGGCCACCGCGGCCCCGTCGGTCGTGGTCCCGGTGGAGGTGGTCCCGGTGGAGGTGGTCCCGGTGGAGGCGGCGGGCTCGAAGCCGCGGTAGCGCACGGCCTGGATGATCACCGAGAAGACCACCAGGTCGAAGACGACCCACACCATGTTGAAGATCGTGCCGAACGGGCTGGCCTCGCCGAGCGCGAGGCGCACCCCGCCGATGACGAGAGCGAGGACCAGCAGCCCCATCGCGACCAGCTGCGGCTTGACCAGGTCCCAGCGCAGTCCGGTGTCCTCGCGCTTCTCCTTGGGCGTGACCGCGAAGTCCAGCGAGCGGCCGAGGAAGACGTTGCCGAAGGCCGAGGTGAAGGACCGGATCCAGACGGGGAAGAGGGCCAGGGAGTACTGCTGGCCCCGCCACGTCGGTCTCCCGTCGGCGACCACGAAGAACAGCAGCTGGTTGACCAGCAGGAAGGGCACCAGCCGCACGAAGAAGTCGGTGCTGAGCGCCTGCACCGGCAGCACGCCGAGAGTGAGGTAGGCGATCGGGGCGGCGATGTAGACGAGCGCGGCGAAGCCGGAGAGGTAGGTCCACATGGTCGCGAAGTACATGAGCCGCTGGGCCAGCGTGAGCCCCTTCTGGACGAGCGGGTTCTCGCGGAACATCACCTGGACCGTGCCCTGTGCCCAGCGCAGCCGCTGGGTGAGCATGGTCTGGAGGTCCTCGGGCGCGAGCCCCTCGGCGAGGATCTCGTCGTGGTACGCCGAGCGCCAACCGAGGCCGTGCAGCCGCATGCAGGTCGCCATGTCCTCGGTCACCGAGATGGTCGCCATCGGCATCACCGGCTGGGCCTCGCCGCCCAGATCGACGTCGATCGAGCGGACCAGGGCCTCGACGGTCTCGACGGCCCCGAGGGGCGACCACTCGCGGTCCGCGAGCTGGAGCAGCGCCGACTCGTCGATCGTGGCCAGGCTGAGGTCGGGGTCGTCGGCCAGCCGGTCGAGGCCGGCGATGATGGCCAGGTCCTCGTTCAGGGAGCGCAGGTCGGCGCCGACCAGCTCGCGGCGGGTCGCGGCCACCCGCTTCTGGAAGCGGTAGGTCACGTCGAAGAGCGCCTCGCCCCGGTCGAGGTCACGACGGGCCCGGGCGATGTCGTAGTCGATCTCGTCGAGCGCCTGACGCACCTCGACCTGGTCGGGAGCCAGGTCCTTGCGCGCCTGGCCGATGACGGAGCGGGCCGTGCGCAGCGCGCGGTGCACGCCGACCTCGACCTCCCCGGCGTACCGCGAGACGCCGAGCTGCATGAGCGCCTCGCGCCGGATGACGGCGTTGGATCCGCAGAAGAAGGCGGCGTTCCAGCCGTCCTTGCCCTCCTGGATGGGGCCGTAGAACAGCGGGGCCTGGCTGCCGAGCGGGTCGTGGTCGGGGACGTTGACGAAGTACTGCGGCGTCTGGACGAGCCCCATCCGCTCGTCGCGGAAGTAGCCGAGGGTGCGGTCGAGGATCTCGGGCTTGGGGACCATGTCGGCGTCGAGGATCAGGAGGAACTCGCCCTCGGTCGCCAGCAGGGCGTTGTTGAGGTTGCCCGCCTTGGCGTGCCGCGGCATGTCGGTCCAGTCGGCCGAGCGGGTGATCCAGCCGATCCCCTCCGCCTCGGCGCGAGCGCGCAGCTCGGCGCGGTTGCCGTCGTCGAGGATCCACGTCCGGTGCGGGTAGGTGATCCGCTGGGCGGCGCGAGCGGTGTCGAGGACGAGTTCGAGCGGCTCGTTGTACGTCGCGATGAAGACGTCGACGGTCAGGTCCGGCTCCGGCACGGGGGGCTCGCCGCGACCCTTGAGCTTCCACACGGTCATGCCGAACAGCAACGAGTCGATGAGGCTGTAGGTCTCGGCGAGGACGAGGGGGACCGCGATCCACCAGGCGTCCCAGTTGACGGAGAAGAGCCACCGCCACGCGACGTAGTTGACGCCCAGGATCGCCGTGAGGAGCGCGACGATGCGGACGACGAAGCGACGCGCGTCGCTCACCGGTCGCCCTCGGACCGGCGGTACACCGCCACGGCGGTGACGTCGTCGAGGCTGACCTGCTCGGTGGCCAGCTCGCGCACGGCGAGCAGCAGGCCGGACGGCTCCTCGTGCGCTGCCACCAGGCGACCGACCTCGTGCCACCACTCGACCTGGTCCGCGAGGAGGTCGAGCAGCCCGTCGCTGAAGATGAGCATCCGGTCGCCCGGTGCGAGGTGGTCGCGGTGCTCGGTCCAGGTGTCCTCGGGCAGGATCCCGATCGGCCGGTCGCTGCTCTGCAGCCGCTCGACGGAGCCGTCGGTCCGGACCACGACGCACAGCCCGGCGCCGGCGTCGACGTACCGCAGCGTCCCGTCGGCGACGTCGATGGCGCACTGGAAGAGCGTCACGAAGGACTCGCCGCGGTTCAGGTCCTCCTGCAGGGTGCGGGCGACGCGGTACGTCGTGCTGCCGAGGTCGGCGCCCCCGACGACCTCCGGGTGGGTGCTGCGCACGGCGGCGCGCACCCCGGCGCCGACGAGCGCGGCTCCGGTGCCCTTGCCCATCACGTCACCGAGGCCGATGTGCACCACGCCGTTGGTCACCGCGAAGTCGAACAGGTCCCCGCCGACCGCGAGGGCGGGCAGGCAGATGCCGTCGACGTGCCAGTCGTCGCGGTGGATCGGGGCGGCCGGGAGCATGGCCTTCTGCACCGTGCCGGCGCGGAGCATCTCGCTGGACCCGACGAGCTCCGACTGGGCCCACGCGGCGAGGTCCTCGAGGGTCTCGAGGTCCGTGCCCGGCATGGTCCGCGGGGCGTGGTCGTAGACGCAGAAGACTCCGACGACGTTGCCCAGCTGGTCGGTGAGCGGGACGCCGGCGTAGAAGCGGATCCCGTCGTTGACCACGGCCGGCAGGCCGGCGAAGTCGGGGTCGAGGGACGCGTCGGGGACGACCGTCAGGCGGGCGTTGTGGGTGGTGCGTGAGCAGAAGGTGTCCTGCCGGGGCATCAAAGGGATGTCGAAGCCCTGCGCGCTGGGGAACCAGGCCTGGTCACCGTCGAGCACGGTGATCGACGACCAGGAGGCGTCGAACACCCGGGCGGCGAGCCGGGTGATGCGGTCGAACCGGTCGTCGCGCTGCTGACGCACCGGGGCGCTGAGGCCCAGGCTGTCGACCGCGCGTTGCCGGCGTCGCTCGACGCCCGCAGGGAGGTCGGCCCGATCGGAGCGACGTCGACGCTCGACCCCGCCGGGGGGTGCGTCACGCACGGCCTGACGGCGATCCTCCGAGAACATGCGCTTGCCTTCAGTACGACGCCAGTGGGACGCGAGTCAATCTAGCGGGTCAGGCGCGACGGTAAAGAGGACTACGGAAAACCCGGCACGATCGTCCACTCAACCGGACACGGTCGGGCAAAGAGGTGGTCAGCCCCAGGCGCTCAGATCGGGAGGCACGTCGACCGAGTGCTCGCGCAGGATCTCGATCTCGACGACCTCGAGGGCGCGCTCCGAGGTGGACGCGAGGACGACCGGGGCGGGCACGCCCGCGGCGTACGCCTGGAGCCAGCGCGCGGCGACGACGCACCAGCGGTCGCCGGGTACGAGGCCGGGGAAGCCCCACTCGGGACGCGGGGTGCTGAGGTCGTTGCCCACGGCCTTCTGGTGGGCGAGGAACTCCTCGGTCATCACCGCGCACACCGCGTGCAGCCCCGCGTCGCGGGGACCGACGACGCACGAGCCGTCGCGGTGGAAGCCGGTCATCGGGTCGGTGCCGCAGGGCTCGAGGGCGCCGCCGAGGACGTTGCGCTCGGGCGCAGCGCCGGACACCGCCTCCGGCGCGGACTCCGTCATGCCGACACCAGCCGGCGCAGGGCCAGCCGGGCCAGCGGGGCGTAGGCGCGGACGAGCAACGCGGGCGCGTGGACGTCTGCCCAGGCGGTGCAGCCCTCGAAGGCGACGGGCCGGTCGATGCCGTGGTCGAGGACGACCGACAGCGGGCCGACGCCGACCTTCCACGTCCACCGGCGGGCGGTCGGGTCGACGGAGACGATGGTGAAAGGCACGCGCAGGGGGAACGGGCCGTGCACCACGCCGCGGTCGCCGGGGGCGATGCGCCCGGTGACGCCACGGACGCCGCGGATCTGGGGCGCCCACTCCGGCCACGCTGAGGTGCGGGTGTACTGCTCCCAGGCGTCGTCCGCGGGGCGCGGACCGCTGGCCTCGATGCGCATCGCGCCTCCCTCTCACGTCGCGCCGGCTGCTCCCTCGGACCGGCGTCGCCATGCTGTCACGCCCGCGAAGCCACAGCGTCCTCGTGCACGACAGGTCACACCGCAGGCACCCGTCGGGATGGTCCCGACGCTCGACACGATCACTAGCGTCGAGGGCAGGACGTATCCCCGCGCGTCCGCCCACCCGAGGAGCTCCATGGCCGCCGAGCCACGCCGTCCCGAGCAGCCGGCCCGCCCGGTCCTGCTGACCGAGCCGACCGCCGCCCAGCGCGACGAGCTGGCGACGCTCGCCGGACGCGCGCGGGACGCGGCCGCCGACGTGCCCGCTGCCATCGCCCTCGCCGCCGAGGCCGGGGCGTCGCTGCCGCAGCCCGGCTCCGGGTCGACGGCGCACGTCTGGTCGGCCCTCGCCACCCTCGGCGCCGCCGACCTCACCGTGGCGCGGGTGCTGGAGCCGCACCTCGACGCCCTTGCGATCCTCGGCCAGGCCGGGCTCCCGGTCGCCCCCGGTGCCTGGGGCGTGTACGCCGCCGAGGGGCCCGGCACGCCGCTGCAGGCGCACTCCGACGGGGCGTCGTGGACGCTGACCGGCCGCAAGCACTGGTGCTCGCTGGCCGCGCACGTCGACCGCGCGCTCATCAGCGCGTGGGCCGGCGAGGAGCGACGCCTCTTCGAGGTGGACCTGCGCGCGCCCGGGGTGAGCCCCGTGCCCGGCACCTGGGTCGCCCGCGGGCTGCCGGACGTCGACTCCGGTCCGGTCGACCTCGACGCCGTGCCGGCCGGCGCGGTGGGGGAGGCCGGGTGGTACCTCGAGCGGCCCGGCTTCGCCTGGGGCGGGATCGGCGTGGCCGCCGTCTGGTACGGCGGGGCGGTCGGCGTCGCGCGCCGGATGGTGTCGGGTGCGACCGGTGGCCGGACGCCCGACCAGGTCGCCCTCATGCACCTCGGTGCCGTCGACGCCGCGCTGTACGCGGCGCGCTGTGCGCTCGCCGACGCGGCCGCGGCCATCGACGCCGGGCGACTGCTCGGGGTCGAGGGGGCCCGGGCCGCGCTGCGCGTCCGGCAGGTCGTGGCCACCGCGGCCGAGGAGGTCCTCACCCGGGCCGCCCACGGGCTCGGTCCGGGGCCGCTGGCCACCGAGGAGGAGCACGTACGCCGGGTGGTCGACCTCGAGCTCTACGTGCGGCAGTGGCACGCCGAGCGCGACCAGGCCGCCCTCGGCGGCCTGCTGCTCGACGGCCCGGACCCGGCATGGTGACCGACCCCGCATCCGCCCCCGTCGCTGCGACCGGCCCGGCGACCGGCCCGGCGACCGGCCCTGCGACCGGTCCGGCGACCGGACCCCACTTCCGGCACGACGAGGAGGGGACCCCGGCCGCGGCGTGGTCGCGCGCCCTGGCCGACCACGCGATGCCCGACCTCGACCTGGCGGACCTCGACACGGCGGGCCTCGGCCGGCTGGTGGTCGTCGGTGCCCACCCCGACGACGAGACGCTCGGCGCCGGGGGCCTGGTGCACCTCGCGGGGCGCGTCGGCTGGGACGTGCTCGTGGTCTCGGCGACGGCCGGCGAGGGGTCCCACCCCGTCTCCCCGACCCACGACCCGGGTGCGCTCGCGACCCGCCGCCGCGGCGAGCTGGAGCAGGCGGCCGCGCTGCTCGCCCCTCGTGCCGAGGTGGTGTGCCTCGGGCACCCCGACGGCGGGCTGGCCGACCTCGAGGAGGCGCTGGTCGCCGCGATCGTCGACGCCGTCGGCGACGCGGGGGAGCGCACCCTGCTGGCCGCGCCCTGGCGCCACGACGGCCACCCCGACCACGAGGCCGTGGGCCGGGCCGCCGCCGTCGCCGCGCGGCGTACGGACGCACGACTGGTGGAGTACCCCGTCTGGATGTGGCACTGGGGCGCCGCGCAGGACGTGCCGTGGCCCGACGCCCGCGGGGTGCGGCTCGACGCAGGAGCACGGGAGGCCAAGCGGGCGGCCGTCGCCGCGCACGCCAGCCAGGTCGCCCCGCTCTCCGACCAGCCCGGCGACGAGGTGCTGCTCGGGCCGTCACTGCTCGCGCACTTCGACCGCGACGTGGAGCTCGTCCTCGAGTCGGCGGCACCCGCCGGGGACGACGCGCTGGACCGGGTGCACCGCGACCGGGACGACCCGTGGGACGTGGACGGGTGGTACGAGCGGCGCAAGCGCGCGATCACCCTGGCCAGCCTGCCGCGCGAGCGCTACGGGCACGTCCTGGAGGTCGGCTGCTCGGTCGGCGCGCTGGCCGTCGACCTCGCGGCGCGCTGCGACGACCTGCTGGCCCTCGACTCCAGCGAGGCCGCGGTGGAGGCCGCCCGCACCCGGCTGGCCGGCGCTGACCACGTCGTCGTACGCCGCGCCGAGGTGCCGGCGCAGTGGCCGGAGGGCCGCTTCGACCTGGTGTCGGTGTCGGAGGTCGGCTACTTCCTCTCCCCGCGAGCGCTGGGCGAGCTGGTGTCGAGGGCGTGGGAGTCGCTGGCCCCCGAGGGCCACCTGCTGCTGTGCCACTGGCGCCACGACCTGGTCGGCTGGCCGCTCGACGGCCCCGCGGTCCACGATGCCTTTCTCGTGAACGGCGCGCAGTTGCTGGCCGAGCACCACGACCCCGACTTCGTCCTCCATGTGCTCGGCAGGGCCTCGTGACCTCGGTGGCGGCGCTGGCCGTCGTCGTCCCGGCCCGTGACGAGGAGCGGCTGCTGCCCGCCTGCCTCGACTCCCTGGCGTTCGCGGTGCAGTCACTCACCGATGCCCGTCCGACGATCGCCTGCCGCGTCTTCGTGGTCCTCGACTCCTGTGTCGACGGCACCGCCGACATCGTCGCCGGCCGGCGCGGCGTCACCGCGGTGCCGGTGGCGGCAGGCCGGGTCGGGGCCGCCCGCGCCGCGGGGGTCGAGGCTGCCGCCGAGTGGGCGCGGGGCGTCGATCCGTCCCGCACGTGGGTCGCCAGCACCGACGCCGACACCGTCGTGCCGCCGCACTGGCTGACGGCGCAGGTCGCCCTCGCGGCCGACGGCCACGCCCTCGTCGTCGGCACGGTGCTGCCTGACCCGCGGGACCTCACCGACCACGAGCACGCGCTGTGGCGCGAGCGGCACGTGCTGGGTGACGGGCACGAGCACGTCCACGGGGCCAACCTCGGGTTCACGCTGGCGGCCTACCGCCGGGTCGGCGGGTTCCCGCACCTGCCCGTCCACGAGGACGTCGAGCTGGTCCGGGCGTTGCGCGCCTCGGGGGTGTCGTGGATCGCCGCCGGCGGGGTGGCGGCGGTGACGTCCGGGCGTCGCGAGGCCCGCGCCCCGCACGGCTTCGCGGCGTACCTCGACGGCCTCGGGGCGTGAACCCCGGTGGCATGCTGGTGACATGAGCATCCGCACCGGCACGGTCGTGACGTGGAGCTGGGGCACCTCCGAGGCCGAGGGCACGGTCACCGAGGTGCACCGCGACAAGGTCACCCGCACGACCAAGGGCCAGCAGGTCACCCGCAACGGCAGCGCCGACGACCCGGCGTACGTCATCGAGCAGGAGGACGGGACCGTCGTCCTCAAGCTGGCCAGCGAGGTCGAGCGCGCCTGAGCGTCGCCCGTGGCGACGGTCTGCGGCGACGGCCCGTTACCCTCGTCCCTGATGGCTGACGAGTACTGCGACCTGTGTGACCTGCCCAAGGCCCACTGCATCCACGGGATGCCCCCCGCGCCCCCGCCGGAGGCGCGGCCCGCGCCCACCCGGGCGACGGTCCGCAAGGCGAGCACCCCGCGTGCGTCCGCGGCCGCGAGCCCCGCAGCCCCCGTCCGCCGTGCCCCGCGCCGGTGGACCCAGCCCGAGGCCATCGCGCCGGTGATCGTGGCCGTGCTCGACGAGGCCGGTGGCGAGCTCCCGGCCGACGACGTGCTCGAGGCCGTCGAGTCGCGCATCGGGGATCAGCTCCTCGAGGGCGACCGGCAGCTCACGCCCGAGGGCGAGCTGCGCTGGCGGTACGCCGCGCGGCGGGCCCGCCAGCAGCTGATCCAGCAGGGCCTGATGGCCAAGTCCCGGCCCGGGATCTGGGAGCTCACGGCCGCCGGCCGGACCTCCTGACGACGGGGTCGTTACCCCACTTCTCGTCCCAGCGGAAGCGGACACTCGGGCATTTCTCAACTTGTCTGCCCCAGTATTGGTGAAACCCGAACAAGCGCCCCGGTCACTGCCTATCTTCGTCCTCGCCCCCTGTTGTGGGGCCGGTCGCCACGAGGGCGGCTGACACCTCGAGTAGGGGGCACGATGAGCAACCAGCGCCCGTCCGACGAAGGACGAGCCTCGGCGCTCGCCATTTCCGGCTGGCCACTGAGTCGCAAGGTCGCGCTCGCGCTGGCCATCCCGTTGCTGCTCGCCGCGACGCTCGGGGGACTGCGCGTGCAGTCCGACCTCGAGGAGTCGTCGAACGCCTCGTCCAGCGCCACGCAGGTCACCATCCTGCGTCCGGCCGTGGACTACCTGACGTCTGCCGAGCGCGCCATGGTCGCCGCCCAGTCGTCGACCGGCGCCAGCCAGACCGAGCTCGACGACGCGGTCGAGGACATCAAGGCGGCCGCCGACGAGCTGACGGACACCGCCGAGACCGCCGACCTGACCTACGAGCAGCGCCTCCAGGTCGCCAGCCTGCTCGACCTGAGCCGCTCGATCCGTGACGACAACACCGGGTCGCTGAGCCCCGACACCTGGATCGCCCAGCTGCGCCAGCTGCAGTCGGGTGTCACCAAGCTGATCACCACCATCACCAGCGCGCAGGACACCCCCGAGCCCCGCCTCGAGCTCCTCGCCCAGACGCTCGGTGGCCGCTTCTCCCTCGCGATGCAGCAGGCCCTCGGCTCCGACGTCGACCGCAGCCGCAGCGTCTCGCAGGCCCTGTTCTCCGAGCTCGGCGCCGAGAGCGCCGCCATCGACCGTCTCGCCGGCGCCATCGACGACGCCGAGGCCGCGGTCCGCACGCTGCGCACCAACAACGGTGCCCGGACCCGCTCGGTCCGCACCGGCACCAGCACCGTGCTCGGCGGCTCCGACGCGTACGACGAGTACGACAAGCTGGCCGAGTCCCTGCTCCTCCAGGTCGACCAGGGCCTCGCCGCCACGGCGACCAACGCCCGTGAGCGTGCCCTCTTCGACGCCGCCATCACGCTCTTCGCCCTGCTCGCCGCCATCGCGCTGGCCCTGGTGATCTCCCGCTCGCTCCTGGGCCCGATCCGTCGGGTCCGTGAGGGCGCGCTGCAGGTCGCCAACGAGGACCTGCCCGACGCGGTCGAGCGGATCCGCTCCGGCAAGGAGCCGGCCGAGTTCGTGCCGATCGACGTCGACACGCACGAGGAGATCGGCCAGCTGGCCCGCGCCGTGGACGACCTCCACCGCCAGGCCGTGACCCTGGCCTCCGGTGAGGCCCAGCTGCGTACGCAGGTCGGCGAGATGTTCGTGACGCTCTCGCGCCGCAACACCACGCTCATCAACCAGCAGCTCAACCTCATCGAGGCGCTGGAGAAGGACGAGGAGGACCCCAAGCGACTGGAGAGCCTCTTCCGCCTCGACCACCTCGCGTCGCGCATGCGTCGTACCGCCGACTCGCTGCTGATCCTCGCCGACGCCCCCACCCGGTCCGCCGGCTGGGAGAGCCTCACCGTCACCGAGGCCACCCAGGCCGCGACCGCGGGTGTGCAGGACTACCAGCGCGTGCGCATCAGCTCGACCCTCGACAGCCGGATCGAGGAGGCCGCCGCCGGTGACCTCATCCACCTGCTGACCGAGCTCGTCGACAACGCGCTGTCCTACTCCTCGCCGTCGACGCACGTCACGCTGTCCACGGCGCCCGCCCCCGGCGGCCTGACGATCGACGTCAGCGACTCCGGCCTCGGCATCCCCGAGGAGTCGCTGCGCCAGATCAACGAGACTCTCGAGTCGGGTGCCGACGTCACCCCCGACACCGCTCGCCGGATGGGCCTGTTCGTGGTCAGCCGCCTCGCGCAGCGCCACGGCATCCAGGTCTCGCTCGCCACCAACCCGGCGTCCGGCATCACCGCCACCGTGTTCGTGCCCGAGACGGTCCTGCCCGACGGTGCCCCGGCGATGCCGGACGCACCCGCCGAGCAGGTCCTCGAGGAGACGGTCGAGACCGAGCAGGCACCCTTCGTGCCCGAGGTCGTGACCGACGAGACGTCCGGGGCCTCTGACCAGGACGAGCCGGCCGAGGACGACGCCGCGCCCGCCGCGACGGCCACCGTCATCGGTCTCCCGACCCGCCAGCCCGGCTCGTCGATGGGCGACCGCGAGGCCGTCACCGGCTACCCGTCCGGCGACGCGAGCACCGGCCTGCCGTCGCGGCAGCCCGGCAGCACGCTGGCCCAGCGTGGCCTGGCCACCGGTGCGGACGTCCCGTCCGACACGCCCTCGGCCCGCAACACCGCCGCTCCCAAGCCCGAGCGTGGCGCCATGCCGCTCCGCTCGCGCCGCACGGTGCTGGGTGACGGTCCGTCCGCCGACGCCCCCGCCGCCCTGGCGCCGGCCGTGCCGGCCGCCGGGTCCGCCTTCAGCGACGTCACCGCCGACGAGAATGCCGAGACGCCCGACGAGCTCGCATCCGTCACCTCGCTCCACGAGGGGTCGTCGGCCGACGAGGCCACGACCGACACCGCCACGGACGACGTCGCGGTCGAGGACACCACCTCTGACACCAGCTCCGAAACCGCCGAGGACACCGCTGCTGAGACGTCGTACGACGACGCGCCGGTCGCGGTCGAGACGACCGAGCCCGAGACGTCCGAGGTCGAGACGGCCGAGGCCGATGTCGCCGAGGAGCCGGTCGCCGAGGCCCCCGAGCTCCCGTCCGTCGCGACCGTGGCGCCCGTCAGGCCCCGGAGCGTCGACCCGCTCTCCGACCCGCTGACCGACCCGCTCCCCGAGGAGCCGACCGACGAGCAGGCCGACGAGGCACCCGAGGCCCCGGCTGCGTCTGCCGGCCGCAGCGGGCTGGCTGGACTCGGCGGACTCGGTGGCCTCCCCACCCGTCAGCGTGGAGGCACGCTGTCGGACCAGGAGGCGGCGACCAGCCCGTTCCGTGACGCTGCCCCGGTCGCTCCCGCGGCCGCCGAGGCGACTGCTTCCCCGGAGGCCCCCGAGGTCTCCGAGGCCCCGACTGCTCCGGTTGCTCCGGCCGCCCTGGCGGGTGGCCTGGCAGGTGGACTGGCCGGTGGTCTCCCGACCCGTCAGCGTGGAGGCACGCTGTCGGACCAGGAGGCGGCGACCAGCCCGTTCCGCGACGCGGCTCCCGCGGCCCCCGCGGCCCCTGAGGCCACGGACTCCCCGGAGGCCCCCGAGGTCTCCGAGGCCCCGGCCGCTACGGTTGCTCCGGCCGCCCTGACGGGTGGCCTGACCGGTGGAATCGCCGGCGGCCTGGCCGGTGGACTTCCCACGCGTCAGCGCGGCGGGACCCTCTCCGACCAGCAGGCCGCGACCCAGCCGTTCCGCGGGTCCGCTCCGGAGCCGACAGTCTCCGAGCAGGCCGCCCCCGAGCAGACCGCCCCCGCGGCGGTCGAGACGCCCGAGGTCGAGGCTCCCGCAGCCGAGGCCCCCGAGGTCGAGACGCCCGACAGCCCGGCCGCCCTGGTCGACGGCGAGGGCAGCGGCCTGGGCTCGGGTCTGGGCTCCGCTCTGGGTGGCCTCACCGGCCTCCCGACCCGCCGGCGCGGTGGCACGCTCTCCGACCAGGAGGAGGCCACCAGCCCCTTCCGGGACTCCACGATCGAGGCGCCCGTCGCCCCGACGGCCCCGGCGACGCTCGCCGGTGTCTCCGGCGGCCTGGCCGCGCAGGGCGGTGGGCTGGACACGCTGCCCACCCGCCGGCGTGGCGGCACCCTCTCCGACCAGGACGACGCCAACCGCCCCTTCCGCGACGGTGGCCTCGGCACCCGTCCCGCGGAGGTCACGTCGCTCACCGAGCGTCGCGAGCTCGCCGGCACCCCGGCACCCGCCGAGGCGCCGGTGGCCCGCACGGCACCCGAGCCGGCCCGGCCGCAGGTGGGACGCGCGTCGTCCCTCACCCGCTTCCGCCCGGCGTCGGCCACCCGCCGCGCCAGCTACGAGGCGTCCGGCGGTGGCCCGCAGGAGCCGCTGCGTGCGGAGCGCGTCGTCCCGGCGGCCGCAAGCAACGGCTCGCGCACGGCCCTCGACGGTGACGTCCAGGTCGAGCACGACGCCGAGGACAGCGGCTCGATCTTCGGGTCGCTCCGCTCGAGCTGGCTCACCTCCGACGGTGGCTCCGGCTGGCAGTCGACCGAGGTCGAGGCCGGCTGGCAGCGCGCCGAGGACGTCGCCGAGTCCGCCAAGGACGCCCCCGCCGCCGGCGGTGGCCTCCCGATCCGTCGTCCGGGCACGCTCCTCGTGCCCGGTGGAATCACCAAGCCGACCACCGTCGCGCCGCGTGACCCCGAGGCCATCCGGAACCGCTACGCCGCCTACGCGGCCGGCGTCTCCCGGGGCCGCAAGACGTCAACCAGCTCCACCGACGACCGCACCCACTAGCAGGAACGGAAGTAGTCCCCATGACCGAATACGACTCTGCTGCCTACGCGCAGCCCGACGAGCGCAACCTCGACTGGCTCGTGTCGCGCTTTGTCGAGGAAGTCACCGACGCCGCACACGCGATCCTCGTGTCCGCCGACGGTCTCCTCATGGCCATGAGCGAGAGCATCCCGGACGAGCGCGCCGAGCAGGTCGCGGCCGTCTCCTCCGGTCTCGCCAGCCTGGCCGTCGGTGCCGCCCGCCTCTTCGACGGTGGTGCGGTGCTGCAGACCGTCGTCGAGATGGAGCACGGCTACCTGATGCTCATGAGCGTCGGCGACGGCTCCAACCTCACGGTCCTCACCGAGGAGGCCGCCGACATCGGTCAGGTCGGCTACGAGATGGCCCTGCTGGTCGAGCGCGTCGGCCGGATGGTGCAGGCCGAGGCCCGCGTCACCACCGGATGACGTGAGTGGCCGTGGCACCCCTTGACCCCAGCGGCATGGACGACGAGGCGACTCCCAAGCCTCGTTTCGTCCGGCCGTACACCATCACGGCAGGTCGCACCGAGTCCTCGGTCGACCTGCCGATGGAAGCCACCCTCCGTACGCAGGGGGACGGCACCGGTGGCCTGAGCGCAGCCGCGCTGAAGGTTCTTGAGGTCTGCGACACCCGTTCAGTCGCCGAGGTAGCCGCCCTGGTCCACATGCCGATCGGCGTGGTCCGGGTTCTTCTCAGCGACCTGGTCGAGCACGGACACATCCGTGTGCAGGCCACCATCACCAACGACTCGTCTCGTGACGAGCGTATTGAGCTCATCGAAAGGACCCTCCGTGGACTTCGCACCTACTAGCGCCCAGCGCAAGGCGGCGTCGACGAAGATCGTGATCGCCGGTGGTTTCGGCGTGGGCAAGACGACGCTGGTCGGCTCGGTCTCCGAGATCCAGCCGCTGCGTACCGAGGCCCTCGTCACCAACGAGTCGGAGGGTGTCGACGATCTCGCCGCGGTGCCCGCCAAGTCGACCACCACCGTGGCCATGGACTTCGGACGTCTCACCCTTGCCGAGGACATCGTCCTCTACCTCTTCGGAACGCCGGGCCAGCGCCGCTTCTGGTTCATGTGGGACGACCTGTGCCTGGGCGCGATCGGGGCGATCGTCCTGGTCGACACCGCCCGCCTGGACGAGTCGTTCTCGCCGCTGGACTACTTCGAGCACAAGGGGCTGCCGTTCATCGTGGCGGTCAACCAGTTCGAGGGCGTCCAGCAGTACTCGCTCGACGAGATCGCGAACGCCTTGGCACTGCCCCCCGAGGTGCCGATCATCGCGATCGACGCGCGGGACCGCGAGTCGGCCAAGAGCGCTCTGCTGCGCGTCACCGAGTACGCGCTCCAGAAGCTGACCGCCCAGCTGTCCGTGGGAGTCCACTGACATGTCGACCACGACTCGCGCCCGCCGTACGGCGTCCGGCATCGCCCTCCTCGCGGTGGTCCTGACCGCCGCGGGGTGTGGCGGCACCAGCACGGCGGCCAGCACCGACCCGGACCCGCAGGTCATCCGCGCGGGCTACCTGACGGTGTGCACGTCGCTGCCCTACGAGCCGTTCGAGTTCGAGCGCAACGGCGAGACGGTGGGCTTCGAGATCGACCTGGCCAAGGCCGTGGCCGAGGAGCTCGGCGTCGAGCCGGACTTCAAGAACGAGGACTTCGACGCCGTCCAGTCCGGGCAGCTGCTCAACGAGAACGCATGCGACCTCGCGGCGGCCGGCCTCACCATCACCGGTGACCGGGCCCGCGTGCTCGACTTCTCGAGCCCCTTCTTCAACGCGGCGCAGGCGCTCGTCGTCACCGGCAACAGCGGCATCAGCAACCTCGACGACCTGCGGGGCGGTCGTATCGCCGTCCAGGCCGGCACCACCGGTGAGCTCTACGTCACCGACAACGCGCCGCGCAACGCCCAGGTCGTCCCCTTCGACGACATCGGCGAGATGTCCAGCGCCCTCAACGGCGGCACCGTGGACGCCGGCGTCTACGACAACACCGTCGCCGGCTCTGCGATCAAGGAGTACCCCTCCTTCGAGATCGCCGCGGAGTTCGACACCGGTGAGCAGTACGGCATGGCGGTCAAGAAGGACGGCAACGTCGACCTGCTGCGCGTCGTCAACCAGGTCCTCGCCGACCTCGAGGCCGACGGCGGCTACGACAAGCTCTACACCACCTGGTTCGGGACCAAGAAGAAGTCCTGATCCGGTCCCACCGGCTCAGTGCGCCTGTACGGCGAGCAGCTCCCGCACGCGCGGGATGACCTCCTCGCCGTACAGGCGCACCGACTCCAGGCGCTGGTCGTGCGGCAGCGCCCCGACGGAGTACTTGAGCTGGAAGCGGGAGAGCCCCAGCGTGGTGATGGACCACGCGATCTTGCGGGCCACCGTCTCGGGGGAGCCGACGAACATCGCCCCCTCCGGGCTTGCTGCCTGCTCGAACGCGATCCGCGAGTAGGGCGCCCAGCCGCGCTCACGGCCGAGTCGCGTGTAGAGGTCGGCCTGGTGCGGGTAGAGCTGCTCGCGTGCCAGCTCGTCGGTGGCGGCCACGTGGCCGGGGGAGTGCATGCCGATCGGCAGCTCCTCGTGGCCGTACTCGGCCAGGGCCCGGCGGTAGAGGTCGGCGAACTGCACGAACCCGCGCGGCGACCCGCCGATCACGGCCAGCACCAGCGGCATGCCGTAGTGCGCCGCCCGGACCACCGACTCGGGGGTGCCGCCGACGGCGATCCACGCGGGGAGCCTGCCGGCCGCGGTCGTCGGGTAGACCTGCTTGCCCTGGAGCGGCGGTCGGATCGTGCCCTCCCACGTGACCGGCTGCTCGGACTGGAGCGCCGAGAAGAGGTCGAGCTTCTCCGCGAAGAGCCGGTCGTAGTCGTCGAGCGACAGCCCGAAGAGGCCGAAGGACTCGATGAACGACCCGCGGCCCAGCTGGACCTCGGCCCGCCCCGGCGCGATCGCGTCCAGGGTGGCGAAGCGCTGATAGACACGGATCGGGTCGTCGGAGCTGAGCACCGTCACGCCGGTACCGAGCCGGATCCGGTCGGTCTGTCCGGCGATCGCGGCCAGCACCACGTCGGGGGCCGAGATGGCGTAGTCGGCGCGGTGGTGCTCCCCGAGGCCGAGATAGTCGACACCGACCCGGTCGGCCAGCACCCCCTCGGCCACCACCTGGCGGATGACCTCGGCGCCGTCGCCGGGCCGGCCCTCCTCGTCGAGCGGCACGTCACCGAAGGTGTCGAGGCCGAGGGTCGGGTGGGCGCGGGTGCCGAGGGCGTCGTACGACATGTCTCGAAGGCTAGGCCGTCGATGGTCGCGCACGGGCGCAGCCATGAAGCCGCCCGAACGCCAGGACCCCTCAGCGGCAGGGGGTGTCGCCGAGCCGGGCCAGCCCCTCGAGGTCGCCGGGGCCGTAGGAGGTGCGGCTGTTGGCCGGGTGCATCAGCTCGCCCTGGTCCTCCACGTGGCCGAGCCCGACGAGGTGCCCGAGCTCGTGGAGCACGACCGCCTCGAGGGGCTCGCGCGCGCCCGGGATCCAGTCCCGGACGTCGAACTGGTCGCGGTCGAGCGTGAGAACGCCGGTGGCGTACTGCCGCAGCCCGGGTCGTGGCTCGTACGCCGCGCTGCCGCCCAGCCCGATGACGTCGCCCTTCAGCGCGGGCACCTCCTCCGGGGTCGCCCACGCGACGAGGACGGGCGGCGGGTCGTTGGCGAGGAAGCCCTCGTCGTACGACGCGGGGCGGGCGTCGGTCTCGCCCTCGTAGGAGAACTCCAGCCCGCTGGCGCGGCTGGTGGCCTCGACGGCGTCGTGGATGAGCGGCTCCCACTCCTCGGGCGCGCCGTCGGGGTTGACGACGTAGGGGATGGGTCGGCACGGGCTGTAGCCCACCGGGTCGTCGCTGCCGGGCTGCGTCTCGGCGAACGCGAACGACCCCTCGCCCACGGCGTACTCCGGGATCTCGCGCAGCCGGTCGTCGCCGAGCCCGAAGAGCTCGCGCACCCGCGCCACCTCGTCGGCGGGGTGCAGGAGCACCACGCCGCCGAGCAGGAGCGCGGTGATCAGCAGGCCGGGGAGCACCGGGCCGTGCGCGGGGCGGTGCGAGCCGCTCAGCGGGTGACCAGCCAGATGCCGACCACCGCCGGGACGAGCCCGACGACCAGCCAGGGGGTGAACGGCCGCCGCCCGTGGATGAGGAAGGCCAGGGCGACCGAGATGACGCCGAAGGCGCCGGCGATGAGGCACAGGCCGACCTCGGCACCGGGGCTCGGGTCGTCGAGGTAGAGCGCGGCGACGATCAGGCCGATCTGGAGGTGGAAGATCGTGGTGACCGCGAGCGCCGACATCACCCAGCGCTGGACGCGGCTGAGGGACTTCTCCTCCGACTCGCGCTGGTCGCGGGTCTGGCGGGGAGCATTCGGGTCGATGAGGTGCCGCGCGCGGCGCGGCTGCTGCTCGGTCACCCCTCGAGTATCGCCCCTGCGGCCTATACGCCCGTCAGCGCGGTGGCCGCGGCCTCGACCGCCTCGGGGGAGAGGACGTGCTCGATGGCCATCGCGGCCGCTCCGAGGACGCCCGCCTCGGCGCCCGCGCGGCTCGTCTGGATCGCCAGGTGCTCGGTCGCCAGCGGCAGCGAGCGCTGGTAGACGACCTCGCGGATGCCGGCCAGCAGGTGCTCGCCCGCCGCGGAGAGCTGACCGCCGATGACCACCACCGAGGGGTTGATGACGTTGACCATGGTGGCGACGACGCCGCCGATGTCGCGACCGGCCTGGCGGACCACGTCGATGGCGTCGGGGTCGCCCGCCCGCACCAGGTCGACGACGTCCTGGCCGGTGGTCGCGGGCACCCCGCGCGAGGTGAGGATGCCTGCCAGGGCCGGACCGGCGGCGACGGCCTCGAGGCAGCCGAGGTTGCCGCAGCGGCAGCGCACGTCGTCGTGTCCGGCGACGTGGACGTGGCCGAGGTCGCCGGCGGTGCCCTGGGCGCCGCGCTGGAGGCGGCCGCCCGAGACGATGCCGCCGCCGATCCCGGTCGCGACCTTGACGAGGACCAGGTCGTCGACGTCGGACAGGTGCGTCTGCCGCTCGCCGAGGGCCATGATGTTGACGTCGTTGTCGATGAGCACGGGGACGGCGAAGTGCTTCTGGAGGAAGCCCGGGACGTCGTACCGGTCCCAGCCGGGCATGATCGGCGGGTTGATCGGGCGGCCCGTGGAGTGCTCGACGGGACCGGGCAGGCCGATGCCGATCGCGGCCAGGTCGTCGAGGCGTCGCGTCGCGCGGCGCAGCAGTGCGCGGATCGTCGTGACCACCCAGCCGAGCACGGCCTCGGGGCCCTCGACGATGTCGATCTGCGCGGAGATCTCGGCGAGCAGCGCACCGGAGAGGTCGCTGAGCACGGCCCGGGCGTGCGTGGCGCCGATGTCGACGCCCACGACGACCCGCGCGGCGGGGTTGAGGGCGAAGAGCGCGGGCGGCCGGCCGCCGGTGGACTGGCCCCCGCCGAAGGGGGCGATGAGGCCCAGCCGCATCAGCGTGTCGATGCGCGCCGCCACCGTCGAGCGGGCCAGTCCGGTGGTCTCGGCGAGCTCGGAACGGGTCCACGGACGGCCGTCCCGCAACAGCTCGAAGACGTCACCGGTGCGCATGGCGGTCAGTAGACCACTTCCCACTTGTCACGTCTAGGTAGCAACTTTTGTTAGGTCCTCGACAAAAGTGTGTGAGGCGTGCCACAGTGCTGCCCGTGGACAGCTTCGACACCCCCGCCAGCACCCCGGACCCCGGTCCCGTGCTCACCGTGCGCGGGCTCACCAAGAGCTTCGTGGGCAACCGCGTGCTCCACGGTGCCGACCTCCAGCTGCTCCCGGGCCAGGTGCTCGGGCTGGTGGGCGAGAACGGCGCCGGCAAGTCGACCCTGATGAAGATCCTCGCCGGCGTGCACCAGGCCGACGAGGGTTCGGTCGAGATCGCCGGCGAGCCCGTGTCCTTCAGCCACCCGGTCCAGGCCCAGCAGGCCGGACTCTCCACGGTGTTCCAGGAGTTCAACCTCCTGCCCGAGCGCTCGGTCGCCGAGAACATCTGGCTCGGTCGCGAGCCCCGCCGCCGCGGCCTCGTCGACACCCGGGCGATGAACCAGGACACCGAGGAGCTCCTCACCGGCCTCGGCATCACCGGTCTCAAGGCCACCCGCCGGGTCCGCTCCCTCTCCGTCGCCGAGCAGCAGGTCGTCGAGATCGCCAAGGCGGTGAGCTTCGACGCCCGCATCATCCAGATGGACGAGCCCACCGCGGCGCTCGCCGACCACGAGGTCGAGCTGCTCTACACGATCATCCGCCGCCTCACCGACCGCGGCGTCGCGATCATCTACGTCTCCCACCGGCTCAAGGAGATCTTCGACCTCTGCGACACCATCACGGTGCTCAAGGACGGCGAGCAGGTCGACACCCGGCCGGCCGCCGACCTCGACGAGGCCGCGCTGGTGCGGCTCATGGTCGGCCGCTCCATGTCGTCGTTCTTCCCAGACGCCCTCGAGGGCACCACGGTGGGGGAGCCGCGGCTCGAGCTGCGCGACGCCGGCAACGGCTACGTCGACGGCATCGACCTGACCCTGCGCGGCGGCGAGATCGTCGGCGTCGCCGGGCTCCAGGGCTCCGGTCGCACCGAGGTCCTCGAGGGGATCTTCGGCGTCACCCCCTTCACGCGCGGCGAGCTCCGCGTGGACGGCTCGACGGTGACGGTGCGCACGCCCCGACAGGCCGTCCGCCGCGGCCTGGCGCTCATCACCGAGGACCGCAAGGCCACCGGTCTCGCGCTGCACCAGTCGATCCTCGACAACGCCCTGGGCGTGGTCCGCGCGGTCTTCCCGTCGCGCACCGGCGCCGCGCGCTCCGCCGTACCCTCCACGCTCTCGACCCTGGCCGTCTCGGCCCGGTCGCTGTCGCAGGAGGCGCAGTTCCTGTCGGGCGGCAACCAGCAGAAGGTCGTCCTGGCCCGTTGGCTCTCCGCCCACCCCGGCGTCGTGCTCATGGACGAGCCGACCCGCGGCATCGACGTCGGCGCCAAGCACGCGATCTACGAGGTGATGCGCAGCCTGGCCGCCGAGGGCGTCGCGGTGCTCATGGTGTCCAGCGAGCTGCCCGAGGTGATCGGCATGTCCGACCGGATCCTCGTCATGAAGGACGGCCGGATCGCCGGTGAGCTCCCGCGCGGGGCCACCGAGGAGCAGGTCCTGTCCACGGCCACCGGCGTCGTGCCCGGTGAATCGTCCGACCCCGTGTCCGACCCCGCGTCCGATCCAGGGCAGCCCGAGCGAGAGGTCTCGCTGTGAAGAACCGTCTCAGCTCCGTCACGTCGACCACGATCGTGTACGGCGTCCTGCTGGTCGCCATCGTCGCCGGCGCGGTCCTCACCGCCGTCAACGGCCGCAACTTCTTCAGCGTCGGCAACATCGACAACATCCTGACCACCACCAGCATCCTGGGCTTCATCGCCATCGGGCAGACGCTGGTCGTCCTCGGCGGCTCGCTCGACCTGTCGGTGCCCTTCGTGGTCAGCCTGTCCAGCGTCGTCGGCGCCGGGATCATGGCCGGCGACCCGGGCAACATCGTGCCCGCCGTGGTGGTGACCCTGGCCCTCGCGATGGCGGTCGGCCTGGTCAACGGCCTGATCGTCACCTTCCTCAAGGTGCACGGCTTCATCGCCACCCTCGGCACCGGGCTGATCATCTCCGGCTACCTCGCCAGCGACTACAAGGGCAGCCACGGCAGCGCGCCGCTCGACTTCCGGCTGCTGGACGCCACCCGGATCGGCCCCGTGCCGGTCTCCACCCTGATCATGCTGGGCTGCGCGGGCCTCGCGATCCTGATGCTGCGCCGCACCCGCCTCGGCCACCACCTGTACGCCGTCGGCGGCAACGCCGAGGTGGCCCGCCTCTCCGGCCTGCGCACCTCCGTGCCGGTCATTGCCGCCCACGTCATCTGCTCGGCGCTGTCCGCGGTGGCCGGCCTGCTCCTGCTCGCCCGGCTCAGCGTCGGCAACCCGACCATCGGCTCCCAGGGTGGCTACGACCTGATGTCGATCGCCGCGGTGGTGCTCGGCGGCACGCTGCTGGCCGGCGGCAAGGGCAACATCACCGGCACCCTCGCCGGGGTCGCGATCTTCGCCGTGATCGACAACGTCATGGGCGTCATGCAGGTCAACCCGTTCCTGCGCGACGTCGTCCGCGGGGTCGTGATCGTGGTCGCGGTGGCGGTCTACGCCCGCCGCGAGCTCGACACGCGCCCACCCCGCTTCGAACGCCCCACCGGACTCGACGCCGCCCTGCAGGAGGCACGATGAGCACCGCCACCCCCTCGATCACCACGACCGAGACCCAGGCCCGTCCCGAGCTCCCCCTCCACCAGGGCAGCCTCGGCAGCCGGATCGCCGCCGGGCTCGCCACCCCGGGCGGAGCCGTCTTCGTGCTGGTCGGCGTGCTGCTCGTGTCGATCATGGTGTCCAACCCCAACTTCACCGACCCCGGTGCGCTGATCCGCTTCGCCGGTCGCACCGCGCCGATCGCCATCGCGGCCATGGGGCAGTACTACGTCATCGTCAGCGGTGAGTTCGACCTCTCGATGGGTGCGGTGATCGCCGCGCAGGTGGTGCTCGCCGGCAACTTCATCGGCCAGGACGAGGGCCGCATCATCCCCGGCCTCCTGCTGATGCTGGCCGTGGGCGCCCTGATCGGGATCATCAACGGCCTCGTCACCACGTTGCTCAAGGTGCCGAGCTTCATCGTGACCCTGGGCATGATGCTCGCCCTGTCGGGCCTGGTCCGGTACATCACCGGCGGCGCGGCCAGCGGCAACCCGGTCGACGCGTTCCGCGACATCGGTCGCGGCGGCATCGAGGACGTGCCCGTCGTCGACGTGATCCCCTACCCGCTGATCATCCTGGTCGTCGTCGGGGCCCTGTCGGTCTGGCTGATGCGCCGGCCCTTCGGCCGCACCCTCATCGCCGCGGGCGACAACCCGGAGGCCACTCACTACTCCGGCGCCCCGCTGTGGTCCTACAAGACCCGGGCGTTCGTGCTCTCATCGCTCTCGGCCACCGTCGCCGGCATCCTGCTCGTCGGGTACGCCGGGGTGCACCCCTCGGTGGGTGCCGGCTACGAGTTCACCGCGATCACCGCGGTCGTCCTCGGCGGTGTCGTGCTGGGCGGCGGTCGGGGCTGGGTCCTCTCCGCCGCGGCGGGCGCCTTCGCCCTCGAGCTCCTCTTCACCCTGCTGACCTCTCTCGGGGTCCCCTCCACGTGGAGGGACACGGTCCAGGGGCTGATCATCATCGCCGCCGTCGCCGTCTCGGCGCGTGCCTGGCAGGTCGGCCGCCGCCCGCGGCGTACGACCCCCACCGATCCATCCCGAGCAACACACATCGCAACACCTTCACCCAACCAGCCCTCAACGGGCGCAACCACAGGAGAAAACTGATGCGCAGGACCATCAGGGGGACGCTCGCGTCCGCCGCAGTGCTGGCGGTGCTGGCTGGCTGCAGCACCGACGTCGAGGAGCCCGCCGACTCGACGGCCACCGAGTCCACGAGCGAGTCCGAGGAGGCGTCGGGCGACGAGGGCGAGTGGTTCGTCCAGGCCGACTTCGACGAGCAGGACGCGCAGCGCTCGGCGACCTTCGAGGGCGACGAGGCCGAGCCGTGGCTGCAGTACATCGACGGCGAGATGACCGACACCTCGGAGTTCAAGTCCGACGGTGCCAAGAAGGTCTGCTTCGCCAACGCGTCGGTCAGCAACCCGTGGCGCCAGACCGGCTTCATCACCATGACCCAGCAGCTCGAGGCGCTGCAGGACAAGGGCGTCATCTCCGACATGGAGGTCCGTGACGCGCAGGACGACGACAACACCCAGCTCGCCGACATCGACTACTTCATCTCCGAGGGCAACTGCGACGCCTTCATCATCTCGCCCAACTCCACGGCGGCGATGACGCCGGGCGTCGAGCGGGCCTGCGAGACCGGCAAGCCGGTCGTGGTCTTCGACCGTGGCGTCGAGACCGACTGCGCCACCTCGTTCATCCACCCGATCGGTGGCTACGCGTGGGGCATCGACACCGCCGAGTTCCTCTCCGAGAACCTCGAGGAGGGCGACAAGGTCGTCGCGCTGCGCATCCTGCCCGGCGTCGACGTGCTCGAGACCCGCTGGGCCGCAGCCGAGAAGATCTTCGAGGAGAACGGCATCGAGGCCGAGGACTTCTTCACCGGCGCCGACCCGACCGAGATCAAGAAGATCATCACCGACGCGCTCAACCAGGGCGAGGTCGCCGGTGTGTGGATGGACGCCGGTGACGGTGCCGTCGCGGCCATCGAGGCGTTCGAGGACGCCGGCGTCGACTACCCCGTCATGACGGGTGAGGACGAGATGAGCTTCCTGCGCAAGTGGGAGGACACCGGGATGACCGGCCTGGCGCCCGTCTACTCCAACTTCCAGTGGCGCACCCCGCTCCTGGCGCTGGAGAAGATCTTCGCCGGGGAGGAGATCCCGAAGGAGTGGGTCCTGCCGCAGACGCCGATCACCGAGGACGAGCGTGCCGAGTACCTCGAGGCCAACGACGGCATGCCCGACGGTCACTACGCCAAGTTCGGTGGCGAGGACCTTCCCGGCTTCCCCGAGGCCTGGCAGGACCGCTGACCCGGCCTGACCCGAGCTGATCCCATCTCCAGGCCGGCCGGCCACGAACCCCACGTCGTGGCCGGCCGGCCCCACCACACCGGCAGTGCACCGCACTGCACCCTCACCTGGGAGGACGTCTCCGTGCGCCCCATCGGCATCAACACATGGGTCTGGGCATCGCCCCTGACCGATGCCACCCTCGACCCCGTGCTCGACCACGTCGCCGACCTCGGCTTCGACGCCGTCGAGCTGCCCCTGGAGAGCGTGGGGGACCTCTCCATCGACGTCCTCGGCGCCGCCCTCGAGCGCACCGGCCTCGCGCCGTACGTCGTGGGGGCGATGGCCCCGGGCCGCGACCTCGTGGCCGCCGACGAGACCACCGTCGCGGCCACCCAGGACTACCTCCGGGCCTGCATCGACCTCGCCGCCGGCATCGGCGCGGCGGCCGTCTGCGGCCCCTTCTACGCCAGCACCGGCCGCGTCTGGCGGCTCGGCACCGAGGAGCGGGAGCAGGCGTACGCCGAGTGGCGCGCCGGTCTCGCCCCGGTCGTCGACCACGCCGGCGAGCGCGGCGTGGTGATCGGCATCGAGCCGCTCAACCGCTACGAGACCTCGCTGGTCAACACCGTCGACCAGGCCCTCACCGGCCTCGACGGACTCCTCGGGCCGGCCCTCGGGCTGGCGCTCGACAGCTACCACCTCAACATCGAGGAGCGCTCCAGCGCCGACGCGATCCGCGCGGCCGGCGAGCACCTCGCGCACGTCCAGGTCTGCGGCAGCGACCGCGGCGCCCCGGGCGGCGACCAGACCGACTGGCCGGCGCTGGTGAAGGCGCTGGACGACGTGGGCTACGCCGGCCCGCTCAACATCGAGAGCTTCACCGCCGACAACGCCTCGATCGCGACCGCCGCGTCGATCTGGCGCCCGCTGGCCGCCACCCAGGACGACCTGGCCCGCGACGGACTCGCGTTCCTCCGCGGACTCCTCGCGTCGGCCGCCCACGATGGGGGAGCACCGTGACCCGCACAGCTCACGATACGACCGTGGGGGTGGCCTGCGTCGGCTACTCCTTCATGGGCAAGGCCCACTCCAACGCGTGGCGCAACGTCGGCGCCTTCTACCCCGACGCCCCCCGTGCCGTGCAGCGCGTGCTCGTCGGGCGTGACCCGCGCCGGGTCGACGAGGCCGCGCAGCGCTACGGCTGGCAGGAGTCGGCCACCGACTGGCGGGCCGTGCTCGAGCGCGACGACATCCACGTCGTCGACATCTGCACCCCCGGCCACCTGCACGCGGAGATCGCCGAGGCCGCGCTGGCCGCCGGCAAGCACGTGCTCCTCGAGAAGCCGCTGGCCAACACGGTGGCCGAGTCCGAGGTGCTCGTCGCGGCCGCCGAGGCCGCCGCCGGGCACGGTGTGCTGTCGATGGTGGGCTTCAACTACCGCCGGGTGCCGGCGCTGGCCCTGGCCCGCGAGCTCATCGCCGCCGGCCGCCTCGGCGAGGTGCGCGAGGTGCGCGCGGCGTACCTCCAGGACTGGCTGGTCGACGCGGACGCCCCGATGGCCTGGCGCCTCCGCAAGGAGGAGGCCGGCTCCGGCGCCCTGGGCGACCTGGGCTCGCACGTCGTCGACCAGGTGCAGTTCCTGCTCGGTGACACCGTCTCCTGGGCGAGCGGGCACCTGCGCACCTTCGTCACCTCCCGGCCCGGCGAGTCCGGTCCCGAGGACGTCACCGTCGACGACGCGGCGTGGGCCACGCTCGGGATGTCGGGTGGCGCGGTGGCCAGCGTCGAGGTGAGCCGGATGGCGCACGGGCGCAAGAACGGTCTCGCGCTCGAGGTCTACGGCTCCGAGGGATCCCTGCGCTTCGAGCTCGAGTCGCTCAACGAGCTGGTCGTCGACACCGGCGTCGGGGGCACCCGCATCCTGGTGACCGAGTCCGACCACCCCTACGTCGGCGCCTGGTGGCCGCCGGGCCACGTGCTCGGCTGGGACCACACGTTCGTCAACCAGGCCGCCGACCTGCTCACCTGCATCTCCGAGGGGCGGGCGCCGTCGCCGTCGTTCGCCGAGGGTGCTCGCGTGCAGCGGGTGCTGGCGGCGATCGAGAGCAGTGCGGCACAGTCGGGCACGTGCGTCGACGTCGCGCCCGCCGCCGGCGCCACGCCCCCCGTCGTACCCCACGTCCCGGCTCCCACCGCGCCGCCGGCCGTCACCCTGGAGCAGCACTCATGACCCGTCCCTACACCCTCTTCACCGGCCAGTGGGCCGACCTGACGCTCGAGGAGGTCGCCGGTCTGGCGGCCGGCTGGGGCTACGACGGGCTCGAGATCGCCGTGTCCGGTGAGCACCTCGACGCGTGGCGCTGGGACGACGAGGACTACGTCGCCGGCAGGCTCGAGATCCTCGAGCGGCACGGCCTCGGGCTGTGGGCCATCTCCAACCACCTCACCGGCCAGGCCGTCTGCGACGACCCGATCGACTTCCGCCACGAGGCGATCGTGGGGGCCCGCGTCTGGGGCGACGGCTCGCCCGAGGGCGTGCGCACCCGGGCGGCCGAGGAGATGCAGCACACCGCGCGGCTCGCGCAGAAGCTCGGCGTCAAGACCGTCGTGGGCTTCACCGGCTCCGCCATCTGGCAGTACGTCGCGATGTTCCCGCCCGTGCCCGCCGCGCGGATCGAGGCGGGCTACCAGGACTTCGCTGACCGCTGGAACCCCATCCTCGACGTCTTCGACGAGTGCGGCGTGCGGTTCGCCCACGAGGTGCACCCGTCCGAGATCGCCTACGACTACTGGTCGACCGTGCGCACCCTCGAGGCGATCGGCCACCGGCCCGCGTTCGGGCTCAACTGGGACCCGAGCCACATGATGTGGCAGGACCTCGACCCGGTCGCCTTCATCACCGACTTCGCCGACCGGATCTACCACGTGGACTGCAAGGACACCCGGATGCGGCTCGGCGGCGGGCGCAACGGCGTGCTGTCCTCCCACCTGCCGTGGGGCGACCAGCACCGCGGCTGGGACTTCGTGTCCGCCGGCCGCGGTGACGTGCCGTGGGAGGACTGCTTCCGCGCGCTTCGGTCGATCGGCTACGACGGCCCGATCTCCGTGGAGTGGGAGGACGCCGGGATGGACCGGCTCCGCGGCGCCCCCGAGGCGCTGGAGTTCCTCCGGGGTTTCGACTTCGAGCCGCCCACAGCCTCGTTCGACGCGGCGTTCTCGCAGTAGGTCCCGCTCTGTCGTGCGGGCCACGGGGCGGTGAGTGAGCCACATCCCTCGCACCGACAGGGTGGCGTTCAACTGGCGGGCGCCGACATGTCGACGACGGTCCGGGTTGTCGCGCGCCGCCAGTTGCCGGGGCCGACGGGGTGGTCGGTAGGACTGGCGGGCGCCGACGTGTCGACGACGGGCCGGGTTGTCGCGCGCCGCCAGTTGCGGAGCACCGACTTGGTGGCCGGTCGGAGTGGCCGGCGCTGACATGGGGCCCGGCCGAGCTGGCGGGCGCCGACAGAGTGCTGACAAGACTGGCGGGCGCCGACAGGGTGCTGGCGAGACTGGCGGGCGCCGACACGTCGACGACGGGCCAGGGTGTCGGGCGCCGCCAGTTGCCGGGGGCGTCCTCACCCGTACGCCGCGCAGGCACGCGCCGGCACCGCCCGCGGACGTCGTACGACGCGTCAGGGAGCGATCGTCAGGAACACGAACGCCGCGAGCAGCACGAGGTGCACGCCGCCCTGCAGTGGCTTGGAGCGACCGGGCAGCACCGTAAGGATGCTGACGATCACGGTCATGAAGAGCATCACGATCTGGACGCTGTCGAGGCCGAGCGCCAGCGGTCCGTCGAGCCAGATCGAGGCGATCGCGATGGCCGGGATGGTGAGGCCGATCGACGCCATCGCCGAGCCGAGCGCGAGGTTGAGGCTGACCTGCACCCGCTCGCGCGCAGCGGCTCGCACGGCGGCGATCGACTCGGGGGCCAGCACCAGCAGGGCGATCACCACGCCGACGACTGCGTTGGGGAAGCCGACGGCGTCGACCGCGTCCTCGATCGAGGGGGACTCGACCTTGGCCAGGCCCACCACGGAGACGAGGGACACGACGAGCAGGGCCAGGCTGGTGAGGGTCGTACGCCGGGACGGCGGGTCGGCGTGGCCGTCGCCGTCCTGGTCGAGCGTGACGCCGTCGCGACCGACCGGGAGGAAGAAGTCGCGGTACTCCCCGGTCTGCGTCACCACGAACATGCCGTAGAGCACCAGCGACGCGACGGCCACGAAGGCCAGCTGGGTGCCGGAGTACTCCGGTCCGCTCTCGGAGGTGGTGAAGGTCGGCAGCACCAGGCAGATCGTGGCCAGGATGATCACGGTGGTCAGCGCGGACGCGGTGCCCTCGGGGTTGAAGACGGCCATCCGGTGCCGGCGCGCACTCACCAGCAGGGACAGGCCCATGATCCCGTTGATGGTGATCATCACCGCGGCGAAGACGGTGTCGCGCGCGAGCCCCGAGGTGTCGCCCTTGCTCGTCACCATCAAGGTGACGATCAGGCCGACCTCGATGATCGTGACCGCCACCGCGAGCAGCAGCGACCCGAAGGGTTCGCCGACCTTGTGCGCCACCACCTCGGCGTGGTGGACGGCGCTGACCACGGCACCCATGAGCAGGACGGCGACCAGGACCAGGACGACCGGCCCGGGGTAGCGCCCCCAGGTCAGCACCAGCATCACCGCCGCCAGGATCGGGGTGTACGTGGTCCAGCTCGGCAGGCGCATGGCCTCACCCTATTTGAGGGCCGGTCAGGTGCCGGGCGTGCTGAGCTTTTCGAGCCGCGCGGTGAGCAGGGGCACCCGGTGTGCATTGCCGGTGAGGTCGACGTACTGGCGCCCGAAGATCGCGAGCAGCGCGTCGTCGAGGCGACGCACGGCGCCGGCGGGGTAGCGGTAGCCCATCCGCCGGATGATGGCGTCGGGGTCGACCGACGTCAGCAGCGCGGACAGCTCGTCGAGCGAGGTGACACCGAGCTCGAGCAGCAGCCCGGCGATCCAGCCGTAGTGGTCGGTGTGCGACCAGCCCGCGTCGGCGTACTGCCCGGCCAGGAACGTCGCGAGCTCCTGCCCGCTGATCCGCGGGTCGCTCGGGTCCTCCTCGTGCGGCTGGTGCGGCGCGGCGGCCTGGAGTCGCTCGCGGATCGCGGAGAACTCCTGGTCGGCGAGCTCGAGCAGCCCGGCGGCGAGGGTGAAGCGGCGGTCGAGGTCGAGGGCGTGCTCGGCCGGGACCGTGCCCTTGTAGCGGATGTCGTGCTCGAACTCGGCCCACGCGTGCTGCAGGACCGTGCGCACCTGGATGCTGGCGCGGTGTCCGGCGAGGTCGTCGTACGACGCGGGGGCGGGGGCGTCCGGCGTCACGAGCAGGTGCCGGCTGGCGTAGCCGAAGCGGCCCTCGCGCGCGGTCTCCAGGCCGAGGTCGCGGTCGTCGAGCATGCTGAGCTCGTCGTCGAGCAGGCCGGCGACGGCGGCCACGTCGGCGTGGACGTAGGTGATGACGCGGACGCCGACCTGGTCGGTGATCTGGCGCAGCGGGTCCGGGTAGAGCAGCCGGCCCTCGACGGTGCGCGCGGCCTTGGCGGCGAAGGACGCGACGCTCTTGGTGCGGCCGTCGACGCTCAGGTAGTTGATACCCGCGTCGTCGAGCAGGGTCCGGGTCAGCTCCACGAAGCGCGCGGTGATGGGCACCAGGCCGGGCTGGAGGGCGGCGTACTCCCGCACCGCCTCGCGGACCGGTTGGTCGTCGAGCGGCTGGTCGGTCTGGTCTTCGGGCGGGGCCACGCGCCCAGCCTGCCCTGTCCCGCCCGGGCGTGCACGCGCGACCCACAGGGTGGCGCTCGACGGCGTTCGCCGGGCCGGTTTGCGTCCACAGGACGACGAGGGCGTGCCGCCCTCCACAGCCGTACGCCGCCCGGCCGACGTTGTCGGTGGTCCTCGCGAGCGTCTGGGGCGTGACCTTCCACAGATGCCGATCTCCGCGGTTGGGCCACCGGGGCGCGGGGGCACGCTGCCGGCGACCACCCACCCCGAGGAGTCCCCATGGCTGATCGCCCCCAAGATCTCTCCACTGACCATCCCAGCGACCACCCCGGCGACCACCCCGGCGACCTCCGCGGCCACCCCACGGCGCCCCGCCGCGAGCGCCTGCTCGTGGCGCCGGTCCTGCCACCGGACGACGTGGTGTTCCTCGCGGGCTTCGGCCGGCACCCGGTGCACGACCACCGCGGCCGGGCGCGGGCGATGCCCCGGCGGATGGCACGGATCTGGCCCGGGCAGCCCGTGGGGCCCTGTCCCTGGGTCCCGTGCGCAGAGGGGTGCTGCCTCCACCTGGTCGGGAGGACCGGTGTCGCCGCGGCAGGGGCGTGGCTGCGGTTCCTGCTCGCGGAGTTCCTCGATGCGTCCCACGAGCTGTCCGGGGCCGTCGAGGTGCCCGGGCCGGGACGCCGCCGGGCGGTGCTCATCGTCGACCGTGCCGATGTGTTCGAGGGCGAGCTGGACGACCCCGGCGGCGGTGGACGCCGCGACGAGGAGCCGTGGTCGGGATGAGCGGCCCGCCGCGGATCAGCCGAGCACCCCCGCGGCGCGAGCCGGCTCGGCGTACGCCTCGGCCAGCGTGGCCACGGTGTGGTGCGCGTTGAGGCCGCTGGGGTTGGGCACCACCCACAGCCGTGCTCCCGCCAGGGGCTCGGGCTGCTCCCCGACCACGGCCCGCGGCAGCGCGAAGGCCTGCCGGTAGGCCGTGATCCCGGCGACGGCGACGACCCGGGGGTGCTGGGCCTCGACCAACCCGGTCAGGGCCGTGGCCCCCTCGCGCAGCTCCTCGCGGGTGAGCTCGTCGGCCCGGGCGGTGGCTCGACGCACGAGGTTGGTGATGCCGATGCCCCGCGCCCGCAGGTAGTCCCGGTCCTCCTCGGTCATCCCGGCGGCGGGGTCGATGCGGCGATCGATGACGCCCGCCTCGAGGAGGGCCGGGTAGAAGCGGTTGACCGGGTGCGCGAAGTGCGTGCTCGTCGCAGCGGTCCACAGTCCCGGATTGATCCCCACGAACAGCAACCGGAGCCCGGGGCCGAGCAGGTCGGGCACCTCCGCGCCGCGGAAGGACTCGAGCTCGGCGCGGGTGAAGCGAGGCATGAGGGCGAGCCTAGGCGCCGGCCGTGGGTCGGGCAGGGCCCGGTCGTAGCGATGGCGGGGCGCCGGCCCGAGGGGGTGGGGCGCTGGGCGGGGCTCTGGCGGCGCACGGGCGCGCTCGCGTCGGGAACGGCCGGGGCGTCGCTATCGTCCCAGTCACCATGAGGCACATGATGCGCAGCGCACCGGTCCGGATCGTCCTGGCGGCCACCCTCGCCACCGTCACCCTCTCGGCCTGCGGCCAGTCCGACGGGGGCGGTGCCGACAGCGCGACCGAGCCCACGTCGAGCGCCCCGACGAGCGAGGAGTCGGCGCCCGAGCCCGGCGACTCCGCCAGCGCGACCGGCGGTGAGGGGGCCACGTCGACCGGCGGTGGCGCCGTGCTCGTGGCCGGCGAAACCGCCACCACGACGACGACGCGCATCATCAGCGTCTCCAACGCCGATGGTGAGGTCAGCCCGCGACCCGTGCCGCTGGAGGACCGGGCGGCGCTGGACGACTTCGTCTCCGGCTTCGGCGCCGACCTCGGCCCGCAGGTGCGGGACGCCGTGCGGGGGATCGACGTACCGGCGGGGCAGACCCTGATGGGCGCGGTGGTGGCCGTGGGCTGTGACGAGCCGACCGGCATCGAGCTCGCCCAGACCTTCGACGGCTACGAGGTGACGGGCATCGTGCCCAAGGTCGGGGTGCAGTGCATGGTCGCGATGACCTCGGTCGCCCTCTTCCTGGTCGAGACCCCCTGACCCGACCCCCGCCGGGGGCGGGACCCGCGCCGGCACGATCAGCCGATCGTCACCCGGGAGCAGCCGACCGTCACGAGGATTGGCCGACGATCAGGGGACCGGCGTCGTCGGCGGCGGGGTGGGGGCCGGGGCGGGAACCGGCGGCGGGGTGACGGGCGGCGCGATCGGCGGGAACACCCCGTCGTAGAAGATGCCGAGCCCGTTGGCCACCTTGCGCTCGCTGCCGTCGGACGGCTCGTTGATGACACCCATCTCGCCGGTCACCTTGCGGGAGTAGAGCGTGGAGGACCCGCCGCCGTCGAGGTTGAGGGCATTCTCCGCGCCGAGGGCGATCATCATGTTGGCCAGCTCGACCATCGTGTAGCCCCGGCTGGAGGCGGACCGGCCGTCGATGACGAGGAAGAGCAGCTTGCGTCCGTCGGCGTCGATGCCCACGGCCGTGCGGGGGTGCATCAGCCGGTCGTTGATGACGGTCCGGACGCCGTCGAGGAGGATCGAACGATCCCCGGAGACGGCCATGGTGGCGCCGGGCTTGGTCTTGTACTTGAAGGTCGCCTTGCGCCCGACCTTGAGCTGCTTGAGCAGCTTGGCCGCCGAGCCGCGGCCGACGAGCACCTGGCCCCTGACCTTGCGGCCCTTGGACAGCACCTTCGTGTTGGACTTGATCCGACCGTTGACGATGACCACCTCACGGGTGTCCTTGTCGCCGTCGGTGACCGAGTAGCCCTTGGTCCAGCCCCAGTCGGAGGTGTAGAGGCCGAGGGTGTTGTCCGCGACGGTCGCGGCGTTGAGGCCGGAGACCGGCCAGCGCGGGCGCTGGCGCAGCTTGGTCTTCGTCACCATGGCGCCGACGTGGTAGCCGGTGGAGTCGAGGTAGAAGGAGGCGTTCTCCGGGATCCAGCCCGTCGCCGGGCCGTTGATGATGCCGCGCTCGCGGTCGACGGCGGGCCCGAGGGCGACGCCGGTGTCGGAGATGTCGAAGAAGTCACCGTTGACGGCGCCGATGGCCCCGTCCCTCGCGCCGAGCTGGCTCACCGTCTTGCGGCGGACGACGTACTTGGGGCCGAGGTGGTCGACGGAGATGTTGGCGGCGTTGAGGTCCACGGTGAGCAGGTTGGCGCGGATCGGTCCCCGCGCGTCGACCTGGTCCCACTCGCGGATCTGGATGCCGGGGGCGATGTCGTAGGTGACGTCGGTGGTCACGGTGGCCTTGCCGCGTCGTCCGGCCGGCCACGGCTCGGCGATGTCGCCGGGCACGCCGTCGGAGGTCTGGCCGGGCGTCCGCTGCACGCGGCCGGGGTCGGCCAGGGCGCGGCGCTGGGCGCGCGTGAGGCCCGTCCCGTCACCGGCACGGTCGTCGGACCGGGGCTGGGAGCCGGCCGCCGGGCCGGACCCGGGGTCGGCGCTGGTCGGCGTGGCAGCCACGACGAGCGCGCACGTGAGGGCACCGGCCGTGGCGGCCGCGGTCAGTCGGTTCGAGGCAGGCACGCGCTCCACAGTAAAGGGATCAGGGTGACAGGAGGGGCAGGTGTGCTCGAGTGTCCTCGATCGTGACCAGTCCCGGCGTACGGCTGCTCATCCCCACGAAGGTGTCGCTGAGCGCCGAGACGAGCAGGTAGAGCCGCTGCCCGGCCGGCACGTCGACCGCCACGGAGGGCAATGCGATCCGGCGCGGCTGGCCCACCACGGGGGAGGGCTCGTCGAGGGGCAGCACGTTGTTCTGCACCAGCGTCGCGTCGGCCGGGCTGGTGCCCACGGCCAGGCCGTAGAACGCACGGTTGCGGACTCCGAGCGCGGTCACGGTCCCGGTCAGGTGCGGGGTGCCGGCGAGCCGCAGCGGGCCGGGCGCGATCTCGTAGGCCAGCGGCGCGCCCGCGGCCGTGGGGCTGGTCACCGTCCCGACGGGCAGCGTGGCGGTCGGGGCGGGGGAGCGGACGGTCGTGCACATCGAGGCCGGGGTGGCGAGGTGGAGCCGGCCGTAGCCGCCCAGCCCGGTACGACGCCCCTTGAGCTGCTCGTCGAAGAACCGCTTGCTCAGCGCCTCGAAGTCGCCGCCCGCGAGCCGCTCCGAGCACGGGTCGGAGGTCACCGAGATCCCGCGGGGCAACACCCCGGGCAGCACGTGACCACCGTTGTAGGCCACGAAGATGCTGTCGCGGCGGGCCCGGCGGGTGATCGCCGACCGCCAGTTGGCCAGGCCCTGCTGGAGGGGGAAGAGGCTGTCGGTCGTGCCCTGGCCGAGGAGCACCGGGATGTCGAGCCGGCGCCCCTGGGCGACATGGAAGGCCGGGCCGTTGCGGCCGAAGAACTCCGGCATGTCCTCGGTCCCCGGGATCGACCCGTCGGGCCAGGTGCCCGTCGCGGCGCCCTCGACCAGTGCCTTGTAGACCCGCGGCGGCAGGGCGTCGGTCGGCACCGAGGCGGCCGACAGGGCCAGGGCCCACTCGGTGCGGACGACGCCCTCGGGCGCCAGGCTCTCGTTGAGGTCGTGCCACGTGATCTCCGGTGCCATCGCGTCGAGCACCGGCACGCCCCGACGCTCCAGGCTCGTGAACGCCGCGAGGAACTGGTAGCCGCCGCCGTACGACCCGCCGATGGCACCGAGCCGCGGGTCGCCCGGCCCGTCCTGCCGGACCCACGGCAGGCGGCTCATCAGGCGGATGAGCCGGGCCACGTCCTTGCCCTCGACGTCCGGGTTCTCGACGTAGGCGTGACCCCCGGACTCGCCGAAGCCGCGCTGGTCGAAGGACAGCACGCCGTACCTGCTGTCGAGGAACGTCGCGAACGCCGCCGGGTCCTTCGTCCGCGAGCCGCCCCAGCCATGGCTGTGCCAGATCATCGGCACCGGGCGCTGGCGTGAGGCTCCGGCCGGCTTGAAGAGCGAGTAGCAGATCTGCACCGGCGTGCTCGAGCCCGGATCGGGGACCGACGTGACGCAGTCCTCGACGACCTTCACGCCGGCCGCGGCCGACGGTGCGGCGGACGTGGCGGCGGACGTGGCGGCCGTCGGCGCGGCTGCCGGCGCGGCGTACGACGGGCTGGTCGCGGCGGGCGAGGCGGCGAGCAGGGGGACGGCGAGCGCGAGTGCGGCGAGCTTCCTCATGACCTGACAACTGCCCGGGTCGCGGCAGGTCACGCCGCGAGGCGCTGCGGACTCGTAGGGTGCCGACGTGACCGGCCGCCCGTGCAACACCTTCGTCGAGGGGGACAACCTCGACGTGCTGCGGTCGCTGGCCCCGGGCAGCGTCGACCTCGTCTACACCGACCCGCCCTACAACACGGGCAACGACTTCGCGTACGCCGACCGCTTCCGCGCCGCCGACGGCGCCCGGGCGGGCCGGCACGGGGCGTGGGTGGAGATGATGCGACCTCGGCTGGAGGCGGTCCGCGACGTCCTCTCCGACCGCGGGGCGCTCTTCATCAGCATCGACGACAACGAGGCGGCCCGGCTGAGGCTGCTGCTCGACGAGGTCTTCGGGGAGCAGTGCTTCCTCGCCCAGGTGGTGGTCAACCTCAACCCCAAGGGGCGCCAGCTGGGGAACGGCTTCGCCACCAGCCACGAGTACGTCCTGGTGTATGCCCGCGACCCGCGCCGGTGCGCCGTCGACGCGAGCAGCGCCGAGCACGTCGACGAGGGCGACTTCCCGCTGACCGCGCCGGACGGGCGGCGCTTCCGCCACCTGCCGCTGCGCAACACCAACAAGAAGTTCAACCCGATCACCGCACGCACCCTGCACTTCCCGCTGTACGGCGACCCGGTCAGCGGGCGGGTGGCGAGCGCGGCCTTCGACGGGGCCGTCGAGGTGCTGCCCGTCTTCGGCGACGGCCGCCCGGCCGTGTGGCGCTGGTCGGCCCCGCTGGTCGACGAGCGTCCCGACGACCTGGTGTGCCGGACCATCCAGGGCAAGCTGGGCGAGCGGGTCGACGTCTTCCAGCGGGACTGGCTGCACCGCGACGGCGGACGCCGCAAGAAGCTGCGCACCATCTGGCCCAGCGAGGAGATCGGCTCGACCGACACCGCGGTCGCCGAGCTCAAGGACCTCGTGGGCCACGTGTTCGAGTCACCCAAGCCGACCGGCCTGGTGCGCCGGATCCTCGGCACCATGCCGTCTGACGTCACCGTGGTCGATCCCTTCGCGGGGAGCGGCACCACGGGTCACGCGGTCGCGCTGGCCAACGCCGAGGACGGCGGCACCCGGCACTGCCTGAGCATCAACTGGCCCGAGCCCACGCGACCCGGGTCCAACGCCGACCTGGCCGGCCTGCCGACCGTCGCGGCGATCACCCGGGCCCGGCTCACGGCCGTCGACGCCCGTCTCGGGGGCGGCTTCAGCGAGCTCCCGCCGCACTCTCCAGCGCCGTGAGCTCGTCGTCGAGGTGCCCGAGCAGCCGCTGCAGGTGCGGGACCGTCCGCCGGCAGCCGGTGAGGCCGAAGCCCATCTTGCCGTCGTACGACGTGCACGTGATGTTGAGGGCCATCCCGTTGATCGGGATCGACAACGGGTAGGTACCGACCAACCGGGCGCCGTTGAAGTAGTGGGTGGTGCGGGGCCCCGGCACGTTGCTGATGATGACGTTGAAGGGCGGTCGGACGACGCCCTGCATCCGCAGCATCGGCGTGAGGATCGACGGCGCCATGCCGATCGCGCTCATGGCCAGGATCTGCGTGGGGGTCATCGACGACAGTGCCTGCTTGCCGTCGCGCATCGACCGGTGGATCGCGACCAGCCGGGCCGCCGGGTCGGCGAGATCGGTGGCCAGCTGGACCATGACCGAGCCGACCGCGTTGCCGCCGTCGGCCGAGGCCACCTGCGACTGCTTGGCGTTGAGCCCCACCGGCACCATCGCCACCAGCCCGGTGTCGGGCAGCGCGTCGTGGTCGAGCAGGTAGGCCCGCAGGGCGCCGCTGCACATGGCCAGCACCACGTCGTTGATGGTGCTGCCCGTCGCGGCACCGATGGCCCGCATCCGCTCGATCGGCCAGTCCTGCGCGGCGAAGCGGCGGGACCCGGTGATGCTCTGGTTGAACATCGTCCGCGGCGCGTAGAGCGAGACGGCCGACGTCTCGTTGCGGACGCCGCGGGTGATCGTCTTGAGGAGCGCCGAGGGCATCCCGGCCGCCTCGGCGGAGATGCCGAACGCCGTACGCAGCGCGGTCATCGGCAGCTGCGCCAGCGACGACTCGGCGTCGTCGTGGGTGCGCTGCGCCTTGGCGCTGGCCGGTCGGGCCGCCCAGGGGGCCGGCATGTTGCGCCGGTCGGGGTCGGTGGAGAGCACGCTGGCCAGCAGCCGCATCGCCGAGACGCCGTCGACGAGCGCGTGGTGGGTCTTGGTGTACATCGCGACCCGGCCGTCGCGCAGCCCCTCCACGACGTGCGCCTCCCACAGGGGCCGCTCCCAGGCGAGCCGCTGGCTGTGCAGTCGCGAGGAGAGGTCGAGGAGCTCGCGCACCCGACCGGGCCGAGGGAGCGCGCTGTGCCGGACGTGGTGCTCGATGTCGAAGTGCTCGTCCTCGACCCACACCAGCTGGCCGGCGGTGCCGAGCGAGCGGTGCGGCCGCTTGAGGAACAGCGGCGCGATCTCCTCGGTGGCGCTCACCTGGGCGTACATCTGCCGGGCGTAGTCGCGCCCCGCCCCCTCGGGCTTCTCGAAGAGCTGCAGCCCGCCGACGTGCATCGGCTGGGTGCGGCTCTCGGCGTAGAGGAACGCCGCCGACGTCGGGTCGATGGGGTTGACCACTCGTCACCTCCTGGGGTGGGGGCGATCCTCGCGCGTTGTGCCGACCTTCACAAGCGCGGGGCGTCCCGTGTCCGCGGGCGGGTTCCGGCCCGGCTCCGGCGTGGGACGGTGCGAGGATGGCCGGATGATGGCCGCACCCGCCGACGGGCCGCTCGACCGGATGTGGAGCCGCGGTCGTACGTCGCTGCGAGTCCGGGCGGCCCGGCTGCGCTCGAAGTCGTTCGCCATCGCCCAGTGCGCCCTCGCCGCCGGCATCGCGTGGTTCATCGCCGCCGACCTCCTCGGTCACCAGACCCCGTTCTTCGCGCCGATCGCCGCGGTCGTCAGCCTCGGCACGTCGTACGGGCAGCGCCTGCGACGGGTCGCCGAGGTGACCATCGGGGTCGCGGTCGGGGTGCTGCTCGGCGACCTGCTGGTCTTCTGGCTCGGGTCCGGCTGGTGGCAGGTGTCGCTGGTGGTGGCCCTGGCCATGTCGCTGGCCTTCCTGCTCGACGGCGGTCAGCTGCTGGTGACCCAGGCCGCCGTGCAGTCGATCGTCATCACCACCCTCATCGCGGACCCGGGTGCCGCCTTCACGCGCTGGACCGACGCCCTCATCGGTGGTTGCGTCGCCCTGGTCGCCGCGACCGTGGTGCCCGCAGCCCCGTTGCGCCGGCCGCGGGAGCAGGCCTCCGAGGTGCTGCGCAAGGTCGCCGCACTGCTGCGCGCGGCGGCCGACGTGATGGTCGACGGGGAGGTCGACCACGCGCTCGAGGTGCTCGCCGACGCGCGCCAGACCGACTACCTCATCCAGGAGCTCCGCTCGGCGGCCGACGAGGGCCTGGACGTGGTGGCCTCGAGCCCCTTCCGGGTGCGTCACAAGGGTGGGCTGAGACGCATGGTCGAGCTGGTGGACCCGCTCGACCGGTCGTTGCGCAGCACGCGGGTGCTCGTGCGCCACGTCGCCGTGTCGGCGTACAAGCAGCGGGCCTTCCCGTCGTCGTACCCGATGGTCACCCGCGAGCTGGCCGCGGCCGTCGACCTCGTGGCCGACGAGCTGCAGGCCGACCGGATGGCCGTCGCGGCCCAGCCCGCGCTGCTCGCCGTCGGCATGGCCACCGCGCAGGTCGAGCGCAGCGACGCGCTCTCGGTCGAGGTGGTGCTCGCGCAGCTCCGGGCGGTGGTCGCCGACCTGCTCATGCTCACCGGGATGGGGCAGCTCGAGTCGACCGACGCGCTCCCGCCCCCGCGGTGAGCGCCACCCTCCCGGGGTAGTCCGTGACGAACGGACCCCTGGGACGACGGCGGGTTCTAGGAAGTGATGCAACACCTCACTGTTTGAGGAGTTGTTGTCATGGGTCGTCCGAAGCATCCACGTGAGTTCGATCGCCGGTTCTGGG